>CAZDHR010000129.1:0-16006 GCA_964505295.1 uncultured Planctomycetaceae bacterium
ATCGCGCCTGGCAGAATACGTGAATTACCCAAATTTGGTGGCTGTCACCTTTTCCTGATCCGTCGATCAACGGAGAACAGAAAAGGCCGGATCTCCGAAGAGACCCGGCCACCCATTGCAGGACTTCCGAGTTCGGGCCAACAGGGCAGGCCCCAACCCCATGAAGCATTTCAGGCCGTTGGTAGACGGCCGGTATCCGGACCAAGCTCGTCAGACTCCCTCGCTCACTTCTTAGCGGGCGGAGGAGGAGCCGGAGCGGGCTCTTCGGGCGCGGCGGGCGCCTCGGGAGCCGGGGCTTCGCCCTCTTCAGCGGGAGCACAGCAAGTGGCCGGCTGGCACGTCCTCGGACGGCACGTGGTCAGCGGACGGCACGTGGTCAGCGGACGGCACGTGGTCAGCGGACGACACGTGGTCAGCGGACGGCACGTCGTCCGCGGCCGGCACGTGGTGGCCGGCTCGCACGCCGCCGGTTCGCAAACCGCGGGCTCGCAAACCGCGGGCTCGCAAGCCGCGGGCGCACACGTCGTAACCGGTCGGCAGGTGGTTAGCGGCCGACAGGTGGTCAACGGACGGCACGTCGTCATCGGACGGCACGTCGTCATCGGACGGCACGTCGTCATCGGACGGCACGTCGTGGCCGGCGCGCACGTGGTGGCCGGACGGCACGTCGTCATCGGACGGCACGTCAGGCCGGCATCGGCCGGCAACGCGGCAGCCAACACCGCAACCAGGGCGATGCCAACAATGAGCATTCGATTCATACAAGAATCCTCCAACTAACAGGTACCGTAGCGTAAAGGGATTCGCAGTAGCGCCGTCATCTGTTTCTCTCTCCCCCCGTCGACGGCCAACAAAAGGGAGCCGCCCAGTCAGAGCTGCGTTCCACGACGACCTTCGACCTATTGGCTGCCCTGTTAAAGCACTACCATCCGGGTCGTGTGGTAACAAATGCACAGCTTTCACGATAAGCTAGCACGGATGCAGACGATGTCAAGCGGGGGAAACCGAGAAAATATGCGTATTGGGTCGCATTGGGGGCTTAGGAATTTTGCGACGTTTTAGCAGAAAATGCGGCGCGTCGCCCCGCGACCTCAATGTTCCCCCAAAAAGAAGGGTCACCCGGGAGCCGTGCCCCCCTTGGGTGACCAATGCCAAGTGCTTTGCTTAGAATGACTTGCGCAATCCAGGCCCGTCGTCCGCGACACGCGCGAGATCCGTGCCAGCACCCCTGATAAGGCCCTCCCCGGCGCCAGGGAAAAAGCACAACAACTCCCCAGAAGGTGTGGATTAGCGCAGCGTCGGATCTTCAGATTTTTTTGTCTCGAGGGCCTCTCGAGTCCCTAACTGCTCCCGTCGCGCGATCTCCTCCGCCAAGAGATTTACCTTCCGGATTGTCTCGTCGAGATTTTCGAAATCGAACAACACGGGGTTCTCCTCAGGAAATGGCGTGGCCACCATCCCCGCCACGCGCCAACCCGACGGCTCCCGACGCAGTGTCCAAAGGAACTCCATCGTGTGCGGCTGCCCGTTCTGGTCCAGGTCGGTCCAAGCGCAACCCACCCGTGCCCCGTCGTCGGTCACGTATTCCACGTTCCCCACCTGGAACCGCGCGGTATCGCTGGCCCGAGGGGCGAAATGCTCATTCAGCCGGGCCGCTTCCTCTCGCGCACGGACCGTGTACAGCTCCATGATTCTCGCGTCATCGCCACGCCGGACTGCGTCGAGGAACACGGCGACCGCGGCCGCCGGCTCACTCGTGTCGTTGGGAACGGTCTGGTCGGACAAGCCGGATGCCGACGTCGGCGGTTGGTCGGCGGCGGCTTGACCTTGAGGGTTGGCGGCTGTCGGATCCTCGCCGGCGCCGGTCGATCCCTGACAGCCTACGAGTCCGACGATCAGAAGGGCCAACAGCAGCATCCCGTGCTTGCATCGCATCCTATCGATCTCCTGCTCCAGAGAACCCATTCGTCAGGGCAGAACGTCGCCGACGAAGCCGATTGCCGTTGCCGACGGCAACCAGCGAAGGCGGGAGTGTCTCAGGAACCACCTTTCCAGTCAAGGCGGAAAGCCCCGGGAGACGCCCTGGAACGGCACTTGGCGCGAGGGCTGCACCCGGGCAAAACGTCGTTTTTTTCCCCAGGTTCTTCCCGGCTTCGCTCCGTTTGGGGACCGTGCTTTCAACGCTAGCTTGGACTGGCGGAAAGGGTGGGGCGAGAGGACGAATTCGTCGCGCGGGGTGCTCATTCGCAACGGCGTGCCGGACTGAGGACTCGCGCTGGGGGGATTCCAGCCTTCCCGCACGGCCGTGCGAGAGTGCCGCTATCGGAGTTCCCGCTCGCACCGCCAAGCCTCGGGCGGGTTGGGCTCACGCGCCGGGGTGTCCAGGTGCGGGCGGCAAAGAGCGATTGGCCGGGAGGCCGTCGACCGCCGAGGCCACGGTCGCGGGCCCGCGGTTCGAGGCTTCGTCGGGTGGCTCGGGCCCACGTTTGAGCACCCAGAGAAAGACGCCCAGAAGGACAACCACCGCCAAGATCAGAACGGCAAGGATCGCGGCGTTGAGTGCGACGGAGCGGGCACGGGACGGACCATGGGTTCCACGCGCCGGTGCCTCCGTCGAAGCTCCTCCGTTCGTGCCCATTGCCCCGAGCCCGGGTTGCGGGTTCCCGGTTCCCAATGGACCAAAGACCTCGCCGGCCTGCTGCCAGTCTCGCCAACCTTCCCGCCAGACCAGGGAGTCTGAGCCGACACGACCTTCGGCGATCCAGGCCCGCATGACATCGCCGGTCGCGGGGCCGAATTGTCCGCCGCTCGCCGGACGCACGTACCAGACGGCATCCGACGACTGTGCCGGTGGATCGCTTTCGGGCACAGACGGAGAAGGCGACGGCGCGGAAGCGGGATGGGGTTGGGCTCCCGCCACATCGGGCGGGTTTGCCGGGCTGGCCGAAGTGGTTCGGATCGGCGCGTCTGCGTCCGGCGATCCGATTGGAGAGGGGGGAGAGGTCGGTTGACCTGAGGGAGGCGGCGTCCCGGCCGGTTGGCCGACGGGGGCCGCGGGAGTCTGGGCTGGTGTGCTGGGCAACGCTTCCCCCTGGGGTTCTGGAGGAGAAGCCCCGGGGTCTTGGTCGGGCGGGGCGCCTGCTGGCTGTGGCGTCGCGGGCGCGGCCGGCGTTGCGACCGTTCCCGGCGTGTCAGCGGAGGGCGACACGCGTTGGCCGGGCCCACCGGTTGCAGGGCTGCCCGCCGGGGGGCCCGCCGGACTTCGCGGCGGTGGCTGGCGCGTGAGGCCGCCTCCCCCGTTCGGGTTATTCCCCGGCGGCGATTCCGGGGGCTTGCGCCGCTTCGAGCCTGGCCGGGTGCTCTTGGTGGGGATCTCGATACTCGCGCCGCAGTAAGGGCACAATCCTCGCCTACCGGCCTGAAACGCCTTGACGTTCAGTTTCTGCCCACATCCCGAACAATAGAATCGGACGCCCATTTTACCACACCGACCGATGTTTCCGGCTTCGGACAATCGCCCGGGCCCGGCCGCCTTTCTCACGGGCCCGGCGCGGAACTCCTCATCTTGGACGCGTAGCTGTAAGGTAAGTCGCAAGAAATGACATACCAACCGCTGGGGCATCCGGAAAAAGGTGACAGGCACCTTTTGCCTGAAAGGCCCTTCGGGTGCTTCGCACAAAAGGTGCCTGTCACCTTTTTCCTGTTCCGTACTTCGCGCAAGCCTCGTCATCTTCCGTATGCTGCCCAGACCGTGCTGCTTCTCCAATCGCCACGCGCGCTTGCCCCGTCGATTGACGGGGTTCCCGCCCCCACGCTGGTGTTGTTGAGTTGCGGGCGAAATTGTCGTAAGCTGATGGGGCGAGTAGGAAGCCCGCTCTCGTCGCAGAAGGTGCCGACATGTCGAACGCGACGTACTTCGTGCAAGAGTGTCCGACATGCGGGCGGCGGTTGCAGATCCGGGTAGAGTACCTGGGAAAGAAGGTAGTGTGCCAGCACTGTCGCGGGCAACTGGTTGCCTGCGATCCGGCGAGCAACCGCTATGGCCCGTGTGGTTCCGCACTGATGCGTCGGGCGGAAGAGCTGCTTGAGCGCTCGGCCCAGGAGAGGATGCAGTCACGCCTGCCGCATCCCCGTTGATTCGTCCCCGACGTTCCATCGTGCGCCGGCCGTGCCGACGGCACGGATAATCAGTCCCGCTGTTGTCTGCTCTTCGCCGCATGGCGCGCAACAGCGTACCTGGAGCTTCTCGGGCAATCGAAGGCCGAGCTCACCTCGGGCTCTCATCGGCGATCCGAAGATGAATCGCTCGACCGGCCCAGCGCTCGTAGGTCGTCGAAGTAGCCCGGGTACGTCTTCGCCGTGCAGCCGGGGTCGCGGATCACCACGCCGGGCGACATCAGCCCGACCACGGCGAGGCTCATCGCCATGCGGTGGTCGTCGTAGGTGTCGATCTCGGCGGGACGCAGCCGGCCGGGGACGATCTTCAGGCCGTCGGGCCGCTCGTCGACTTCCGCCCCCAGCTTCCGAAGCTCGGTCGCCAGGGCGTGGATTCGGTCGGTCTCCTTGTGCCGGATGTGGGCCACGCCGGTGACCGTGGTCGGCCCATCGGCAAACAGGGCGACGGCCGCCAGGGTCTGCACCGTGTCGCTGATCGGGTTCATGTCGACATCGATGCCCCGCAGCGGTCCACCCGTGACGGTGATCGCCGTGGCGCCGTAGCGCACGTCGCATCCCATGCGCTCGAGGCAGTCGCAGAACGCCACGTCGCCCTGGAGGCTATCGCGCGTGAGTCCCTCGACGGTCACCCGCCCGCCGGTCACCGCGGCGGCGGCGAAGAAGTAGCTGGCGGCCGACGCGTCGGGCTCGATCTCGTAGCGGGCCGCCCGATACGTTTGGCCGCCGGGAATCACGAATCGCGCGAGCCTCTCCAGCGTGGGGAAGATCAAAGAGAGAGGGTCTTCCCACTTGACCCGGGCGCCGAACGCCGACATCACCTCCAGCGTCATCCGGACGTACGGCTCCGAAACCAGGTCGCCCGCCACTCGCAGGTGGACCCGGTCGGCAGCCGAAGGGGCCACCATGAGCAGTCCGCTGAGGAACTGGCTGGAGATGTGGCCCGCCACGGTCGCCCGGCCCCCCGGCAACCCGCTTGCCCGAGCGATCACCGGCGGGCAGCCGTTCTCCGATTCGCTTCGCACGTCGGCCCCCAGTTGTCGCAGGGCTTTGAGGAGATCCTCGATGGGACGCTCGCGCATTCGGGGCGTGCCGTCGAGCCGATAGGTGCCATGCCCGCAAGTCACCATGGCCGTGAGAAACCGCATCGTGGTGCCGCTATTGGCCACGTACAGCTCCGCCTGAGAGACGGGCAGGCTGCCGGCGGAGCCGACGACCCGGATCGTCGATCGGCGCGCGTCATGTTCGACCGAGAGCCCGAGTTGCCCCAGCGCGTCGATCATCACGCGGGTGTCTTCGCTGTCCAACGCGCCGACGAGCAACGATTCGCCGTCGGCCAGCGCCGCGCACACGAGCGCGCGGTTGGTGATGCTCTTGGAGCCCGGCGGCCGGACGGAGCCGTGGAGCGGCC
Organism: uncultured Planctomycetaceae bacterium; assembly: GCA_964505295.1. Taxonomy (GTDB): domain Bacteria; phylum Planctomycetota; class Planctomycetia; order Pirellulales; family Thermoguttaceae; genus DATKZH01. Next base: position 5,585 of record CAZDHR010000129.1, read on the forward strand.
CGGTGGGTTGGATTTCAATGGCATCGGTCACGGGTTGGCTTCCGGAGCCCGAGGAAAGGCGACTTTCCATAAGTGGGCGTCGCTGCGGAAAAAGATCGCCCCCTCGGCCACGACGGGGGAGGCGAGGATACCCGCGTCGATCTGACTGGTGCCCACCAGCTTTCCTTTTTCACCCAAGCGGACCACGTGGACCAGTCCGTCATGGTTGACCGCGTAGAGATGGCCGTCGGCCACGACCGGTGTGGCCCAGATGGGCCCTTTGAGCCGCAACTGCCAGAGGATGCCGCCGTCGGCCGCATCGGCGCAGACGAGGATCGCCGGCGACTTGATCCGATACACGCGGCCGTCGTCCACCACGGGGCTCGAATTGCCGCCGCGCAGGCGCTGCTCGTACCAAAGAGGCTTGACGTTGCGGGCCGCCGGATCGTATCGCAGGGCGTGCAGCCCGTTGCCCGGCAGGTAGACACAATCGCCGCAAGTCGTCGACGAGGCGATCGTGTGGCAGTCGGCCTCGTAAAGCCACAGCGCTTCGCCCGTCCGCGGATCGTGACCAGTGAACCGCCCTCGGGTCTGGAGCAGCACGACGTCGTCCTCGGGCGCCTTTCCGCGGAGCACGGTGGGCGAGCACCAGACGGCGTCGGGCTGGCGCTCGAGCCGCCAGCGGGTCGCGCCGTCGGCCACGTCGATCCCGGCCACGAACGATTCCCCCTGGTTTTCCAATTGAACGATCACCACCTCGCCGAGCACGAGCGGCGAGCTGGCCATGCCGGCTTCGTTTCGCGTGGTCGGGTGGTCGTAGCCAAGCCCGCGCAGCCACTTCAAATTCCCCTCCAGGTCGAAACAGGCCAAGTCGTTCGACGAGTAGAAGGCGAAGATCAACCGCCCGTCGCTGGCCGGGGTGTTGCCGGCCACGGCGCCGAACGGGTGGCAGATGGTGCTGCCGGTAGCCCAGAGTTGCCGCTCCCACTGGAGCTCGCCCGTGACCGCGTCGAGCGAGAGCACGTGCAGCCGGTCTTGCCTTGGGCCGCTGGAGCACGTGACCACCACCCGGCCGCCGACCACGATCGGCGACGACGGCCCCCGACCCGGCAGCGGAACCTTCCAGGCGACGTTTTCCTCGTCGCCGAACGTCTTGGGCAGGTTCCTTTCGTCGGAGACACTCCGGTTGTCCGTGCCGCGGAAGTGCAGCCAGTCGCTCCCCGAGCACGCTGCGATCGCCAGAAATGCCAGTGCCAGTGGAAGGCTCTTTCGTCTCATGCCGAATGCTCGATGGTCAAGGGATATCGGGGGTCGTGCTCCGCTCGCTGCCGTGCTCGACGTCCGCTACTCGCGGTCGCGGGAAAGGACGGCCCCGCCGGTCGAGTCGCAGAGGCGGAGCTGAAAGCTCCAACCCCGGGCCCAGTTTTGCGTCTGTGCGTTCTGGCACACCTTCACGAGAATCACGTTTCGGCCCGGACGAAGCACCCCGCCGCTTGCGTACTGGTCGAACTGTGAGCCCGCGTGATAGACGTTGTGCTCGTCGAGCAACGTGCCGGCCAGCCAGAGCTTGACGGCGTTATCCGAGGCGAGGCGGAACTCGACCTCCCGCTCCCGGTCGGAGACGAATTCCGTCGTGGCGTAGCCGACCACGTCCTTCTCCTCGACGAGCGCCTTGTTCAGATCGACCCGGCCGAATTCGTGGCCGGACTCGTGCTCGATCCACGTCACCGGCCCGTGCTTGCCCGGGTAGGAGGCCGTAAGATCGATCTCGCGCTCGGGCGGATAGGCGACGTCGTACCCCTTCTCGCCGGTGTTGTCGAACGGGCCGATCAGCTTCCAGCGGACGATGAACCCGAAGTGCCGCGCAAGATCGACCGGCTCGTCCTGCTTCCGCAGCCGGGAGGCCAACAGCCTGATCTGGTCGAGGTCCCGGGCGGCGGTCAGGGCCTTGCGACAGAGCGGCACGGCCTTGCGCGGCTCCCCGCCTTCGGCCATCTGTGCCGCCTCGTCGATCAGCCGGGCGACCGCGTCGCGCCGCAATTCCACGCTCGGGTCGTCGAGCATCCCCGGGATCAGCCGGTCGGAGGCGGTCGGATCGACGCGCACGAGCCACTCGTAGGCCAGGCGTCTGGCCCGGGGAGCGTGCTGCCGATCCAGCACGAACTGCTCCAGCTCCTCGCGTGGCAGCTTGCCTCCGCGACGCAGCTCACGCTCGGCGATCGTGTCCGCGGCGCAACGGACCCAGTTGGCCGAGAGCGGCCCCGCTTCGTCGAGGGCGGCCAGGATCGTGGGCAAGTGCGAGACGTCGGCTCGCGCGACCTGCTCCCACGCCGCCCGGGCCTCCCGATTGCCCGCCCCGTTCGGCCCCACGGCCAGGAGCTGCTTCAAGAGCGGTTCCAGGCCAGCGGACGGCACACGGCGTGTGCCTGCTACATCCGCCGCGAAGGCGTGGGGGGAGAACGTCACCGCCAGGCACAGGGCAGGCAACAAGCGAGAGAAGGTTCCCATGATGGTGATCTCCGGTCGTGTGATTCTCCGGCAAAGTAGCAGCCCACACGCCGTGTGCCTGCTACTTTCATCGAACGCCGTGAACGGTTAGCCGCCACGCGTGTCGGGCCACCCATTATATTGGCGTCGGTCCGGATTGGGAAACCGTGGAACCGGGCGATTGCGACGCAGGCGCAAGAAAAATCGCGGCATTTGACGTGCCGCCCACGCCTTTCCCGAGCCGGCCCGACTTCTCCCGCCCTTGTGAACGCGAGACAATCGGGTCTAATGCGAAGGGCGGTTCCCATCTCTCAACGGGTGGTTCCCATGAGCACCGGCTCGACGATTGGCTACGATTTCGTCGCTCCGCGCCAGATCGTGTTCGGCTGGGGGCGGCGCCAGGAAGTGGGCGCGCTGGCGCGAACGCTGGGACGCCGCGCCTTTGTCGTCTGCGGCTCGCAGACTCTCTCCGCCCGGGGAACGCTGGACGAAATAGCCAACGCCCTCCGGTCGGAAGGCGTGGATACGGTCCCCACGGAGACGATCTCGCGCGAGCCGGAGGTGGACGACGTCGACCGGGTCGCGGCCCTGGTCCGCAAACGACAAGTCGGCCCCGGCGATTTCATCCTGGCCGTCGGCGGCGGCGCGGCCATCGACCTGGCCAAGGCCGTGGCCGCCATGGCCACCAACGACGAAAGCCCGACCGTCAAGGACTACCTCGAGGGCGTGGGCCGGGGCCTGAAAATCGTGAACGAGCCGCTGCCGGTCCTGGCCATGCCGACCACGGCGGGCACGGGCGCCGAGGCGACCAAGAACGCGGTGATTTCCTCGTACGCCCCGGCGTTCAAAAAAAGCCTTCGCGACAACCGGATCATGCCGCGAATCGCCCTGGTCGACCCGGAGCTGACCGTGAGCGTGCCCCCGGCGATCACGGCCGCCAGCGGCATGGACGCGATCACGCAGCTCTTCGAGAGCTACATCTCCCGCAAGGCCCAGCCGATCCCCCGGGCCCTGGCGATGCAGGGCTTGCGACTGGCGATCCCGTCGATCGCCGAAGCGGTCCGCGACGGCTCCTCGCGCCAGGCCCGGGAGAAGATGGCCCACGCCGCCCTGCTCTCCGGCTTGAGCCTGGCCAACTCGGGCCTGGGCATGGCCCACGGCGTGGCGCCGGCCCTGGGCGTTCACTGTCGGGTGCCGCACGGGGCCGCGTGCGCACTGATGCTTCCGGTCGCACTGCGGGTCAACGCCCACGTTCGCCAAGACGATCTGGCGCGGCTTTCCCGCGTGCTGTTCGGCCGAGACGATTCCGTGGAGCCCGACGTGGCCGTCCAACGGCTCGTTCGCCAGGTCGAGATGCTGTGCGAGACGGTCGGCGTTGCCCGGCGCCTTTCCGACCTGGCAGTCCCCGGCGACAAGATCCCCGCGATCGTCGCCGGCAGTCGCGGCAGCAGCATGAGCGGCAATCCCCGAGAGCTTTCCGACGAAGAGCTGACGCAGATTCTCGAGGAGATCCTGTGATCCTTTGCGCCGGACTGACGCCCGCCTGGCAGCAGATCCTCGTGTTCGACTCGTTCCGCTACGGCGAGGTGAACCGCGCCCGAGAGGCCCACTGGTGCGCCTCGGGCAAGGTGTTCAATGCGGGGATCGCCGCCCATCATCTCGGCGGGCCGAGCCGCACGCTGGCTCCGGTCGGCGGGGCGCCCTTGGAGCGGATCGACCGCGAGTTTGCGGAAATGGGACTTCCCTTCCGTTTCGTGATGACGCGCGCAGCCACCCGCGTGTGCACGACGCTGATCGACCGCAGCACCGGCACGATTACCGAGCTGGTCGAGAACGGCCGTCCGCTGAGCACCTCCGAGCTCGACTTGTTCCGCCAGGTCTACGCCGAAGAAGCCGCCAAGGCCAACGTGGCCGTGATCATCGGCTCGCTGCCGGTGGGCACGCCGGCGTCCTTCTATCGCGATCTGGTCGAGCGGACGCCCGGCGCGGCGATCCTCGATTTCCGCGGCGAGGGGCTCTTGTCGGTCTTGGACTTGAAGCCTTACGTGGTCAAGCCGAATCGGGAGGAGTTGGCCAAGACCGTCGGCCGGCCGCTGGAGAGCGACGACGAGTTGGTCGCCGCCATGCGATCGATCAACGAGCAAGGGGCTCAATGGGTCGTGATCACTCACGGGAGCGAGCCCGTCTGGGTCACGTCCTCGACCGAAGTCTATCGCCTGCACCCGCCGCCGGTCGACCCGATCGTCAACCCTATCGCCTCCGGCGACGCCATGGCTGCGGCGATCGCCTGGGCCACGCGCGAGGGGCGCGAGCTCGTCGACGCGGTCCGGCTCGGCGTCGCGGCCGCGGGCGAGAACCTCCGGCAGCTCTTGCCTTCCCGGCTTGATCCCGCGAGAGTGCTAGAGCAAGCCAAGAGCGTTCGGGTAGAGCAGCTCTAATGGTCTGTCCACCTCGACTTGGCACCCGTCAATTCAACTTGGACAAGCCATTAGGGATTCTCCGCCGGCTCGACTTGCCAGGCGTCGACGCCCTCGGGCGTGGCGACCAGGAGGACGCGCTTGCCGTCCCACTGGGCGGCGCCCACGCCGGTCAGGGCTTTGCCGTAGGCGAACACGTCGATCGGCTTGCCCTCGGCGTCGATGACGTGGATCGAGCCGTCGGCGGCTGCCAGGAGCCAGTGGGCGGGCTGGTCGGGCAAGAGCTTCCCGGAGGTCACGGCCTCGATCTGGTGCTCGTGGATTCCCTGGGGCAGCGCATAGCTCCAAAGCTTCTTGCCCTCGAGATCGAACCCGATCGCCTCCAGCTTCCCTTCCCCAATCGCGGTCAACGCGCACAACTCGGGTTGCCCGTCGCCGTCGAGGTCCTCCGCCCCCAGCCAGGCAATCACGCGGTTGTCGAAGCTGAGATCGCCCTTCTGCTGGCCTTGGGCATCGAGCTTGACGAGCGTACCCTGGGGGAGCCGAGCCGCGTTGATCGTCAGTAGCTGGCGCTGCCCTTCGGCGTCGGGCCCCAGGACGACCATGCGCATCGACTGGATCACCGACTTGTTAGACCACGTACGTTCACCCTCCAACGAAACGCCTTGAACACCGACCACGCCGAAGTAGCTGACGGCCAGCTCGAGCGTCCCGTCGCCGTCGAGGTCGGCGATGCGCACGTCGGCGATTCCGGCGTGCGGGTTCTGGGTCGCGTCTTCGGGGAAGCTCCTCACGAGCTTGAAGTCTTCATCCCACAAGTGAACTTGCTGCACGCCGAGCGACGAGCCGACGAAGTAGCGCCGTTGGTCGCTCCCAACTCCGCTCCGCAGGAAGAACACGGGCTCCTGGGGCGGCACGCCCAGCGGCTTGATGGAGACCACGTTCCCTTCCGTCGCGATCTCGGCGACCGAGCTCGCCTGATCGAGCACCAGAATCCGGGGAGGCCCGTCGGGGCGCGCGAGCACGAAGACGTTGCCCGGCGCGGCCAGCTCGGTGCAGCTCCAAAGCTGGGTAAGCTTGAGCGTCTTCGGCTCGGCCCGCTCGGCGATCTCCGCCTTGGGAATACCCGGTCGCGGGAGCACGTAGAGATCGTTCTCGACGGAGGTCTGGAGCAGCTCCTCGAACCGCTTCTTCCCGGCGTCGCGCGCCTGTTGATACTGCCCGACGGTCTCCTCGTGGAGAGTTTCTCCGGCAAGCAGTTTCTCCAACCTGGCCGCCAACCGCGGGGCGCCGAGACCCGGCTGATCGCCGCCCGATTGGCGGTGCTCGACGACGCCCTCGGCGTCGAGAACAACCTGCGTCGGGTAGGCTTGGATGCCGAGCGTTTCAAAGGCCGTCTCGTCCAAATAGCGGGCGATGGGGACGTGGACGCCGATTTCGGCAAACAGGTCGCGAAGCTGTTGGTCGGTGACGTCCGGCTTGTCCACGCTGACGGCCACGAAAGCCACCTTCTCGTTGTCCTTGTACTGCTGGTACACCTGTTCGAGGTCCGGAAGGGTCATCCGGCAAGGCTGGCACCAGGTCGCCCAGAAGTCAAACACCGCGATCTTCCCGGAAAGCGACTCCCGCGTGATCGCCTCCCCGTCCAGCCCGGTGAACGAGAACTCGGGCACCTTCCGGCCGAGCCAGCCGACGTCGCCGGGCATGAAGTCCTCCACCACCTTGAGCTCCGGCGGTGTCTGAAACTCGAACGCCTGCGGATCGATCTGGCCGCCGAACTTCGCCTCGGCCATCTCGGCCATCAGCAACAGGTTCTGGATTTCGTTGCGGGGCACTCGCTCTTGCTCGGCCACCATCGTTCGCAGGACCTCGGCCGGGAATTCGAACCGTCGAAGCACGTAGGTCTCCTGGTCGATCCAGAACCCGCCCACCCCGTCCGGTCGCTGGATCCGGATGCGGTGACAAGCTCGCTCGCCGAGCATCCCCGGCTCGATGACCTCGGGCTCTGCCGACTCGTGCAGCAGCGTCTTCAGCGGGTCGTCGGCCAATAACAGGATCAACTGCACCGGCAGCCAGGAGAAGGTCCGCGTCGGCTCCCGGATCATCGCGTCGGCCACGATGTGACTTGGGAAGAGCGATTCGATGGTGATTTCAGGCGGGGCATCCAGGCTGAGCACCTGGCCCGGCATGCTCCTGGCCAACCCCCACACTTTCTGGCCGTCGGAAACGACCATTCCGTCGTACGCTTGAACGCGGATTTTGTTGGGCCGGGCGAAGGCCACGGCGTAGTTCAGGTCGGCGCCTCGCGGCTGGCCACCCAGTTGATACCGGATCCCGAGATGGCCCTTGTCGTCATAGCTGGACGCGCCTTGGTAGGCCGCGACCATTTTGTCGAGGATCTCGCGGGCGGAAAGCTGGGGACCGGCCGTCGTGGCCGATCCTCCCGGCGGCGTTGTTGGCTGTCCCGCCGGGGCCGCTTGGCCCGGGGCGGCCACTGGCTCCCCGGAAAGCTGGGGCTCGGGAGTCCCGGGCGTGTCCGACGGCCCGCACCCCACCCAGCCCGTCAGCCCCATGCCGACCCACGCGGTCATGAGGCAGGCGAGCAGGACCCGCCGCACCGACCCTACTTGGCGCTCCAACGATCTCATCAATGATCTTCCCCTGCTTGAGGAACGGATACGCGGTTCCACTTCACGCAAGTGGCATCCTAACCGAACGTTGGGATTATTCGCAAGTAAGCATTCGCCCAACCCGTTTGTTCCCGTACCCTGGTTCCCAAGCTCCAGCTTGGGAACCAGGGGAGTTCGTTCTGACGGGTTGGACGAATGTTTACATTCGCAAACGGGCCACCCGCGTAAAGCTTGACTTCTTGACCGTGCTCCAAGTCGCCGGATAAGATGAAGATCATGACACCTGCGGCTTCACCCGGTTGCCCATTTTGCGCAGTTTCGCCCAATGCCTGCCCAGTTGCGCTACGGGGCCGATTCGTCGGTCCGCCTGGAACTTCGAGACGGCGTCTTGCTGGCCGAGTGTGGTGTGCCCCGGGGGACCCCACTCGACGATCCAGCCGGCGCAACCGCCCAGGCCCTGGCTGAGCCGCTCGACTACCCCCCCCTCGTGCGAAGCACCACTCCCGCCGATCGAGTGGTGTTGCCGTTGGGGCCGGAAGTCCCACACGCCGGCGAAATCGTCGCCGCGGTTGTCCGATCGCTCGTGGAAGCCGGCGTGCAGCCCGACGGCGTCACGGTCCTGAGGACCCGGCCGGACGCCGAAGCCAACGAGGGGGACCCGCGTCCGTTGCTGCCTCCGCCGTGGGCGGCGCAAATGTCGCTCGTCACCCACGAGCCGGCGCGACGGGGCGAGCTGGCCTATCTGGCGTCGACCGAGGCGGGCGAGCCGATCCTATTGAACCGGGCCATCACCGACGCGGACCTGGTCCTGCCGATCGGCTGCTTTCGAAGTGGCTCGGCGGCCGGGTGCTACGGGGTTCACAGTGCCGTCTTCCCCACGTTCTCCGACGAGCGGACCCTCCGGCGGTTCCGCTCTCCCACGGCCCTCGACCGTCGCGGTCGCCCCAAACCGGAACCGCGCCGGGTCGTCGACCAGGTCGGGTGGCTTCTCGGCGTCACCTTGACGGTCCAGGTGGTCCCGGGCCCCGGCAATCGCGCCTTGCACGTGCTGGCCGGCCAAGCCGAAACGGTCCGCCAACGGGCAACCGAGCTCTACGAGACGGCGTGGCGATATTCCGTGCCGCGTCGGGCGAGCCTGGTCGTGGCGGCCGTCGAAGGGGGCGCCGCCCAGCAGACCTGGGACGCCGTGGGTCGAGCCCTGGCCGCTGCCGGCACCTTGGTCGAAGAGGGCGGCGCGATCGCCGTCTGCTGCGACCTGGCCGACAAGCCGGGACCGGCCGTCCGGCAACTGGCCGCCGCCCGGCTCCGCGCCGAAGCGATGCGGTGGATCCGCAAGAAGCGACCCGTCGACGCGCTCTCCGCGACCCTGTTGGCGCAGGCCCTGGATCGGACCGCCGTCTACTTGCTCAGCCGGCTCGATCCGTCGCTGGTCGAGGACCTCGAAATCGCCCCAATCGCCGAGGCCGAAGAGCTCGTCCGCCTCGCCGGCCGGCACGACTCGTGCATCCTCCTGGCCAACGCCCCTTACGCCATGGTGAGCCTGGAGAGAGAAGCTTGACGTGCCCCGGGCCGCTTGTGCCCGACAGAGACAAAAACCAATCGTAGGGTGCGTGCTTGCACGCACGCGAAACACGAAACGGGACGCACATCAGACTGCACCGTGCAGCCAGACGCGTGGGTGCAAGCACCCACCCTACGAGCTACGAGTAGAACACGAGCGCGTAGCCCGGCAGACCCGAATGGCCGACCTTGCCCAGAGAATCGCCCGAAACCTGGCCGACGTTCGCGCCCGGATTGCCGACGCCGCAGCCACCAGCGGCCGCCCCGCCGACGAGATCACGCTGGTCGCCATCACCAAGTACGTGGGCGAGGCGGAGGTCCGGGCGCTGGTCGAGGCCGGCTGCCGGTTGCTGGGCGAGAACCGGCCGCAGCAGTTATGGGAGAAGGCCGAGGCGTGTGCCGATCTGCCCATCCGCTGGCACATGGTCGGACATCTCCAGCGAAACAAGGTCCGCCGCACGGTCCCGGTCGTCGAAATGATCCAGTCGGTCGACAGCCCCAGATTGATCGCCGCCATCGATCGCGTCGCCGCCGAGCTCTCCTGCCGGGTCCCGATCCTCCTGGAAGTAAACGTCTCGGGCGAGGCGGCCAAGCACGGCTTCGAGCCCGGTGCCGTCGGGCCGGCCTTGGCCGAATTGGCCGCCTGCGAGCACGTCGAAGTCCGCGGCCTGATGTGCATGGCCGCCTTCGAGGGCGGTCCGGACGCCGCCCGGCGCGACTTCGCCGCGCTCGGCGACCTGCGCGACCGGCTTCGCGCCGGCTGCCCCGATGGCGTGAAGCTGGACGAGCTTTCCATGGGCATGAGCGGCGACTACGAGGTGGCCATCCAAGAGGGAGCCACGATCGTGCGAATCGGCTCGGCCCTGTACGAGGGCGTGCGCTGACTTCCACGGACGAGGGATGATCGAGGAGCGACCATGGCGATCGCACTAGTGCCGCATCCCGAAGGCGCGGTCCTTCCCGTCCGGGCCCATGCCGGCGCCCGGCACAACGAAATCCGCGGCGAGCAAAACGGCATGCTTCGAGTCTCGGTCACCCAAGCGCCCGAGAAGGGCAAGGCCAACAAGGCCCTGATCGCCGTGCTTAGACACGACCGACAGAAGACCGCAGTCGCGTTGAATGGCTGCAAGTGCAGAGCCAGCAACGAGTTCTATCCAATTTGGGGGTTGGCGTGGCGCCCCGGGTCGATACACTCAACGCATTGCTACAAAAGGAGTTCGATCAGCAATGCGATACGCGAATGACCCGCGACAAAACCGGCTGTTTGACGTCTTCGAGGAGATCCTGTCGCCGTTGGCCTACAAGGAGTTGACGGCCGGTTGGCAGCATCTGTTTCGCCAGACGATTCT
>CAZDHR010000130.1:0-15916 GCA_964505295.1 uncultured Planctomycetaceae bacterium
ATGGCCTCCTCCAGCTTTGGAATTGCTCGCTTTCCATTTTCCCTCTTTTCCATTTCCCCTCTTCTTACATCTACTTCAGATGGCTGAGCAGATACAGAACTGGAAAACAGGGCCCCACAACTCCTTACTGCGTCGATGGTAGCCCCGAACTCCGCCACTGTCAACCATCCGCGGGGTGACCACTAACCAATACAGATAGGGGGCCATTAGATAAGCCTGTCAGGGGGTGCGACCTCCATCTCCGGGGTGTGCGTGCTCCTGATCGCCCAACACACGACGCAGCGCAATCTCGCTGCCTCCCCGAGGCCTCCGCCAATTCTGCGCGGGTGCCGTTGCCTGGGTCGCCCGCGTCGGGTATGCTTACATGGAGTAAAGATGGTAGAGCTTCTCTCGGCGACGCGCCCGGCGAGCCCCCGTCGGGCGTTTCTAGTTGTGCATCGAGCCGCCGGGAATTTGGACCATGTAGGGAAGATGAGAAAACTCGAAGGAATGTCCGGCAAGGCCCAGGAAGCGGCCAAGCCACACGCAAGATCGTCGGCCGCCTCCGAAAAGGCGCCCCACAAGCGCAGGAAGTCGTCCCGCCGGCGTGGGAAATCCGTCAGCGCTCGAAAGAAGGCCGCGACGGGCAAGACGGCCTCTTCCCACAACACCCCCCGCACCCAGAAGACCGCCATCGCCCGAAAGGCGAAGCCGCCCACTGGCGAGAAGACGCCCATCTCAGCGGACATGTTGGCAGCCTGGGAGTTGGACCGGACCCCGTTGTCGCAGCGGACGCTCGCTGCACTGGCCGAAGCCGGATATCTCGAGCCGACGCCGATCCAAGCCGGCCTGATCCCGCGGGCGATGGAGGGCGTGGATCTCATGGGGCAGGCACACACCGGGACCGGCAAGACGGCCGCCTTCGCCGTGCCGATCCTGGAAGGTCTGGACGCCCGCGAGGGAAGGGGTCGTCCCCAGGCTCTGGTCCTCGCCCCAACGCGTGAACTGGCCGTGCAGGTCCGCGACGAATTCATCAAGCTGGCTGCCGGACGAAACGTCGCCATTGTCGCCCTGTACGGAGGAACCCCGATCCGCCGGCAGATCGACCAACTCAACAAGGGCGCCGACGTCATAGTCGGCACGCCGGGCCGGGTGCTCGATCACATCGGCCGCCGCACGCTGGTGTTGGACGGCCTCCGGTTCGTGGTCCTCGACGAGGCCGACCGGATGCTCGACATCGGCTTCCGCCCCGACATCGAGAGAATCCTCCGGCGGTGTCCCGAGGCCCGGCAAACGCTGCTTCTCAGCGCCACGATCCCGCCCCCGGTCATGCGCCTTGCCAAACGGTACATGCGCGATCCGCAGATGCTCGACTTCTCGCCCGACGACATTTCCGTCGAGACGATCGAGCAGTTTTACTTTACGGTCGACCCCGACAGGAAGTTCGAGCTGTTGGTTCGGCTTATCCGTCGAGAGGATCCCCAACAGGCGCTCATTTTCTGCCGCACGCGACGCGGCACGGAAAAGGTCTTCACGCGGCTTGCCAAGAAGTTCGACCGCGTGGCCTCGATCCACGGCGATCTGCCCCAGCGAACTCGGGACCGCGTGATGAGCCGATTCCGCGAGGGCAAGATCCGCTACCTCGCCGCCACCGACGTGGTCGGCCGGGGGATCGACGTGACCAGCATCTCGCACATCATCAACTACGACATCCCCTTGTTCTGCGACGACTACATCCACCGCGTCGGCCGTACCGGCCGGATGGGCCGCGAAGGCGTCGCCTACACGTTCGTCACGCCCGAAGAAGGCAGCGAACTGACGCGGATCGAAATGCGAATCAACCGCCTCCTGAAGCGAGACGAGATGGCCGACTTCGTCGCCTTCGCCAAGCCCGAGTCGGAGACGACACCGCCCCAACGCAAGCCGGTCTTCGGCCGTCGGGTGCGACGGGTCCGGCGGGCGCTGTAACGTCCGGCGGCCAAGATCCCAAGAGCGCAGCCCCCAAAGCAACGCGCAGCTTTCGCGATCCGCAGGGTCGCGGCGTCTGCGCAAAACGGCGACATCACACCGAACAGCCAGATCGCGTCGGACCCGAGGGCCATGCCACGCTGCTCGATGGCGGCGATCCACTTTCGACCTAGCCGAAGCGCCTCCCCTCGTCCAGCATGGCCAGGTAATGATCCAGGGGCACGTAGTTGGTCACGCTGTTGCCCGATCCCAGGCAATATCCACCACCCGGGTGACAACGCTCAAGCGTAGACCGGGTGCGCCGACGGATGGCCGCTTCGTCGGCCCGGCAGAGGAAGTCGACGTCGATCCCGCCGAGGACCGCGATCCGATCGCCGTACTTCGCCTTGGTCTGGTCGACGGTCTTGATCGTGTCCTCGAACGAGTGCAGCCCGTCGATCCGGACGTCGTCCAACAGATCGTCCATGATCGCGTCGAGCTTGCCGCACGAGTGGAGCAGGTAAGGGCATCCGGCCGCGTGAGCCGCCTCGGCCATGGCCTTGTGGCCGGGCAGGACAAACTCGCGGAGGTCGTCCGGGCCGATCAACGTGCCGGAGCGGAAGCCCATGTCGTCCGAGCCCCAGACCACCTTCACCCGGTCGAACTCCAGCGTCCGCGCGATCACCACCTTGTACAAATCGATTAGCCGCCGGCTGATGGCGGCCACCAGCTCGCGGTCGTCGTACAGGGCATAGCAGAGCGTTTCGTAGCCCATCAGCCAGGTGAGGTACTCGGCGAAATGGGCGAACCCGCGGCTCCCGATAACACACATGTCGTCCGGGAGGTTTTCTTGGAGCCACTCGAGCTTGCGCGTGGTGAGCTTCTGGGGATCGGGCCAGGGAAAGGCCTCGAACTCCTGCCAGTTGGTGATCGGGCCGCGATGCTCGTCGACGAACTCGCGTCCACCCGCGCGACTCAACGCGGCCGTATCGTCGGCCGAAAGCCGGTCGATCTTCACGCCCACCTCGTCCACACTGCACCGCACGAAATCGTAGCCCAAAAAACGCATCACGCGGACTTCGCGCTTCATCGCGTAGAGTGGATCGCCCGGGTCGAGATCGCCCGCCAGGCTGAACCGCTCGGCCACGACCGCCTTGACTTCCTCGTCGATCAACAACTCGATCACATGCACCCGCCGCGGCGTCCCCTCGCGGCGAAGGCAACGCAGGAAGGCCTCCCAGTTGGGCGTGACTTTTACGGAGAAAGGGCTGTCGGTGTGGCTCATCGCATCGAGCAAAGCGGGCAATTCTCAACACCAATGTCATTACTCAAACTGAAAATGCTATCAAAGTCATGGCTGGAGGATCTCCTTGAGTTTCTTGGCGACCCGACGATTTCGGGAGCCCTTCTCCATGGCGTTGATGGTATCGTCCCAGAGTTTACTGCGCACCAACTGCTGGAGTCGCGGCACGCTTGGCAGTCGAAGCGGATCGTTTTCGTTGCAGTCGGCTTGTGTACCGGGCTCGTTGACGCCCAGGTGGGTCCGCAGGAGGTGAGCGATCATCACGAGGTGGAGGTAGCGTTCTACACTTCTGTACCGCAAGACTTGATAGTCGCCCAGCCCCAGGTTTTGCTTCGACTCTTTGAAGAGGATTTCAATCGACCAGCCATAATGCCTCCTAAGGAAGAAGCCTTTGCTTAGTGTAAGGGGGAGCGAACATGCTGTCAATGCTATCGCTCAGGTCTGGCCTTGGGAGTCGTTAGCTCGGCCGGATAGCGGGGTTCGGGCCAGGTGCGCTGGTAGCTGCGGATCCGACGGAACCGATCGTACTCCTCTTCGAGATGCTGCTTTTCTCGGAGGGCTTCATTACCTGGGCGTGCTGCTGTTGCCCGTACTGGGGCTTTTGGCCGTCCAAGACACGGTCGAGCTGCTCGCCCCAGGCGTCCTCGACCGGCGCAGGGCCACCTGGCAGCACGCGAGCGTCGCCCGGCGCGGCGTGCTGCTGGTTGCGATCGTCCTCAGCCCCGTGGTGTACCATCTCCTGGTCAACTGACGCGGCGCGCAGCGACGATCTCTATGACCGGCGCAATCGGACCGATCCGTGCAGATTTCGCATCTTGCGCGGCGGGAATGCTTTGGCCCACCGCTACGGATTGCCGATGCGTGGGTTAGCGGTCGCGACACGCCGTCTTCAACGACGTCCCTCTTGCGCGGCCTCCTTCCGGCATCCGCGGTCTTTCCCCCCCACTTGCAGCACCGGAACGATGGAAACCACTCAGATCGACGTCCCCCTCGGCGACCGGGTCCTCACCGCGTTGGAGCGGAATCCGCACCTCAGCGCCCGCACTCTGCGATTCGAGACGCAGAGCGGACGAGTGACCCTGCGAGGCACCGTCCGCACCTACTTCCAGAAGCAGATGGCCCAAGAGGCGGTCCGCACGATCGACGGCGTCGACGAGATCTGCAACGAGCTCGAGGTCGCCTCGGTCTGACGCCCCGGGCTTGCGCAAGCGGCGATGGCTCCGGCAGCATCAGCCCCGGTCTGGGGTGCGCATGCTAGACTTGCTGTGGGCAACCGCGCCACGGGCCCAAGTGCCCTCCAGGTCAGCTTCCCTCTCTCTGCGTCCCTTCGCCTCACCGATGAACGAACTGGTCGTCCTGGCAACGACTTGCAGCCGCTGCGGGGAGCCGCTGCCGCACGGCGAAGAAGTCTGCCCCGTTTGTGATTCGCGGGAGCCGCCAGCGGTCGTCCAGCCCGGCGGCAACTCCGCTCTGCCGGTGCCGGCCGAGCCCGGGCCGGTCGTGGGGTTGACCTGTTTGGACAACCGCTGGCTGGTCGTGGGGCTGTTGCTCGTGGCCGGTCCCATCGGGTTGCCCGCCCTGTGGCTCAGCCGCCGCTTCTCCCGGGGCGTGAAGATCGTCACCATCGCCCTCTATGCCGCCCTCACGGTGGCCGTGCCGATTGCCCTGATCTGGTACTGGTGCGAAACGGCGGTCCGCCCGCTGGTCGACGCGCTGGCAAAGTAGCGACCGCCCGACGTCGCCACTCCCCCTCGTTCCCAGTAGGGTGCGTGAAACGCACCACTCGTTCCCAGCACCACTCGTTCCCAGTAGGGTGCGTGAAACGCACCACTTCGGCTGACATACTGCGGTCGGCGCCGTCAGCCTATCAGCCCAGTACGAACATCGCGACTCACCAGATGGTGCGTTTCACGCACCCTACGCTCTCTTCCGCGGACAGTCCAAATAACAAGAGGTCGAAGCGCTATCCGGCCAGCATCTCCCGGATGCTTGTTCGGGCGGTTTCGAGGGTCTCGGGCAGCTTGTCGGCGTCTTTGCCGCCGGCTTGGGCCATGTCGGGGCGGCCGCCTCCGCCGCCTTGTACCGTGGCCGCCGCGGCGCGGACCCATTGGACGGCATCCATTCCCTTCTCAACCAGGTCGCGGCTGAGCCCGGCGATCAGCATCACCTTGTTCTCGTCTTGGCGAGCGGCCAGCATCACCGCCACGGGAGCGGCCTTGCGACGGAGCTGGTCGATCAGCCCTCGCATCATCGGTGGTGTCCCCGCCGGGACCTCGGCGACGACGATCCGCGTGCCGGCCACCTCGGTCGCGTCGGAGAGGAGCTGGTCGACCGAGACGCCTTCGGTCCTCGGCCCCGCGGCAAGCTGCTTCTTGAGCTGCCGGACTTCGCTGACCAGCGACTCGACGCGCTCAGGGACCTCCGACGGCGGTATCCTCAGGATGGCCGCGGCCTGTGCCAGCGCCGACTCGTTGCGGCGAACGAGGTCCAGGGCGGCCGTCCCGGTCAGCGCGGTGATCCGCCGGATCCCCTTGGCGATACTCTCTTCGCCGACGATCCGCACCAGCCCGATTTGCCCCGTGCTGCTCAAGTGGGTCCCGCCGCACAGCTCCTTGCTGAAATCGCCGACCGACACCACGCGGACGACATCGGGATACTTCTCCCCGAAAAGCATGATCGCGCCGAGCTTCTGCGCCTCCTCCTTCGGCATGTTCTCCCAGCGGACCTCCGAGCCTTCCATCGTGCGGAGGTTCACCTCGGTCTCGATCTCGTAGATTTGGTCGGGCGAGAGGGCCGTGTCGTGGTTGAAGTCGAAGCGGAGCAGATCGGGCTCGACCTTGGAACCCTTCTGTTGCGTCTGCTGGCCCAAGGACTTGCGCAGCGCGTAGTGCAAGAGGTGCGTGGCGGAGTGCGCACGGCGGATCGCTTGCCGGCGCTCTCGGTCGACTCGCGCCGTGACCTTGTCCTTGTAGGCGATTTTGCCTTCGCGCAGATAGCCCAGGTGGAGCGTGAATCCGTCCTCGATCTGCGTGTCGACGACCTCGAAGCGGGCCTCGTCGCCGACCAGCTCGCCGGTATCGCCGACTTGTCCGCCCATCTCGCCGTAGAACGGCGTCCGGTCGAGCACGACGACGATCGGCTCCGCGCGGTCGACGTCGGCGAACTCGTAGCAGGTCTGATCGTCCTCGACGATGCCGATAATCGTGACGCCGCGAAGCTCCTCCGACGCGTAGCCCAGGAACTCGGTGCCGTGGAGCGTCTTCTTGAGTTGATCCAGCGGTCCCTGCTTGAACAGCTCGACCTTGCCCCCGCCCGACTTCTCGCCGTGCTCCTCGACGGCGCTCTCGTACCCTTCCCAGTCGATCTCGATGCCGCGATCCAGGGCCATCGCCTCGGTCAGCTCGGGCGGAAAACCGTGCGTCTGTTTCAGGTCGAACACCTCGCGGCCCGGCACGATCTTCTTCTTGCCCGACGCCAGTTGGGCGAACATCCGCTCGGCCCGGGGCAGGCCGCGATCGATGGTGGCGAAGAACGACTCCTCCTCGTTCTTGATCCCCTGTGCCACGCGATCGACCGTCGTGCCCAGCTCCGGGTACGGCACCCGCATCAGCTCGGCCACGGTGCCCACGAGCCGGTGGAGGAAGGGCTCGCGCACGCCCAACTGATGCCCGTCCAGGGCCGCTCGCCGGAGCAGCTTGCGCACGACGTAGCCCTGCTTCTGCGCGTCGGGATACACGTTCTCGTGGATGGCAAACGAGCACGCCCGCACGTGATCGGCGATCCGGCGCAACCGGCGGCCGGTTTCGTGTCGCGGGTCATATTTCACGCGGCAGGCGTCGCCGGCCGCTTCGACGAGCGGTCGGAGGACGTCGATGTGGAAGTTCGTCTCGACGCCCTGGAGCACGGCGGCGGTTCGCTCCAGGCCCATGCCGGTGTCGATGTTCTTGCTCGGCAGCGGGCGGAGGTTGTCCGGCGGATCGCCCACCCGGTTGAACTGGGTGAACACCAAGTTCCAGATCTCCACGGCACCGAACTCGGAGTGGAAGTAGATCTCGCTGCAAGGGCCGCAGACGCCGTCGGGTCCCCGGCTGGGGGCGTTGGCCGGCCAAAAGTTCTCGTCCTCGCCCAGGTATCCCACCTTCTCCGCGGGCAGCCCCACGTCCTTCATCCAGATTTGGGCCGCCTCGTCGTCGTCGAGATAGACCGTGGCCGAGAGCTGCGCGGCCGAGAGGCCCAACCACTGTTTCTCCGTCAGGAACTCCCACGCCCAGAGGATCGCCTCGCGTTTGAAGTAGTCGCCGAAGCTGAAGTTGCCGAGCATCTCGAAGAACGTGTGGTGGTACGCGGTTCGCCCCACATTGTCGATGTCGCCGGTGCGGAGGCACTTCTGGCAGGTCGTCGCCCGGGTGAACTCCAGCTTGGTCTTGCCCAGGAAATGGTCCTTGAACTGGTTCATCCCGGCGGGTGTGAAGAGGACGGTAGGGTCGCCGCGCGGGACCAACACGTCGCTGGGCCGCCGGACGCAGCCTTTGGTCTCGAAGAAGGCCAGATATTTCTCACGGAGTTCGTCAGCTTTCATGGCATCTGCCGTCCAGGGCTTGAGAACGCTGCCTGAGTCGAATCCGTAATCCTATCGGGTTTCCTCGCCAGGGGGAAGTCGCGAATCGGAGGCGCCGGCTGGTCATGCCGAGTCAGCGTCGGGCATCCGAACCCGGATGCGATCGGCTTCGACAACAACCAGAGCGTTGCGCTCCAGTTCGGGGCCGAATCTGCTCAGCGCATGCAAAATCATCCCGACTTGCTCGCGAGTCCGAACGTTCACCAGTCGCACGATGCCCGCATGGGGCCGACCGAGCACGAACACCAGCTCGCCGAAGTCCTTGTCGAGCGTAACCAGGATACGTTCTTCTTCGACGCTGCGCCGCAAGATCTCCTCATCCCCGGGATCACGCCCCCACGCGGCTACGCACTCGACGTCGTGTCCTGCGGCCCGAAGCTCCTCGGCAGCCGGTCCCCAGACGCATGAGTCGAGCAAAGACGCATCACTGGGTCCCGGAGATCAGCGGCTCCACGCGCTCGTGGGCGACCGCTCGCGTGGCATACACAAGACAAGCTCGGATGTCGTCCGGCTCGAGCCAGTCGTAACCGGCAAGGATTTCCTCTTCACTGGAACCGGCGGCCAACATCCCGACGACGTGTTCCACCGCCAAGCGATGTCCTCGAATGATCGGCTTGCCGCCGAAGATCTGCGGGTTGACTGTAATTCGCTTTAAGAGTTCAGTCTCATTCATCGTTCTGTCTCACGGACGCCGGAACGGGCCTACGACCCCTGCACGACGGTCTGCGGAGGCGTTTGGCCATCGAGGTCGGCCAGACGCAGTTGCACCGGCCCGGTCTTGCCGGAAACGGCTTGGTGGAACTCGCGCGGTTTGTGGATCTCCCTCCGGCCGACGTGGCTGACGAGCATCCCGGGACGCAACCCGGCCTCCCACGTCCGGCTTCCCTCCTCGACGTCGGTGACGATCACCCCGTCGTCGAACGACAGGCCGGCGAGGCTCTCCCGACTGAACGGTTCGAGCGCGGCCGACGGATAGTCGACCTGCATCCCCCGCCAAGCGGGCCCCGGATCGGTGACGATCCTCTTGTCGCGGACGTTGAGCTTGGTCAGGCCGACTTCGAGCTCGAGCCGCTTCTGATCGCGGATGACTCCCAGGCGAACGGTCGACTCGACGGGCAAGCGGCCTACCTCGAGCATCAAGCCGTCGGCGTCGAAGATCGGCTTGCCGTTGACCGCGGTCACGACGTCGCCCGGCTGCACGCCGAATCGCTCTCCCGGCATACCCGGCACCACCCGCTCGATGAGAACCCCCCGTATTCCGCTCGCCGCGACCTCGGGTCGCAGATTGACCGGGGCGATGCCCAGGAAGCCGTACTCCACCTCGCGTCCCAGCTTCAGGGCCTTCAAGACGCGGCGGAACGTTTCGTCCACAGGGATCGCATACCCGGCCGACTGCTCGTAGCCGGCTGTAGCGGCCAGCGACGTGGTCAACCCCACCATCTCGCCCTTGAGGTTCAAAAGCGGGCCGCCGCTGGTGCCCAGGTTCAGCTTGGCGTCGGTCTGGATCAACGTGCCGAAGTGGTGCAGCGTGCTCTTGCCGGTGGGGTGGGTTTCGTCGGGCAGGGGAGCCGCCTTTCGGGCCAGGTTCGCCACAATCCCCCAACTGGCGCTCGCTTGACCGTCGCGGGCGATCGCGTAGGGGTTGCCCAGGGCCACGACGAACTGGCCTTTCTTGAGCCTCGTGGCGTCGCCGAGCGTGATCGGCTCAAGATCCGTAGCTTGGACGGCGAGCACGGCCAGGTCGCTCCGCGGATCGGCCCCTTTGACCGAAGCCAGAAAGACCCTCCGGTCATGCGTGGTGACGTAGTAGTCGCTGTCTTCCCCCAAAACGTGGTAGGCGGTCAGGATGAGCCCTTGCCGATCCACGACCACGCCGGTCGCGTACTCGTTGGGAATGAAGTCGGGGTCGGTGGGGCGGAGCGTGAAGGGAGGAATCGATCGCCCCCCGAATGGGTCCGGGCGAAACTCCAGGTTGAGCGTCTCGCCGGGAGGCGTCTTCTCCACCCGGGCGATCGCGACCACCGACCGCTCCGCTCGGGCAATCGCCTCGGCCAAAATCTCCTCCATCGCCACCGCCAGTTTCAGGGCAGACGGCTCCTGCCCCTGGACCGGACCCGGAATCAATGCCAGCAGAAGGAGCGCCCCCAAAAGCCCGATTTCCCTCTTACGGGGAGGGATCGCGGGCTGGTTCTGGGGAGGATCGGGCGACGATCCGGCGTGTTTGATCATCTGGCTTTCCTACTCCGCATCCGCCTGCGGCCCCAAGCTCCAGCGCGGAATCCACTTGACCACAATCCGTGGGCCGACGCGGCAACGGCCTCTACGAAATATACGCTCCCCCGCTTGGCCAGGCCACCGAAGCAGACCTGGCCCATCACCGCTGATCAAGCGCTGTCTGCAACGGCGTTTTGGGGAAGCCGAGCCCACGCACCTGCCGCCAAGTGCCTACTTACCCTTCTCATCGGCAAGGCCGAGGGCAACCAGCACTTTGAGCCTCAGTTCTTCGACGACCGTGGGGTTCTCTTTGAGGTATTCGCGGACTTTCTCGCGCCCCTGCCCGAGCTGAACGTCGCCGTAGCGGAACCAGGCCCCGCTTCGGGTGATCAGCTTGTGGGCCATGGCCAGATCCAGGATGTCCCCCTCGTAGCTTATCCCGTCGGTGTGCATCATCTCGAATTCGGCGACACGGAACGGCGGGGCGACCTTGTTCTTGACCACCCGCGCCTTGACCCGCTGGCCGATCACCTCGTCGCCCTCCTTGATGGCCCCAATCCGCCGGATGTCGATGCGACAGGAGCTGTAGAACTTCAGGGCCCGACCGCCGGGCGTCGTCTCCGGCGAGCCGAACATCACCCCGATCTTCTCACGGATCTGATTGATGAAGATCACCGAGGTCTTGCTCTTGGAGATCGCGCCGGTCAGTTTCCGCATCGGCTGACTCATCAGCCGTGCCTGAAGGCCCACGTGCGTGTCGCCGATCTCGCCGTCCAGCTCCTTCTGCGGGACCAGGGCCGCGACCGAGTCGATCACGATCACGTCGACGGCATTGGAGCGGATGAGCATCTCGGTAATGTGCATCGCCTCCTCACCGCTACCCGGCTGGCTGACCAGGAGCGTGTCCAGCTCGACGCCCAGCTTCTTGGCCCACGTGGGGTCCAGGGCATGCTCGGCGTCGATGAAGGCGGCAATGCCGTCGTTTTTCTGGGCGTTGGCCACCACGTGCAAGGCCAGGGTGGTCTTGCCGCCGGACTCGGGCCCGAATACCTCGACGACGCGGCCTCTGGGGATGCCTTGGCCCCCCAAGGCGATGTCAAGCGAAAGACTCCCGGTAGAAATCCCGTCGATTTGGGCGGTCTTGTCCCACCCAAGGGGCATAATCGCCCCCTCGCCGAATTGTTTCTCGATCTGGGCAACCGTCGTCTTCAGGTTGGGGTTGCCCTCCAGCATAGAGCTGGCTGCCTGGGGCTTGGCCGCATCGGTGGCGGCCGCCTTGCCTCGTTGGGGTTGCTTCTTGGCCATGCGATTCCTCGTCGCGGTCTTGGTGGGAGACACCATGGGCACGGTCCTCTCTGCGGAAGGGAAGTGGTGAACACATGAATAGTATACCGTTGTTCACCAACTCCTTCAAGAGCGGTGCGCCCGCTTTTCTTCCGTCGGCTCGTCCGGCCCCCGTGTCTGGCAAGTCTTGCTGGCACCTCAAGGGGCGGCTGGGGTCAGCCGGAGGCTGCCCCCAAGTGCGTTTCCCTGGGGGCTCGCTGCGCTCGACCCCAGCCACCCGGGACTCCCAGGAAATCTTGCCGCACACCGGCCCCCCGCGCACCAACGTGCCTCGCTTCGCGAAATGCCGCCTTGCCCGAGCGACAACCCTTGATCTTACCAGGCTCCCGGCCGTGTTGCCGAGGGGCCGGGGGCCGTTTCGGACGCTTTTTCCGCGGCCCCTCTACAGCGGGGAGAGTGCGTCGAACAGCTTACCCAAAAGGGATATTGGCTCCGGGAGGTGCCGGCGGCCGACCACCACGGCCCGTGTCGACCCGACGGAAGGACCGACGCCTGAGTGTGCGCCGCCCGACTACTTCCGCCGTCCACGGCGATTGGGATCGATGATGATCGTCTTCCGGCGGTTCGTCAGCGGGGCTCCCGAGACGTCATGGCCGCCGGGGCCAAGAATGCGGATCTTGTAGTCGACGTTGAGGTTGGGCCGGATGCAGACGATCTTGCAGTCCACGCCCTGCGGCGGCTCGACGATGCGGAGCTTGTAGCCCGGGCCGCGATCCAGTCCGAAGCGTCGGTGCCGGCCCTGACGGGGAGACGTGACGATTCGGACAAGGTCGCTACCCTCGCCTGGCGGGGCAGGCAACGCCCGCGGGCGATCCGCGGTCTGGTCAGCGCGCTGTCGTTCGGGCACGACGGACAAAGGCCCCCCGGCGTCTCGGCCCTCCGCGCCCCAAGACTCTGCTGACGCGGCCACCAGCAACAAGAGGGCGACTCCTGCGAGCGCAAGTGTCTCCATGGCCGACCTCCCGGGAGAATCGCCCCCTGTCAGAGACCAGGGATTTGACTCGGCCAACGCACCGCCAGACACAGGATCGGTCAACTTGGCCAAGCCAGCAGAACGCATCCTGCCGCATCGCAGAATTCTAACAGCATGGCGTCGTCGCGTCACTCAGGGGAGTGCGTAGCAACACCCCTAGCTCGGGCATGCTACGCACCGCCCAGCGGGGCATGGCCTAACGCTTCGTAGGTAGGGCCGGAACGCCCCAGTTGGCTGGAGAAGACGATCGCCTCGCCGACGTGGGTCCGGCCGATCGCCAGATCGTCGCGCTCGGCGATGAGCTTGCCCAATTCGGCCACGCCGGGACCGCCGCGACGGATACGGCCGATCGTCAGATGGGGTTGAAACGGCCGGGCTTCCTTAGGGAAGCCGAGCTTTTTGAGCGGCGGCTCGATCCGTTCGTTGAGCGCGACGAGCTCGTGGCTGCCCTGGCCGATGCCCAGCCAGACGGTCCGCGGCCGGCGCGTATCGGGAAACGCCCCGGCCCCGCGAACCTCGAACTCGAACGGCGCCGCGTCGGCCACTGCCTGCTCGACGGCTTGGCAGACGGGATGTATTTGCCCGGCATCGACGTCGCCCAGGAACTTCAGCGTTACGTGCAGATTCTGCGGGTCGACCCACTTCACCTTGGCGCCGGCGCCGCGGAGGTCGTCGATCAAATCCGCCGCGGCGCTGCGGACGTCGGAACGGATTGCCACGGCGACGAACGTGCGTATCTTCTGTGCCATTCGATCGATCCCGACGTAAAAACGGCCATAGTCCGAAGGGCCCAGATTAGCGGGGAGAGCCGCAGCCCAACGTCGAGGGGGTGTAATAAGGGAAGAGGGGAAGGGGGGGAAAAGGAAAAGGACTTTATGATAGAAGTGGAGTTTTGCAAAACGACGACGGCTAGGAATGTTCGCCCCAGAAAAATGGATGCACATACCCCAGAAAAGACGTGTACATACGTTGCGTGAATCGCAAGTTTGCAAAACTCCAGATAGAACAAGGCCAACGAATCAACCGCGGGACATGAAACCCTGTGGGAGCACAACCGCCAGTCCTTCAGAACCCGGGGCACCGTAGCTCGAACACAGGTACACGCCCCTCCTAATCCCTCATTCCCTTTTTCCCCCTTTCCCCTCTTCCCTTCTTACACGGAAATCCCATCCGCCCAAACCGTCACTCAATCTGCGACTCCCCTTTCAGAACGTGAGCATCCGCCGATACTCCTCCATGCGCTCCTCCAGGTCGGCCCGTTCGATCTTCCGCAGCCGGTCCAGGCTGAAATCCTCGACGGTGAAGCTGGCCACCAGGATGCCGTAGGCCATGGCTTCCTTGAGCGTCTTGGGCTCGAAGTTGCCTTGCTCGGCCAGGTAGCCCATCATCCCGCCGGCAAAGCTGTCGCCCGCGCCGGTGGGGTCGACCACGTCCGCCGTGGGGTAGGCGGGCAGGACGTACGTCTCGTGCTTGCTGAAGAACATCGCCCCGTGCTCGCCCTTCTTGATCACCACGAACTGCGGGCCCATCTCCAGCACGCGGTGGCCGGCTCGAACGACGTTTGTCTCGCCAGAAAGCAGCATGGCCTCGCTGTCGTTGAGCACCAGCCCACCGATCCGACGCAACAGCTCCAACAGCTCGTCCCGCTCGGTGTTGATCCAGAGGTCCATCGTGTCGGCCACGGCCAGCGTGGCCCCGGGACACTGGTCGAGCACCTTGTGCTGGATCTTCGTCGAGCCGTTGGCCAGGAACAGAAACGGGCTGCGGCGAAACGCCTCCGGCAGCACCGGATCGAACCGCCCAAACACGTTGAGCTGCACGTCGACCGTCTCACGGACGTTCATGTCCTCGTGGTACTTGCCTCGCCAGTAGAACGACTTGGCTCCCGGCTCGACCACCAAGCCGGCCGTGTCGATGTTGCGCGACTGGAGCAACTGCGTGTGCTCGTCGGGCCAATCGTCGCCCACCACGCTCACCAGCCGCACCGGCGTGAAATAGCTGGCCGCATACGCAAAATAGACGGCCGACCCCCCCAGCAGGTTGTCTCGCCTCTCGCCGGGCGTCTCCACACAATCCAACGCAACCGTTCCGACAACGACAAGCGGCATGGCGTGCAATCCTTATGCGGCGAGAGACATCCGGTTGAATGCAAGGCTCCCGGGCGCCAATTATCGGCTTTCCCCAAGAAACGGCAAGGGCCCACGCCACAGCCGACGGCACGTCGGACCGGTTGTGAACATCGCCGCTGAAAGCGCTTCCGGCTACGCGTTCGCCTTGCCCGCCTTCTGGAGCTTCGCCCAGGGATCGCGGAGCGTGGCCGTGCGGTTGAAGACGGGCTTCTCTGCAGTCGAATCGGGGTCGACGCAGAAGTAGCCGAGGCGCTCGAACTGGTATCGATCGCCCGGCTCGGCGCTGGCCAGGCTCGGCTCCAGTTGGCAGTTGCCGAGAATCTCCAGCGAATGGGGGTTCAGGTTTGCCGTGAAGTCCTCGCCCTCGGCCACGTCGTCCGGGTTCTCCTTGGTGAACAGGTGGTCGTACAGCCGGACCTCGGCGGGAATCGCATGCGCGGCGGAGACCCAGTGCAGGGTCGACTTCACTTTGCGCCCATCGGGCGCGTCGCCGCCGCGCGTGGCCGGGTCGTAGGCGCAGCGGAGCTCGACGATCTGGCCGTCGGCGTCCTTCACCACGTCGGTGCAAGTGACGAAGTACGCATAACGCAATCGCACCTCGCGGCCCGGGGCCAGGCGGTAGAACTTGCGGGGCGGGTCCTCCATGAAGTCTTGCCGCTCGATGTAGAGCACGCGCGAAAACGGCACCTTGCGCGTGCCCATGGCCGCGTCTTCCGGGTTGTTGATCGCCTCCATCTCTTCGACCTGATCTTCCGGATAATTCTCGATCACCACCCGAAGCGGACGCAGCACGGCCATCACCCGCGGCGACCGCTTGTTCAGGTCCTGCCGCAGATGGTGTTCCAACAGCCCGATGTCGATGGTGCTGTTGAACTTGGCCACGCCGATCTCCGCGCAGAAGCTGCGGATCGACTCGGGCGTATACCCCCGACGACGAAACCCGCAGATCGTCGGCATCCGCGGATCGTCCCACCCGCGCACGTGACCGTCCTTCACCAGCAAAAGCAGCTTCCGCTTGCTCATCACCGTGTAGGTGAGGTTCAGCCGGGCGAACTCGATCTGCTGCGGGTGGTAGATGCCCAACTGGTCGAGGAACCAGTCGTACAAGGGCCGGTGGTTCTCGAACTCCAGCGTGCAGATCGAATGGGTGATCCGCTCGATCGAGTCTTCCTGGCCGTGGGCCCAGTCATAGGTTGGGTAGATGCACCACTTATCGCCCACGTGCGGGTGCGGGGCGTGCACGATGCGGTACATCACCGGATCGCGCATGTTCAGGTTGGGGTGGGCCATGTCGACCTTCGCCCGCAAGGTCCGCGAGCCGTTCGGAAACTCCCCGGCCCGCATCCGCTCGAACAGATCGAGGTTCTCCTCGACCGACCGGCCCCGATACGGGCTATCCCTGCCCGGCT
>CAZDHR010000131.1:0-15807 GCA_964505295.1 uncultured Planctomycetaceae bacterium
TCCCCTCTTTCCTTATTACACATCGAGTCACTTCATTTGGCTGAACTGTTACGAATCCGGCAGCCCCGACGCTGGCTCGAAGTGTCTTGCCGTTGGTCGTTCTCCGCGAGCCGGCCGGTGTTCTAAAAGCCGTCTGGTTCCGCGTCGCCGTCGCCAGGTGGTTTCGGCGGGCCTTTGCGTCGTGTGGGCCTGGGGGGCCTGGCAGGAGGGCCGGAAGGCGGGCCTTGCCTTCCCGCTCGGGGTCCCGCACCCGGGGTCCGTCCCGGGCGACGTTGCCCTCGCACGCCCGGTCCGGCGGGTGGTTTTGGTCGACGCCCCTCGGTTTGCACGGCGGGCGGCGGACCACCCCGGTGTCCCCGGGCCTGCGGCCCCATCGGCGGACCACCTCGGCGCCCGCGAGCTTGCGGACCCATCGGCGGACCACCTCGTCGTCCCATGGCTCGCGGCCCCATCGGCGGACCACCTCGGCGCCCGCGAGCTTGCGGCCCCATCGGCGGACCACCTCGTCGTCCCATGGCTGGCGGCCCCATCGGGGGACCACCTCGTCGTCCCATGGCTGGCGGCCCCATCGGCGGACCACCCCGGCGTCTCTGGGCTTGCGGCCCCATCGGCGGACCACCCCGGCGACCCCGAGCCTGCGGCCCCATCGGCGGACCCCCTCGGCGTGCCCAGGCTTGCCGACGCATCGCCGCACGATGTCGTCGTGCCCAAGCCTCGCGGCCCATGGACGGACCACCTCGACCTCTCCGAGCTTCCAGGCCCATCGGCGGACCACCCCGGCGACCTTGGACTCGCGGCCCCATCGGCGGACCACCCCGGCGACCTTGGGCTCGCGGTGGTGCGTCGGGCCGACGCGGTCTCGCCTCCGGACCCCGGTCCGGACGTGGCTGTCGGACGGCCGGAGGACCGTCGTCTTTCGGTTCCCCCGCCACGAGCGACGCACTCAGCGCCGGCAGCAAGACCAGCGCGCCCAGCGCCGCCGCAAGCAGGACGCACCGCCAGAAACGGCGGCGTAAGCGGCAACGTACCCTCATCATTTGGCTCCTTTCCACGTGAGTCTTGCGCACACCTGAGCCGCTCGCCCAACGAAGGCAGGGCCGAAATGGTGGCGCGGGGATCCGGGCGAGTGGATGAACATCTCGCCCCTATCGACCTAAACGCCCGTCGCCGCCGTTTATTGCAGGCGTGTCGCCCGGCTCGCAGGGAGCCGATTCGTCGGGTCGGTTTTCGCGCGTGCGACCGCATGGACTCGGTCACGAGTTGGGTGGCGCACCGGCCGCTTCCTTCCCCGGACAGATTCCTGGCGGTCCCGAACGGAATCTGCTAGAATCGTTCGTAGAACCGATCTGGTCTCGCGCCGCAAGTCCGGTGGTGCCTTTTCCTGCCGGCGGGTCAGCAGCCGACTCCTCGGACTTCGCGTGAGTGTACTGAGGGCGTGCACGAACGGGCGGGGAGGTGACTCATGATTTATCGCTTCCAGTGCGAGTGCGGTGCCGCGTTCGACGTCGACGAGAGGGTGATCGGCAGATCCGTCACGTGTGCGAACTGTAAGCGCCGCACGCTCATCGACGCGGCGGTCCTTCAGCCGATCCGCTTCTATCGGTTCGCCTGCGATTGTGGGGCGACGTTTCGGGTCGAGGAGAAGGCGATCGGGGGCACGTTCCGATGCCCCAAGTGCCAGAGCACGCTGCGCATCGACCGCGAGCGTCTTGCCGAAACGCCGAACGAGGACGATCGCGTCTCCAGGTCCCCGCGGTCGACGATCCCGGTCGAATTCGACGCGTGAGTCCCGAGCCCGCCGAGGGCCCGCGCACCGGCCGTACTTCGCTGAACGTGACGGTCAGCACAAGCCGCGGGCACCAAGGCTTCACTCATCAGCCCCTTTGAACTGAATGGAGAGAACGAGGTCGTTAAGTGACCGGGCTCGGTTGTAGATCCTTACGGACTCCCAATACGCCTCGCCCAGACTGGGGCTGTTCGCCGCGCCGAACGCGATGCCGCTCCGCCCGTTGTACGCCGGGCGAGTGAGCTTGCCGGCGCCGTCGATCGCCGGTTCGCCGTCCACGCAGACCTTGAAGTCGTCCTCTTCGATCGATATCCGATAGGTGTGAAACGCGTCGGTCGTGTCCATCGCGTGAGACAGCCGGCAGTTCCTGGCTTCGACCCGATCGGGGTAGAACTGGATCTCCACGCTCGATACGCCGTTCTCCACTAACACGCTGCTCCATCCGGAGACGACCTTCAGCCGGACCTCGATGATCGTCTCGTCCGAAGGATCAACGAAGCACGGGTACCGGAAGAAGGCATAGTTGCCGCCGTCCGTGCCCCGGTCGGCGATGAACAGGTTGCCGTCTCGAACCTCCGCGATACAGCTCCCGCTGAAACCCATCTTCGTCCACGGAGGAGAGGGCATTTGGACGCCGGTGTGCTCGACGGTCCACTGGGGCTCCGTTTCCGTCCGTGCCGGATCCGGCCGTGCGAGCAAGCTGAACCGATTGACGCCCTGCTTCAGCCACGGGGGCGGCACGGGAAAGTCGAGCCAGTCGCCGGCGACCGTCGGATCCCCGAGCGTCTTCCCGTTGAGCGTCGCCGTGACGTCTCCGGCGCCGGTGGTTTGGACGTGGCACGTGACCTTGGCTTGCCGGCCTTCCGGTTGCGGCCGGCTGAGGTCGTCGCCCACAACGAGCTCGAATTCCGTGGGCTCGTCTGCAAGTAGGGGGAAGGGATTGTTCGGAGTCAGAATCGGGACGTGCCGATGTTGGTTTCCGCCGGCAAGGTAGCGATCGGGCGAACCATCGCGCACCGTGACGAAGTAGAGCTTGTCCATCGCGCTCAACGCTTCTCGCCGGTTTCGTGGCCTTCTGTTGGGCCACGACGACGTTTGCGAAGAGGGCGGCTATCAGCAGGGCCGCCCACGTGAGAGACCTAATCGCGACGTTCCCTGATCCTCTGTCCACTGGAAATGCCATGCTTGCCGTCCTTTCGATGAAAGTGACCGTTCAACGCGTTCGATGAAGGTAGCAGGGACGCGCAGTGTGCCGTTCGCGGATGTCATATTCAGGCTGGGCGGACGGCACACGGCGTGTGGGCTGCTACTTCGACGGCCGCTACGTTTTCGGAAACGATTGATGCCACGAGCAGTCGGTGCAGGTCGTCAGGCCGCACTGGTTGAAAACGCCCCCCAGGCGGAAGTAATCCGGGTGTCGATCGTTCGCCCGGCAGAGCGGTAGGCGTTGTCCCCGCGCGTCATGGTAGCCGGCGAAGGCGGGACAAGCCTCGCGCACCACGTCGCCTTCTGCCGGCGGGTCGATCCTTCGCAGCGGCGTGTTCAAGGCATGCTCCGGACGGCGCGGTCCGCGGTTCCAGGCTTCCAGCATCCGGGCTGCTTTTCGCAGTGCGTCGACGGCCAGATCGCCGCAGTCGCGCTCCGGAGGCCGCAGGACCAGGCAAAACGGATCGTCCGCCATCACGGTCGCCAGGAACTGATCGAAGTCGACGGCCCGCATCAGCCCGGACGTGCTCTTGCCGACCCGGCCGGTATGCAAGACCCCCGCCGACCGGCAGACGTCCTGCATGATCCCCGGAAACTCGTAGTAGATGCGTCGGCCGGGCACGCAGTGGTTGTGATGCCGCTCGGCCGGCCAATAGTGTCCCAGATACGGCACGCGCAGCTTCTCTTCGTAGTAGTGCCACAACGTGACCGAGTTCACACCGACCCCGAGCAGCAACAGGCAGCCGTCGCGCCGGACGAGCTCTTCAAACGGATTGCCCGGCCCGCAGATAGTGGGCGAATGGCGATGCCCGATCAACACGTCTCCGGCGGCGGGCCCCAACGCGACCCACGAATGCGTGGGATGGCAACTTCGCAGGCTTCCCGGTCGGCGGCGAACCGTCTCGGCAATCACGCCTTGAAAGCCCGGTTGTTGGCTGTGGCACAAACCGTCGGCGCTCGTGCAATCACAATCGCTGTTGGTGAAGTCGTCCGGTTTTTCCCACACGTTGTCGCGAAAGGCCGGGACGATCAGCGTACCGTCGGGTCCGATCGCGTCGCGGATCGCGTCGACCACCGTCTCCGCCCCACCCTCCACCGGACCGAGCGCGCTCAGCGAGCTGTGCATCATCACGCAATCGCCGCGGCGCAAACCGAGCGAGGTGAGCTGGCGAGCGATGTCGTTCCGTTTGCGCGGCGGCATGTGATGTCTCCGACTACTTCTTCCCGGAAGGGCGGCGTTGTTCCACGGGACTCCTTTTCCCGGCAAACCGACTTAGGACCTCGACCGCCCGCTCGGCCATGACGTCGCCGGCGGGCTTCTCGAGCGGTGGCCGGAACTTGGTGTAGCGGTAGAACGCGCTCATGTACTCTCGATCGCCCGTGTTGGGGCCGTCGGTGATGTAGCCGTGCGAGGCATTCATGTACGCGCACGGGATGCTGATCGGCAAAGGGCTGTGGCGACGGATCTGTCGGCCGATTCCTTGAAACGGCTCGCAGGGCATCCCGACGATGCCGACGTCGCCGATGCGGATTACGGCGACCTCCATCTCCAAGTGCTTGGGAACCGAGTCGGCGTCGCCCTGTTCGTGCAGTCCGAGCGCCCACTGATTCCACGGCCGGATCAACTCCACCAGCCGGGCACGGTAGGTGGGCGTCAGGGCTCGCGGGAAGTTCAATCCGACGCAAAAGAGCGTGTCCTCGTCGCCCGCATTGGCCCGCCGGATGAAGTCGTCCATCTCCCTCAGCTCGTCCTTCAGCACTTGCGCAGCCGGGAGCGGGGCCAGGGGAACGTTGACCGTTTTCATCGCGAAGTCGAGGCCGTCGCGCCGGGATGGTTCGAGCTTCGCCAGGGCGTCGATGTAGCTTGCGCCCAGCATGTGGCCGAACTCCGTGGCCCGTTCGACGCCGCCACAGAACATCTCTTTGGAATTCACGTCACCCGCACAGCCTTGCAGGAAGCCAACCGGCGTGGTTCCCTGTTTGTCGAAATGCTCGGCCAGCAGGTCGCAGGCAACTTGCGGCCATTCGCCGAAGACCACCGGTCTTTCCGGATGGTAGCTGGTGACCGGATGGCCCGTGAACTGCGCGAGCGCGACGACCACCTGACCGGACTTGTTCTTGAGCACCACGACCGGGGCCTGCGTGTCGACGTCGCCGTTGAAGTCTTCTCCCACAACAGCGCGATCTTCCTCGCGCATGAAGTAGGTCGTGCCGTCCGCTCGGCGTCCTTTGCGGTTGTAGGTGATGCGGCCCTCCCGTCCTTCGGCCCACCAGACCGTGACCGGCTGGAGCATCCCCGGTAGGCGTTTGGCGTGATCTCGCAGCTCGTCGAGAAACTTCTGGCCGATGGGCAACAATTGGGCCTCGGGAACGTCGTTGGAGTACGACTCGTAGAGGGGCACGCGGTTGCTGGAGAAGGTCACGCTGCTGTGATTGTGCGACGTGAGAAGCAGCACGTGGGACACCGGCAATTGCAGGTCCCGGGCAATCGTTTTGCGAAACAGGTCGGAAACGTTGATGCGCGTCGTGTCGCCGAAGTGCGTGGTGACCAGGCAGAGCCGCGTCGTGCCGTCGTCGAGCAGCACGACCGTCGTCTTCAACGGGCCGACCACGCGCCCGGCCCGCGCGCCGGTCCGGCTGGCGGTCGCCGCGTTTGGCTCCGGCGCGATCCCGAACTGAAGCGCCGCGGCACGCAGGCGAGGCTGCTCCACGGGACTATCGGCCGCCGCCAAGCGCGACGCCCCGGTCGTCCAGGTGACGACGATGAGAGCAATGACGGGTAGTAGTTGCACCCCCACTGGGTGACTCATGGTCTTTCCTTTCGCGATGGCGCGCACGATCGACGCAAGGTCGATGTGGACAAACCAGTACTGAGACCGATGTTGAGCATGGAACGCGCTCGAAGCCCAGGGGTTGCAACCCCTGGGCTTGGGACGACATTGCCGTTCTACTATCAGTAAAGGGATCAACAGAACGTCCGCACTTCTACGGCCGCCCCTTGCCGGTCGGCCGAGAGATAGGCGCTGTAGATCGTCGAGATCGAGTCGGCGGCCAACGGGAGGTCGCTCTCGGGCTCTTCTCCGTAGGCGATCGTACGGTAGAACGCCTCCATCTCCTGGGGGTACCCGGTGAGCCAGTCTTCGTCGGGCGACGTGCAGGTCCAGCCCTGCTTGGTGCCGATCTTCTCGACGGTGTAGACGTCCTTGAAATACTCTTCCCTGGGATTGTAGGTCTCCATCGCCGTGTTGGGATTGATGTTGCAAATCGTGCGATGGTTGTTCGCGCAGACCTCCAGCCAGTTGTGGATCCCGCCCAGGACGACGTCCGAAGTGAGCAGGGTGGCGAGCGTGCCGTCCTCGAACTCGACGTGGATCATCGCGAAATCGTCGATGTCGTAGTAGTCGCAGCGGATGTGGCCCTCGTCGCGGAAGCCGGGCAGCCGCGTGATGGCGTGCGCCCGGGCGGAGACGCTCTTAGGGCGAATTGGCTTCCCGTCGCGCACCCGGCCCTCGACGCGCTTCAGGTACAACGCGGCCGAGAGCGGGTGGCAGCCCTTGCCGATCAGCACGCCTCCGCCGCACCGGGCGGAGTAGGCGTAGTCGACCGAGTGCGACCCGCTATGGGCCTCCTCGCCGTGGATCCAGAGGATTTGCCCGCCCGTCTTCTCCAGGATTTCCCGCTCCTTCTGGATC
This sequence comes from uncultured Planctomycetaceae bacterium, assembly GCA_964505295.1. Classification (GTDB taxonomy): domain Bacteria; phylum Planctomycetota; class Planctomycetia; order Pirellulales; family Thermoguttaceae; genus DATKZH01. The sequence continues at coordinate 6,685 of CAZDHR010000131.1, forward strand.
GACGGGGCGTAGACCCAGTTCTCGGCGTAGAGCAGCCGGCCCTCGCTCGCGCGCTCGGCTTCCATCACCTGCCGGACGTTGGCCAGGGCCGAGTCGAGCGCGACCTGCTTGTCGGCCCGGTCCCAGTGGAAGTCGGGCGAGCCGTCGCCGAAATAGCCGGTCAGCGGCTTCTCGCAGACGGCGAACTTGCCGCGCTCCAAGGCCGCGATCGAAACCGGCACGTGCGAGACCGGCGGTACGCAGGCGTGGATCACGTCGACCTCGTCGATCAGCGGCTCCAGCCGATCGAAGAACCGAATCCCCCGCGACTCGGCGTACGCCTTTCCCCCCTCGTGGTCGATGCTGTGGACGCCGATCACCTCGACGTTCGTCCCGTAGACCTTCGAGACGGCCTCGTAATGAAAGGTGGCCGAAAAGCCGGACCCGACGATCCCCGTGCGAACGGTCTTCTTCATGATTCGGAGTCCCCCTTCTTCCACAAGACTCTTGCCGGGCGGACGATCTCTCAACAACGGCTGCGGCCTACCGTCTCCCGTGCCGTCGCATGGTGAGCGCTGCGGCGCACAAGACCGTTTGGCGCTAATAGCGCGTAGTGTACCGCTGTCCGTGGGTTTGGGCAAGCGGGCACGGCGGCGAGACGCAGGGCGGAAGGCGAGGCGCATGCCATGGGTGAGCACCCCTGCGTCGCGAGCGGCGAGCCTTGACATGTTCCAGGCTCGGCCTAGACTCAGCCTGAGATGCTACGCGAAGGCGGCCCGACGTGGTGCCGCCGGTGAGACGCTCGATCGCAAGCGGGAGTGGCCCCGATGCTGATGGACCTCGGGATCATGTCGATCTTGTTGGTAGGCGCACACTTGCTGCGGTCCCGGGTCAAGCTCCTTCAAGACGTCTTCCTGCCGACGCCGATCATTGCCGGGTTTCTCGGGCTGCTGGCCGGCCCGCAGTGTCTCGATGTGCTGCCGTTCACCCGGTCAGACTCCGGCGAGGCACTGATGGACCAGTACCCGTCCTTTCTGGTCGTGCTTCTGTTTGCCACGTTGTTTCTCGGCGCGCGGAAGAAGGCCCCTTCGATCCGGGCGGTGATCCGCAGCGTGGGCGATACGTTTTTCTACAATTTGGCCTCGTATATCGGGATGTTCGCCCTGGCGCTGCTGTTCGGAGTCCTCGTGCTGGGCCGGCTCTTCCCGGAGATTGACCACCGATTCGCCTTGCTGCTTCCCACCGGGTTCGTGGGCGGCCACGGCACGGCAAGCGCCGTGGGCGACGTGCTCGCCTCGGGACCGCACGGCTGGGAAGACGCGCTAACCATTGCGAACACGTTCGCCACCGTGGGCTTGTTGTCGGGAATCCTCGGCGGCATGTTGCTGGTGAACGTCGCCACGCGGCGCGGCTGGACCCGGATGGTCCGGTCGGCGCACGAGCTCCCGAAGAGCGTGAGGCAGGGTTTTCTCGCTCCCGAGGAGCAGCGGTCGATCGGCCGGGAGACGGTCAGCCCGATCGCCGTCGACCCGCTCACCTGGCACGTTGCCCTGGTGCTGACGGCGTTCGCCCTGGCGTATTGGGCGAGGGACGCGATCCGGACGCTCGTTCCCGGCGATTACGGCATCCCGCTGTTCGCCCTCTCCATGCTCGCCGGCGCGTGCATCCAGAAGCTGCTCGACGCCGTGCGCTTGGGGCAGTACGTCGACAGGCGGCTGATGGGCCGCATCGGTTCCTCGGTGTCGGACTACCTGATCGGCTTTGCCGTGGCCACGATCAAGATCGCCGTGGTGGTCGAGTTCGCCCTGCCGATCGCGATCCTGTCCCTGCTCGGGCTTGCGTTCTCCGTCGCAATCCTCTGGTTCGTGGGGCGGAGGATCTATCACGACTTCTGGTTCGAGCGGAGCATTTTCGTTTTCGGGTGGAACACGGGGGTCGTGGCCATTGGCATCACGCTGCTGCGTGTCGTCGATCCCCGACTGAAGACAAAGACGCTGGAGGATTACGGGCTGGCCTACGTGTTCATCTCGCTGGTCGAGATCGGCATTCTGGTCGTGGTTCCCCCGTTGGTCGCCAAGGGAATGATCCTCTACCCCGCGCTCGCGCTGACGGCGGGCTTCTTCGCCTGCATCCTCCTTTCACGCTCCCTGGTGGGTTGGTTCCGGCAGCCGGCCGACGTGCTTCGCGAGGGGGAAGAAGAGGCGACAGCCGAGGCGGAAGGCAACTGAGCGGGGTACAGAGACGGTTTCGCGGCTCGCTGCCACGGGCGGTTCGCTGCCGCTGGCGTTTAGCCAAAGCACGAGCAAAATGCCCGTGGCTCCCTGCCGTCTTCAGTACTCTGTACTCGGTACTCAGTACTCAGTACTCAGTACGGATACAACCCCTTGAGCTTCCGGTCTCGCAGCGGGCCGGCGTCGTAGGTGATCGTGATCGGAGCGCGCTCGACCTTGATCCCGCCGAGCTGCGGGTCCCAGACCCAGGTCCACTGACGCAGCTCGCCGCGGGGCAGGATCACCCGGTGCAGCACCCGGGTCCGCTTGTCCTTCACCCAGCCGCCGTACTTCCAGGCGTACTGCCAGATTTCGAACCGCATGGTGGCCGCGCCGGGCATGTGGCTCTCGTAGCTGGTGGGCTTGTCGCGGATGAGCATCACCAGGAGCCGGACGACCTTGTCGTCGCCGCCGAAGTGGAGCGGGATCACCTTGTTCTCGTAGTGCCGCGAGTTGCGCACGTCCTTGTCGATCCACTCGCGGGCCTCGTCGTCGATCGTGGCATCGGGCGGGAAGAACGGATCGAACTCGAGCACCGGCGCGTACGTCCAGCCTTCGATCCGCACCTTGCCGGGCCCCATGATCACCAGGTCGTACTCGCCCGGCTTGATGTCCTCGAAGACCCACTTGCCCGCGCGCGCTTTGGTGGCGACGGCGTCGATTTCCGGGGCGTCGATCTTGGCCTTGGGGTTGACCGGCTTGCGGCGATTGCCGTCCATGTCCCAACGTTGGAAAGCGCCCACGAAGGTGACGCCCTCCGTGCCCTTCAGCTCGACCGTCACCTTGGCCGCCTCGGCCGAAGGTTGGACGAACCACGGCACGCACAGAATGAGCCAGGCGGCGGTGCTCGCACGATTCCACGGCATGGGTCGATACCTCCGTAGATTGGACGCGGTGGATGGACGTGGTGGACGCACGTTGGCGGAGTAGCAGGCACATGCTTCGCGCAAGGGCGCCTCCGAGGCGCTCTCCCGGGCGAGGCAGAGCCTCGCGTTCGTGCATTCCCAGGCGGAACCTGGGAACGAGCGGCGCGTTGGGTCCGTACGCCCCGCATTCACTCGCTCCTCGAAGGGACTGCTTTCGGAGCCGGCGTCTTCGGAACTTTCGCCTTCCCCGCTTCCAGCTTGGCGACCTTCTCGCGGACGGCGGGGACCAACGGGCTGCCGGGATAGTCTTTCAACAGTTGGTTCAAAAAGGCCAGCGCCCGATCGACCTGCCCTCGCTTGACTTCGCAATCGGCCGCCACGACCAGCAACTGGTCGACGTGAGGCGACTCGGGATTGACGGCAAGCAGCGCTTCGGCCAGCGCGACGGCCTGGGCGTGCTCTCCGCGGCCGGCCCAAAATCGAGCAAGCATCAGGTTCAGGTAGCCGTCGATCTTGTCGGCCGGGAACTCGTCTTGCCACGCCCGGAGCTGCTTGGCGGCCCGATCCAGCTCGCCGCTCTTGAGGAACTGCTCGGTCGAGCGGCTGTGGGCGCCCTGCCAGGCGGTCCGTTCGATGTGCGTGCGCGTACCGGCGAGGACCGCTTCGGCCTCGGTGTACGACTTTCGGGCGTTCTCGCCGTCGCCGCTGGCCGCGTAGTAGTCGCCCCAGACGCGTTTCAGCCGGCTGGCCACGGGCCCGGTGGCGGTTCCCTGCAAATGGGCGGTGGCCGCTTCCAAGAGCGACTTGGCCACGTCGTACTGGAGCAGGTCGCTGATGGCGATGTCGGCCGCCTGGATCTCGCACTCGCCCTTCAACCGGTTGTCGGCGATCTTGCGCGAGGCGCCGTGCCAGATCCTCGCGGCCAGGCGGGAGTCGCCCAGCTCGTCGCGAGCCATGGGGCCCACCAGGCGAGCGAGCTTGATCAGGTCCTCGTCCCCCTGCGCGGCCGACGGATCGCCGAGAAAGGGCAGCTTGCCCGCCGCGACCGCCGCCGCGACGTACCCGAGCGCTTCGGCTCGCTTGGCCTCCTCTTCCTCCTTGGCCTTTTCCGCCTCCCGCTTCAACTTCGCCGCGTCCGGCTTGGCTTCGGGATCTTCCTCCGGCTGCTCGTCGCCCGGGGCTTCTTCGCCTTCCTCGGGCTCCGGCGGGGCCAAGATACCGTCGATCTTGAACTGGTAGGCCAGCACCAATTGGCGGAGGGCGACCGCGTCGAGCTTCTTGGGGTCGTAGGTCTGGAGGATGGGCAGGTAGTCGTCCAGCTTGTGGAACTGCTCGGCCTTGAGGATCTTCGGCCGGTCGATGTACACGCGATTGACCATTTCCACGGTGCGCGTCGCGCGCGTGACCGAGAGCTTCACCGGGTACAGACCCGGCCGGAGGTACACGTGCGTGGGACTCGCCCCCTCGCCGGTCTGCCCATCGCCGAAATCCCAGGTAAGCTTGGCCTTCGAGGTCAACGCGGGGGACGAGGCGTCGACGAATCGGACGCCGATCAGGGCCAGGTCGTTGTCCGGAAGCGGCACGTCGCCTTCGAGGCTGAGCAGGAAGTCGGGCGCGAGCTTCAAGTCGCGAGTCGAGACCGGCCCGGTTCGCAGCCAGCCCACCGCGGCGGTCCCAAATGCCTCGGTCGGGATCGCCGTCGGCTTGGGCTTGGCCGCGGCCGGCGAGACCTCCCACGCAGCGACCATCCGGGTCTCGGGCCCGGTGGCCGCATGGTAGTACTCGAACTTGTGAGCGCCGGCCGTCAGCCGCAGGTCCTTGCGGCTACCCGTCTTGGCGCGGCGCTCGGGCCGGTGTCGCCCCGGGGCCTCGACCACCAGCTTGTCGTCGATGACGAGGAAGCTACAGTCCTGGCTGGACGTCAGAAACCCGTACGTCCCGGCCGAGCCGATGCGAAGGTATCCCGAGTAGCGACTGAGAAACGGGCCCGGCTTCAGCGAGAACGGATTGTGCGAGTGCAGCACGTTGGCCACGTAGTCGCTCCCGATCCGCTTCGACGACTCGAACGCCGCGCGGACCGACTCGAGGCTGTTCAGGTTGCACTCCCGGTACTCCCGGGTCTCCAGAAGCAGCCCCTCCTTGGCGGTCCAAGGCGGCACGGCGCTTGCGTCGGGCGCCGCCCCGCCGTACAGGACGTCGTACGACCTCTGCCCCCGGGCCGTCTGGAACGCCAGCCGGCAATAGTCGCCGGGCCCAAGCTGGAGCACCCGGGCGGGCACCAGCTTCTCATTCAGGGCGGAGACCACCACGTTGCGCCCGTCCGGCGCGATCTCGTTGTGGTGGAAGAACTGGACCACGACGATCGCGTAGCCCTCGTCTCGTGGGATACTGACCCGCCGCATCGCGTTGAACTCGACTTCCGCCCGGCGGAATGATTGCGCGGCAACCCGATCGGGCCATGCCCCGACGGTTGCCAAGGCAACCGCCGCCAGCACCGCCATAGCATTTTTCATCTCCATCTCGCACCCCTCGAATTGGGCAGACGTCGCGCACTCCCGTTGCTAAGAGGGCCTCCGTCAACTAATTTAGATGCAGGTCGAGGCTTATGGAAGAAGGAGTCACGCCCATGTCGAGCCCGCCCCAGGCGGCTACCCCCCAAATGAGCCCCGAAGAGGCCGTGCGCCGCATCGCCCAGGCCCGCGAAATGCTGCTCACCGAGGTCCACAAGGTCATCATTGGGCAGAGCGAGATGATCGAGCAGATGCTCATCTGCATCTTCGCTCGCGGCCACTGCCTGACGATCGGCGTGCCCGGGCTGGCCAAGACGCTCACCGTCTCCACGCTCGCCAGCGCGCTGCACATGAAGTTCTCGCGGATCCAGTTTACCCCGGACCTGATGCCCAGCGACATCACCGGCACGGAGATCATCGACGAGGACCGGGCGACGGGCCAGCGGCAGTTCCGCTTCGTCAAAGGGCCGATCTTCTCCAACATCGTGCTGGCCGACGAGATCAACCGGACCCCGCCCAAGACCCAGGCCGCCCTGCTCCAGGCCATGCAGGAGTACGAAGTCACCTCGGCCGGCAAGACCCACCCGCTCGAGCTGCCGTTCTTCGTCATGGCCACCCAGAACCCGATCGAGCAGGAGGGGACGTACCCGCTCCCCGAGGCCCAGTTGGACCGGTTCATGCTCTCGATCAACATCGGATACCCGACGCGGAGCGAAGAGCGCGAGATCGTCCTCTCCACCACCCAGAACATCAAGAAGGAGATCCACCCGGTCCTCCAGGGCCGCGACATCCTCTGGATCCAGCAGCTCGTGCGCCAGGTGCCCACCAGCCAGCACATGGTCGACTACGCGGTGGACCTGGCCCGGGCGACCCGTCCCAAGGAGCCGCCCAGCCCCGAGTTCGTCAAGAACTGGCTGGCCTGGGGCGCGGGCCCCCGGGCGGCGCAGAACATCGTCCTCGGGGCAAAGGCCAGGGCGATCCTGCACGGCCGGTTCGCGGTCACCGCCGAGGACGTCCGCTCGATCGTCTACCCGGTCCTGCGACACCGGATCTTCACCAACTTCAACGCCGACGCGGAAGGGGTCGACGTGGATCAGGTGATCGAGAAGATCCTGGAGACGATCCCCGAGCCCTCCTACGGCGAGGCCCTCGGCCCCGCGCAGCGCCGCAAACGGCCTGCGCCCGCCCCGCCAACCGCTGCCGCGCCTCAGCCCGTCCCGCCCCCCGCTCGGCGCCCCTCCACGCCTCCGCCCGCCGCCCCGCCGCCGCAGAGATAGCCGGCCGCCAACCGGGTGGAACGCCCTGAGGAACGAAGCGCGTGGTCACTTCGCAGAACGCGCCGTTCGCTGCGATTGAGGAACGGCTCCCGCGGACTACGTTTCCTCCTTGTCCGATTCCCGGCTCCGGCCGTCCAGGCGGTCGACGGAGGGCTCGCCGGAAATGGCCGTGAGGATCTGGCTGCCGACGGGGGGGCAGCCCGGGACGAAGATGCCTTTGCCACGGTGCTGGGACGTGCAATTGCCGATGCACAGTGTCCCTTCCGGCAGCTCCGTGTGCCCCCGGCCGATGGCGATCGTGACGGCGCTTCCCAGCGGGAAATAGTCGAACAGGCGATCCCGGTAGCGATTCAGAAACAATAGCAGCGTCGACTGGCACGCACTGCACGAACGGTTGTCCAGAATCGTGACGTTCGGGAACTCGATGGTCAGGTTCTCGGGCGGCCGGGCGAACGGCGAGACCCAATCGCGCCAGCTCTCGGGCGTCACCGTCATGCGGCCCAGGTCGATAACACCGTAACCGCGATCGGCGCCCAGGCGCAGGTGCGGGACGTTCTCCGCTTCCGTGCCCATCAACCGGCACGCGACGGCGTCGGCCGCAAAGGCGTCGGCGCTCGCCACGACGGCGTCGAGCGGCTTGGCCCGGCCGGCGCTGGGCCCCAGACCCTCCATGCCCACGGTGCCGTCGATGACGGCCAGGTGTGGGCGGAGCACGGACGACATGTCGGTGATCGCCACGTCGATCGGCTTCTCGTCGCTCCCTTCGATCGCCGGCAGCATGTGCAGCTCCACCTTGCTCCGCCGCCAAAGGCATCCCTTCATGTTTTTCACGGAGAGCGTCACGCCGGTGTGCATGTGCATCTTCATCACCGGCAGGGAGACGACGAAGTCGAACTCCCCCACCTCCGCGCACACCTTGAGCGAATGAAGGACACGCCCCTCGGGCACGGAGACCTCGACGAAACGGCGCCGGTCCATGTCGACCAACGGGCAACCACGCTCGGCGGCGACCGACGCGACGCCCGACGCCTCAAACGCCTCCTGAACCCGGACGCCCACGATCGGGCTTTCGCCCACGGCCACCTCCGCCCCCGCCTCGCGGAACGCGTCGATCGCCGCCGCGATCACCTCCGGGTGCGTCGTGATCCCCGTCCCGGCAGCGGCCACCCGGCCCATGTTCGGCTTCAAGAGCACTCGTCTCCCGCAGACGGGCGAAAGGTCGATGGGCTGCAATACGCGCCGCGTGTTGGCGTACGGCCCGTTGCCTTGCGCAACGTGCACCGCAGGATGCGCCGGTGACTTCAGAAGCGGATGATCGTCAACCATGCAAACCAGCTTCAGAAGCAGCGTGAAAACCCAACCGTTCACGATTCCGCGACCACGTCGCAGAGCCCACTCCACGGAGATGAACGATACGTGAACGACTACGCCGGTGTCAAGAAACGCGGTGCTCTTGCGCCGAGCCCCACCGATTCACGCCGACCACCTCGCAGCCGGACGGGACGGCCATGCCGCTCCCGGAGAACGCGTCCGAGAGCCGTAGGGTGCGTGAAACGCACCATTCTTGTCTGGTATCATGGGTGGTGCGTTTCACGCACCCTACGCGTACTTGGGGTTTCCGACAAAGCCTTGCGACGCGACTCCCGAGCCAAACGTCCCTCCGCGGGAAAGCCGTCGCGGTGGTGCTACTCGAGGACCTTTTGCAGGGCCTCTTTCCGCGAGGCGCAGATGGGCCAGAGGGTGTCGAACTTCGAGACGTGCAGAATTTCCTGGCCCGTGTCGGAGACGTTGCAGACGGCCATTTTTCCTCCGCGGGCGCGGATGCGGCCCCACATGGCGCTCATCGCGCCGAGCAAGATCGATCCGAAGTAGGTGGCCCGCTTCAGGTCGAAGACGACGTGCTTGATCTCGCTTCGTTGGAGCTGGTCGAGCAAGCCGGGCAGCTCGGCGTGAACGTCCTCTCCGGCCAGCGTGCTGACGTCCCCGCGGGGCGCGACGATGATGGTGTTGTTCTGAATCTCGGTCTCGAAGATAGTCGACTGGGACATCTTGGTTCCCGCTACAAGAGGAAAACATTTTCTGTCGCGTCATCAGCTCCGTTGTGAGAGCCGGTCGTCTCGGACGTCAGGGGTCCTTATTCGGGCTCGAAGGCAGCGTCCGCACGGCGAAAAAAGGTGACAGGCACCTTTTGTGCGAAGCACCCGAGGGCCTTTCAGGCAAA
>CAZDHR010000132.1:0-15697 GCA_964505295.1 uncultured Planctomycetaceae bacterium
CCCCATCTCGCTCTCTTCCCAATCGTCTACACGTCCTGCAAAATGGACAGATACGTGCTCACGCGTCCCTTCGTCGGGAAACCGAACGGTTAGGGTGTCACCCTGGCGGCGCTCGACGATTCCGACCCTGCCCCGGTCGTCCACAATCGAATCCCCAAGCTGAATTCTCATGGAGCCTCTCCCTGAATCGGTAACCAGGGCTTGGGTGAATCCACGGCGGCCACAGGCCGGTTGTCCGAAAGTGCTTTAGCGCCCCGAGTGCAAAGGCGCGCAACGATGCACCGCCGCGGTCTGCGAAACCTGAACCACCCTTGCCTCCATTTGGGGCGGACGCATAGCATGAAGCATAGCCGCGTTTCAGCGGGGTGTTAATGGGCGTGCGCTGAATCGCCTCGGGACGTCGACCGACGGGCCGGCCTTTTCGAGGCCTTCCAGGACGGGGCCCTGCGTGTAGACGCCGCGGAGGATCGTGGCCGGGCGGTTCGGGTCGCGTGCCGGCAGGATGGCCAGCGACGGTTGGGCGACTCGCACGGCTTGGACAAACCGCTTCGCCTCCGGGTCTTTGGGGCTCACGGTCATGTCGAACTGCACAGGCACGACGCGGTTCCGCTCGATCAGCTCGCGGACCGCCTGGGTCTCCAGCACGCCTGCCTCCACGACCTTGCAGTTCAGGCACCAGTCCGCCGTGAAGTCGATCATTAGGGTGTATCGGCCTGGAGCCACCGTGGCCCGCTGGGCGTCTCCCGTGGCAAGCTCCCAACGCTCGTTCATGAGCGTGTGAATACCGGGCAAGCGATACAGGCCCGGGAACATGAACACCCAGACCAGGCCCGCAAAGGCGATCGCCTCGATCCAGCCCCAGGCTTTTTCTTGGGTCTCGGCCACGGCCTTGCGCTGGATCCACCAGCAGGCCCCCCACACGCCGAACATCATGCCGATCGTCGGCACCAGATACGGCCAGTGGACGAAGCTGAGGATCCAAACGGTCGTCGCCAGCAGCATGAATCCCATCACTTGCTTGAACGACTCCATCCACACGCCCGGCTTCGGCAGAAAGGCGATTAGCCTTGGAAAGACGCCGATCACGAGATAGGGACTCGCCATGCCGAGTCCGACCGCCACGAACACGGCGAAGATCAAGGGCGGCGGCTCCGACATCACCATCGTCACCGCGAACGCCATCCCCGGGCCGGTGCACGGCGTGGCCAAAATCGTCGTGATGATCCCGGTGAAGAACGCCCCGGCCAGGCCCTCGCGCTGAGCCATGTCGGTCGCCTTCCCCGAGCCCACGAAGCCCGGGATGGGAATCTCCCAAACCCCGAGGAAGCTGATCCCCATGGCGAACACCACCACCGCCATGGTCACGTTGAACCACGGATACTGGAACTGTCCGCCCCACTGGAGGTTCATCCCCGCCGCCAAGGCGGCCAGAAGCAGGAAGACCGAGATCAGACCGGCGGAAAACGCCACGTTCAGCACCAACGCGCGAAATCGGTTCTCGCCCGCCTGATTGACGAACGACAGGATCTTCAGCCCAATGACCGGCAGCACGCAGGGCATGACGTTCAGCACGATCCCGCCGACGAAGCCGATCAGAATCAGCCAAAGTGCCCACATCGGCCCGCGGTGGCGCCCTGCTTGAGCCCCCGTTTCCAGCTCCCGCACGTTCGCTTCCAGCTCGTCAAGATCGAGACGGCCTTCCACGAGTCGGTTGACCTCCGCGAACGTCTTGACGCGCACCCACGGGATGCCGTGCGTGACGGGCTGTCCCGTCTGGGCCGGGTTTGCCGGTGTCTGCGTCGAGTGCCCCGGCGGCTCGACGTTGCCCGGCCAAGGCGACTCGGGCACGTCCATGCCCGGGCCGAGCCGAGCCGTGAAGGGGTAGTTCCGGGGCGCAATACACGAGTCGGCGCACGCCTGGGCCTGCACCGCTCCCTCGATCGTCAACGCGGCCGGGTCGACGCCCGCTGCCAGCTCAATCGGCGCGTGCCAGGTGACTGCGTCGTGATGCGACTCGACCTCCAACCCGTCGAACGCCGGCTCGATCTTCCTTTCGGGCGGTGTGGTGGCCTGGAAATCCCCGGTCACACGGTACGCTTCCGACGGAACGAGGTCGATCGTCGTCCTGATCGGACCGCCCGGAGCCTGCGTAATCGAGTAGATGTGCCAGCCCGGCTTGATCTTGGCCGTGACGAACAGCCGGGCGGGCTCGTCGGCGGTCGGCGTGGTGAACTGCGACTCGACGGCGACGACCGCCTCGCGCCCCGCCCCGAACCCGCTCGCGAAACCGCCCAACGAGCCACGGGGTTGTCCCCCACCCGGTTGTGTCTGCCCAAAGGTGGTAGAGATCAGCAATCCCGCGATGACCGCGGCGGCCCCTACGAAGCGGACAACAGCTCGACGCATGGCTCCCTCATTCTGTCGTGGCAGTGGAACGTCCCCGGCGGCGTCTTGATGCCACAAGCTCGTCGTACTCTAAGCCCCGCGCCTTGGGCGAGCAATGGCAGTTCGCGGCAGGATGACTTCCGTTTCATGAAAGGCCTGACCGGCTCCTTCGGCAGGGGCACTGTCATTATTTCGATCGACGCCCCGGGGAGAAGCCGGGCTCGTCCAAACGCGCCGAAATCCTTGCCCTCAAAGACTTTGCCGGAAATGGACACTTGCGCCGGCACGGCGTCCCGAGAGCCCGCGGGACGACGCACGCGGCGCGTCCCAACTCGGGACAGGCGCGTCGAAAGGGCCCGCGCCGTCGCGCTGCACTTCGCACGCTACGGGCCGACCAGATGCCGCAAACGTCGGATGATCTCGTCGAGACGATGGGGGATCACCTCCCGGTTCTCGAATACCCTCCGCTGGCGGTAGATCCAGTCGATCCAAGTCAGCCCGGCCATGAGGACCGTGCTGCGATCAAACGCGTGAACCAGCGAGACCTCCGCGTCGGAAAGCTGGCGGACCGAGCCGTACGCGTCGAGCCCCACCTGCCATAGATGGTCGTCGTCGCGAGCCATGCTCCCCAGCAGCCGGGCGACGTCGGCCGCCACGTTGTCGGCCGCCATCGACCCGAAGTCGATCAGACCGCTCACCCGGCTCCCCTCGAAGAGCACGTGATTGTGCCATACGTCGCGAATGCACGGCTGAAGCGGGACCTTGGATTGGACCGCCGCGTCGAGCAGCACGAGCACGGGGTCAGCACCGCGGGGGATTAGGCGGAACACCGTCTCAGCGCGACGCTCCAGATCGGGGCAACGCCCGCGCTCGACCGCGGCACGAAGCCGCTCCAGATCGCCCGACATCCATTCTCGAAGCTGCCGTCGCCGATCGCGGATTCCGCGTGAGAAGCCCACGGGCGGGTCGGGCAACGGGAACGTGGCCGCCGCCAGGTGAAACTCGGCCAAGGCGATCATGGCCGCGGTGAGCTTCTCGTCCGTGGGGTCGTCCCAGAAGTCGGCTTCGCCGGGCATCCAGGGCGCCAGCTCCCAGAAGTAGCCCATGCGCCGTACGTAACCCTTGCGAGACCGTGTCGAGAGGGGAAGCGGCGACAACGTGAACCCCCCTCGGTCCACGTGCCACAGCACCGCCTGAATGAACTCCAGTCGCTCGGCCGAGGGATTGGCTCTGGGCCATCGTCGCAGGCAAAACGGCCCGGCTTCGCCTATCACGCGCCAGAACCGCGCCCCGCTGAAGCCACCCGCGGCACCCAGCGACTCGATCTCCGCCGAGCGAAAGTCGTCAGGATAGGCCGAGAGCACGCTGACGATGTCCCATTCGGTTGCCATCAGGTCACCCGGTGGGTCGACGAGTCCTCGAAAACCGCGAATCGTCCCAACGTGGGGGCCCGTCAGTGCGAGAATAGCACAAACGGGCCGAATTCCATAACCGTCCTACCGGGGGGCAAGATAGTATCTACAGGAGGCTGGCTACCCCACGGCCAGGTGGCCACCCCGCCCGGTTTGCTCTCCGAGGAAGGAGCCGTCTGCCTATTCCCGCGGTTGGGTTGGGAAAGTGGGGTATATTTGACGAGGCATTCCAGCTCTCCATCCCGCCCCAGCTTACCCCGCCACTGCTCCCAGCCCAAAAGCTCCAGCCACTAAAAGAACCGACAATGCCGAAATCCCCGAAATTCATCCCATTATCCCTGAGTCTCGCATTTTCGCTATCCCTGACGTCGTTTTTGTGGGCCGATTCCGAGCGAACCAAAGATGATCGGAAGCCGGCGGCCACGCAGGACGCGGACGAAATCAAGGCAAATGGGAGCGCGGAGGGCGGCTCTTCCTCGTCGGGCAAGAGCACGTCCACGAGCGGATCGAAACTGAAGTATCCGGCTTTCTCGGAAGTGCTCAAAGACGCCACCGCCATCGAGGGCCTGATCAAGCTCTATCGCAAGGACGACAAGCTGTACGGCGAGATTACCAGCGAGACCCTCGACAAAGACCTCATCGTCCTGATTTCCATCGCACGAGGCATCGGCGAGCCCCCTATCCTAGGGGGTATGACCTGGGGATTCGGGGACGACTGGATCTGGCAGTTCCGCAAAGACGGCGACCGGATCCAGGTCGTTCGGCGGAACGTCCGCTTCACGGCGAACGAGGGGAGCCCCGAGGCGAAGGCGGTGCGACTGGCCTACACCGACAGCGTCCTGTTCAGTCTGCCGATCGCCACGCTCAGCCCGTCGGGAGGTTTCGTGGTCGACCTCTCGTCGGTGTTGATGAGCGACCTGCCGCGAATATCGAGCGTGTTGAGGGGCTTCACGTTCTCGAAGGACAAGTCGAGCTGGGCCTCGGTCAAGGGATTCAAGGACAACGTGGAGATCCAGGTGGCGGCCACCTACGCCTCGAGCGGCTCGGTCGAGTTCGACACCGTGGCCGACAGCCGCGGCGTGACGATCAACGTCCATTACTCGATCAGCCGCCTGCCGCAGACCGGCTACCAACCGCGGCAGGCGGACGACCGCGTGGGATATTTCCTCACCGTGCTGAAGGATTTCTCCAAAAAGTCGCGCGAGGACCGGTTCGTCCGATACGTCAACCGCTGGGACCTCCGCAAGGCCGACGCGTCGGCCGAGTTGTCGCCGCCCAAGAAGCCAATCATCTTCTGGCTCGAAAAGACGATCCCGTTCGAATATCGCAAGCCGATTCGGGAGGGAATCCTCGAGTGGAACAAGGCGTTCGAGAAGGTCGGCTTTGCCAACGCCATCGAGGTGCGCCAGCAGCCCGACGATGCCGACTGGGACCCGGAGGACATCAACTACAACACGTTCCGGTGGATTACCTCTTGCGCAGGCTTCGCCATGGGGCCCAGCCGGGTGAATCCGACGACCGGCGAGATCCTCGACGCCGACATCATCTTCGACGCCGACTTCCTCGAAGCCTGGAAGTTGCAGTACGACGTGATGACGCCCGCAAGGGAGGCCGCCGCGACCGCCTCGCTCGAGAGCCCGAACGGCGGCCCGGCGCAACCCGAAGGGCTGCACTCCTGGTTCCGGTACCGCCACTTGCACGACGGCAAGTACAGCCAAGGGATGGCCCGCCAGATGGCGTTCGGCGCGTTGGTCTTGGCTCGTGCCGACGAGGTCCCGTCGAAAGCGGCGGTTCAGGACTTCATCATGCAGGGGATCAGGCAGACGGCGATGCACGAAGTGGGCCACACGCTCGGCCTGCGGCACAACTTCAAGGGGAGCACGTGGCTCACGCTCGAAGAGATCAGCAACCCGGAGAAGACGAAGGACACCGGCATGGCCGGATCGGTCATGGACTACCTGCCGGCCAACTTCGTCCCCAAGGACGAGAAGCAGGGTGAATACTTCAGCGCGACCCTCGGCCCGTACGACTACTGGGCCATCGAGTACGGCTACAAGCCGCTTAGCGGCGACACGGCCGGCGAAATACCGGAACTGAAGAAGATCGCCTCGCGATGTGCGGAGCCGGGCCTGGACTACGCCACCGACGGGGACACCCGCGGCTTCGACCCCGATCCGCTCAGCAGCCGGTTCGATCTGGGCAAGGACCCGCTCCAGTACGCCCGACGCCAGGTGAAGCTGATCGACCAGTTGTGGCCCGACCTGGTGGAACGGATGGCCGAGGAGGGGGAAGGATACGAGCGGGTGCGTCGGGCGTTCAACGTGTTGCTGAACTACCACGGCGACGCGATGGCCTTCGCGGCCGGATTCATTGGCGGGATCTACGTCCACCGCGACCACCGGGGCGATCCGAATGCCCGGCCGCCGTTTGTCGTCGTCGAGGCGAAGCGGCAGCGTGAGGCGCTAGGGCTTCTTAGGGAGCAGACCTTCGGGCCGAAGTCGTACGAGTTCCCGCCGGCGTTGTACAACCACCTGGCCGCGTCGAAGTGGTCGCACTGGGGCATCGAGCCGCAGGACCGTTGCGACTACCCGGTGCACGAGGTGGTCCTCGCCTGGCAGGACCGCGTGCTCGGCCAACTGCTGTCGTCCACGACGCTTTCCCGGCTCCGCGACTCGGAGTTGAAAGTGCCGGCCGAGAAGGACGCGTTCACGGCCGCGGAGCTGATCGAAGGGCTCACCGCCGCGATCTTCGCCGAGACGGAGAAGGTCCGCGACGCCAAATACACCAACCGCAAGCCGGCCATCAGCAGCCTGCGCCGCAATCTCCAGCGGCGCTATCTGGAATGGCTGGCGCGGTTGGCCATGGGCAGCGTGGCGGCGCCGGAGGACTGCCAGACCGTGGCGTACGTCGAACTCGAGTCGCTGGAAGCCCGGATCAAGGAGGTGCTCGCTCGCAAGGCCCAGCTCGACACCTACACCCGGGCCCACCTCGAGGAGAGCGCGGCGAGGATCCGCAAGGTGCTCGACGCCCGGCTGGAGCTTGCAGGTCCGTGACACGGGGGGTGGTCCGCCCGTCTCCTGCGGGGATGGCGGGTTGCGTCTCCCTTTCTGGATCGCGTCATTTGCCCGCCGCAAGCGGGGTCCCGGGCGGCGTCAGTGCGTCGAAGCACGCACCGCCCCGGGTGATGGGCGTCCATCGAGACAATCGCCGGCCCATCCCGTTGCGTGTGAGCGGGCAGCCTGCCGGAGCATGTCTTTGCGCCCTGGCCCGTCGCCGGTATCTTGGTCCCTGGGCAGGAACAAGCTGACCGATCGGGCGCGTCAGCCCATCTTGGGGAGAGCGGAGCATGAAAGTCGTCCTCGCCATCATTCGGCCGACCAAGCTCGACGCGGTGCGGGAGGCCCTGGGGAAGATCGAAGTGATGCGAATGACGATCTCGGACGCCCAGGGCTATGGGCAACAGCGAGGGCAGAGCGAGATGTACCGCGGCCGCGAGTACCAGACCGTGCTGTTGCGAAAGGTCGCCGTGGAAATCGTCGTGAACGACGACTTTTTGGAGCGGACGATCGAGACCGTTTCCAACGCGGCGAGGACCGGGCCCGAGGGAACCATCGGCGACGGCAAGATCTTCGTGCTGCCGGCCGACGAGGCCATCCAGATCAGCGACGGCTCGCGCGGCCCGGGGGCCGTTTGAGCGGGGGGACCCCGGCGTTGAGAGAGCCGGCAACGATCCGGTGGAAGCGATCTGGTCAAGGTTCGTTGGACCGCTCGTCGGCTTCCCCAGGCGGCTCGTTTTCGTCCGATTCGGTCGGGGGCTCACCCTCCTGGGGTTCGCTCGGCGGTTCCCCTTCCCCGGACGGCTCGGCGCCCTCCTCCGGCGGCACGGTGTCGTCGGCCACGACCGGGGCGCCGGCTTCATCGGTTCCGAGCGGCGGCAGGCCGTAGGTCGCCTCGTCTTCCTCCTCTTCCAGGAAGACCGTGTCCAGCTCCGTGGCCTCGGCGTCGTAGCGGAGCAACAAGTAGATGCAGGTCGACGCGGTCCAGAAGTAGCTGTAGAGGAAGCCGACGGCCAGCATCTTGACGCAGCCGCACCAGAAGAGGATCAGTTTGGCCCCAAACGCGCCGACGACGCCGATCTGCGCACCGTCGGAAAGCAGTTCTCCGACCTGGCGTTGCCCGGTCCCTTGGGCGAGCCAGCGGGACGAATCGGCGCCCCAGTCGGCAGCCCAGTTGGTCAAGACGATGACCGCGGCCGCGAAGTTGGACACCACCAGCCAGCCGAGCCAGCCGATCAGGACGGCGACCACGACGTAGAACAGGTAGTGCAACGGTCGTTGGAAGAGGTACTGGTTGGACCGCGACAGGGCGTCGAAGCTGTCCTGGCCTTCGGCGCTGGTTGCCCCCCACATCAGCGGCCATCCAAAAGCCAGCCACACGAGCAGGTAGGTTATCACCAGTCCACCCACCAGCATTAGGGGCCAGAGAAACAGCCCGCCCAGCGCGGCGGTCAGGTCCCAGTGCAACAGAATGCCCGCCAGACCGATCCCGACGGAAAACGCCGCAATTCCCACGAGCAGAAGCAGCGGGGCGGAAAAATACGTTCCCCACCGCTTGCACGCGTAGCGGAGCATGGCGCCCGAGCTCACGTGCTCCTCGCAGGCCAGCTCGACCGCCGCGCGCCGCGTGATGGCCCCGCCAAAGAACGCCCAGATCGCCAAACTCCAGAGGCCGCAGATCGCGAGGTACGCCAGCTTGGTCACGGTGACGTCGGAGGAGAAGATCTGCCATAGCGGCCGGCTCAGTTGCGCGAACGACCCCCAGAACGGCTCCGGCGATCGCCGGAAGATCGACTCAGGGGCACCCACGTCCGCGTACGGTGTCGGCTCGTCCCCGCCCAAGATCAGGTCCAGGCTCGGCAGTCCCGGTTTATCCGGGACCAGGTCGATCAGCGCCATCCAAGGGCAGCCCTTGTGGGGCCCCAACTGCTCGGCGATTTCCGGATCGCCGGAAAACAGGAGCCCGAAAAACGCCCAGCCGCTGACGGTCAGCAGGATCGCCACCGCGGAGAGGAAAAGCGGGAAGCCGAACCCGATCGCCAGCCGGAAGCAGCGAAAGAGCCTTAGCCAAGGGCAGATATCAGACCACGCTACCGCTCGGAGCGTGCCGCCGCCGTTGTCGTCGCACATGGGAGGACTCCTGTGCTCGCTTGCCGCCGCTAAGATAAGCGGATGTTTCCCACGAGGCCGGCCGGCCGGAAGCGAAAAGCCCCCGGGCCAGACGCCAGCCCTCGCCAACGGTTCCGCCCAAGCCCCTTGGACTTCCGGATTATACGAAGCGGGAGTCCTCTTGCAAGCAAGGGCCACCAGGGCGTGGGGGGACCCGGGATGAGTGAGGAGAGACGCAAAAGCTGGGGGGGCGGGGCGGGTGTCGTGCGTGCGGGGCCGGACGTCACGGGTCGGCGTCCCCTGGGTCGGGCTCTTCCGGGTCCTGTTCCGGCTCCTCTTCCGGCTCGACGGGAAGCCCGTACTTCTCGTCGAGCCACCGCCCGAGGTCCATGGTCCGGCAGCGCCGGCTACAGAAGGGCATCGGCGAGCGCTCGTTCGGCTCGAATCGTCTGCCGCAAACGGGACAGCGGACCACGGACATGATGCGGGAACCCAAACAGACGCAGCGCCCTCTGAGCGCAGAACCGACGGGCCGATCGAGGCGGCGTCGCCCGGGCCGAGGACGCGCGGCCGATCCTTACGACTCGCCGGCGCCCGCCTTGGCCTTCGACTTGCCGGAACCCTCGCTCTTGGAAGCCTTGCCGTCGGCTTGCCCGTTCGATCCGGACTTCTTCTCCGCGCTGGCTCCTTTCTTGTAGGACTCGCTGCGGTAGTCCGTCTGATAGAAGCCGGAGCCTTTGAAGACGATGGCGGCCCCGGGGCCGATCAGCCGTCGAAGCGTGAGGCGGCCGCACTTGGGGCATTTGCGCTTGTGGCCGGCCTTAATGGACTGGAACAGCTCGAAGTGGTGCTCGCAGGAGTTGCACTCGTACTCGTAAGTTGGCATCGATGTCCATCCCTCCGTCGTTTCGTCGCTTGGTGATGGCGTTGTTACCCTTGTTTGTTTTCTACCGCTCCGGCGAGCGCTCGTCTGCCTCTGACGGCTTCTCTTGTGGCGGCATGGCGGCCGAGACGATGACCTGGCTGGGCCGGACCACGCGATCGTGGAGGCGGAAGCCGATTTGGGTCACCTCCAGGACCGTGTTGACCGGATGCTCGCGGGACGGTTGCTGGAAAATGGCTTCGTGGAGATTTGGGTCGAAGGGCTCGCCCAGGGCGTCGATCTTCTGGCAGTGATGCTGCTGGAGCACGCTCTCCAGTTGTCCAGCGACCATCTTGAACCCTTCCAGCAGGCTGGCCGTCTCGGGGGCGTTCTCCGCCGCCTCGATCGCCCGACCCACGCTGTCCCAAACCGGCAAGAGGTCGCGGATCAGCGGGATGTTGGCGTAGCGGCGTTCCTCCTCCATCTGGCGGGCGACGCGTTTGCGATAGTTCTCCAACTCGGCCTGAGTGCGCAAAGCGCGATCCTGCGCCTGCGCCAACTCCTCGCGGAGCCGCTCGATCTCGCTCGGGCCGAGATCGGCTTGCCCAACGCCCGAGTCCTCGCGGGTGCCGGCGGCTTCGCCGCCGCCCTCAACCGCTTCGACGGCAGGGTCAGCGGCAGTCCGGTCTTGCGGCTCCACCGGCTCCGGCTGGAGCTGGCCGGCTGGATCGGTGCGGCCTACGTCTTTCTTCGACACACTCTATCCTCCATCCGTTCCGGTCGGTCATCCCGACTGGAAGTACTCCTTGAGTTTCTTGAAGAAGCTCCTGCGCTCCGGGGAAACGTTTGCGTTTTCCACCTCGGCCAGTTGGCGGAGGATTCGTTCATGCTCGACGGTCAGTTTCTTCGGCACCTCGATGAACACCTGAACCACCAGGTCGCCGCGCCGGTGCTGCCTGGGAACCGGCATCCCGTGGCCGGCCAGCTTAAAGAGGTCGCCGTTCTGCGCTCCGCGGGGGATTTCGAGTTCCTGGCGTCCGTCCAACGTGGGCACATCGATCTTGGCCCCCAGCGCCGCCTGGGCGTAGCCGATCGGAACCCGGCAGATCAGGTGAGGCCCTTCTCGCTGGAACAACGGGTGCTCTCGGACACGGACGAAGCAATAGCAATCGCCGGGCGGACCGCCGTCCGGGCTGGGCTCCCCTTCGCCCTGAAGACGCAGCTGCGTGTCGTTGTCCACACCGGCGGGGACTTTCACGTCCCGCGTCACCTCTCCGGGCACGTATCCCGCGCCGCCGCACTGAGCGCACGGGTGGCGGATCACCACCCCCTGCCCGCCGCAGGACGGGCACGTCCTCTGAAGGGAGAAGAGCCCGGTCGACTGGATCACCCGCCCCCGACCTCCGCAGTACTGGCACGGCTCCGGGTGGGTCCCCGGCTTCGCCCCAGAACCGCCGCAGTTGGCGCAGACTTCGTGACGGTTGAACCGGACGGTCTTGCTCACTCCCCGAGCGGCCTCCGCCAGGTCGAGCACGATCTGGCATCGGATGTCGGCTCCGCGGTGCACGCGGCGATGTCCCCGGCCGGCGCTACCGAAAAAATCGCCGAACAGGCCGCCCCCGAAGATGTCGCCAAAGGCCTCGAAGATGTCGCCGATATCGCGGAAATGGGGTGCCCCGCCCCCGCCGGGGCCTTCCAAGCCCGCGTGACCGTAGCGATCGTACCGGGCGCGCTTGTCCGGGTTGCTGAGGACCTCGAACGCCTCAGCGGCCTCCTTGAACTTGTCGACCGCGTCTTCGTCGCCCGGGTTGCGGTCGGGATGGTACCTGAGGGCAAGCTTCCGATAGGCATCGGCGATCTCGTCGTCGGAGGCTGATCGACCGACACCGAGGATCTCGTAGTAGTCGCGCTTCGCCGCCATTGTCGCCATGGTCAGATTGGAGACGCGTTCACCAGAGTATCCAATTGTACCCCGTTACTCCGCTTGCGGATGCGCCACTGACTGCCGGGCCGAGGCGGTACGCATTACCGAAAACGGGCCACCCCACGGAGGGATGGCCCAATAACGGCGTTTCGCCATTCTCGCGCCAGGTGGTCTTACCGGACGCTTCCCTCGATCTGCTGCTTGTCCTTGTCTTCTTTCTCGAGGTCCGTGACCATCGTCTCGGTGGTCAGCATCAAGCCGGCGATACTGGCAGCGTTTTCCAGGGCGGTTCGGACGACCTTCAACGGATCGATGACTCCCGCCTTGAACATGTCGCCGTACTTGCCGGAGTTGGCATCGAAACCGGTGTTGGTCGGCTTCTGCCGAACCTCCTCGGCGACCACGGGCCCGTCCAGACCGCAATTCTCGGCGATCTGCTCCAGCGGCTTCGACAAACAGCGACGGACGATGTCGACGCCGATCTTCTCGTCGCCTCGGGCGGCGGATCGGGCCTTGTCCATCACCTGCTCGCATCGCAACAGCGCCACGCCCCCGCCTGGGAGGATGCCTTCCTCGGCCGCCGCCCGGGTGGCGTGCAGGGCGTCCTCGACGCGAGCCTTCTTCTGCTTCATCTCCGCTTCGGTGCTGGCGCCGACCGACACGACGGCCACGCCGCCGCTCAGCTTGGCCAGGCGCTCCTGGTACTTCTCGCGATCGTAGTCGCTGTCGGTCGTCTCGATCTGGCCACGGAGCTGGTCGATGCGGCCCTTGATATCGTCCGGGCTGCCGGCCCCCTCCACGATCGTGGTGGAGTCCTTGTCCACGGTGATCTGCGTGGCACGGCCGAGGTGCTCGACGGTGAGGTTCTCCAGCTTCAAGCCCAGATCCTCGCTGATCATCGTGCCGGCGGTGAGGATGGCGATGTCGCCCAGCATGGCCTTGCGACGATCGCCGAAGCCCGGGGCCTTGACCGCGCAGACGTTCAGCACGCCGCGAAGCTTGTTGACCACCAAGGTCGTCAGCGCCTCGCCGTCCACGTCCTCGGCGATGATCAGCAGGGGCTTGCGCGCTTGGCTGACCTTCTCCAGAATCGGGATCAGGTCACGCAGGTTGCTGATTTTCTTCTCGTGGATGAGGATGAAAGCGTCCTCGAGCATGCAGTCCATGAACTCGAGGCGGTTGATGAAGTAAGGGGAGAGGAAACCCTTGTCGAACTGCATGCCCTCGACCACTTCGTAGGTCGTTTCGGCGGTCTTTCCCTCTTCCACGGTAATGACGCCGTCGTTGCCCACCTTCTCCATCGCTTCGGCCAACAGATCGCCAATCACTTGGTCGTTATTGGCGCTGATCGCGCCCACGTTGGCGATTTCCTCCTTCTTGGTGACCCTCTTGGCCATGGAGAAGAGGTGATCGATCGCCGCGTCGACCGCCTTTTCGATGCCGCGGCGAATCGCGGCCGGGTTGCTGCCGGCGGCGATGTTTCGCAAGCCCTCGCGGTAGACGGCCCGGGCGAGGATGGTCGCCGTGGTCGTCCCGTCGCCAGCGACGTCGGAGGTCTTCGAAGCCACCTCGTTGACCAACTTTGCGCCCATGTTCTCGAAGCGGTCTTCCAGCTCGATCTCCTTGCTCACGGTGACGCCGTCCTTGGTCACGGTCGGGCCGCCGTACGACTTGTCCAAGATGACGTTCCGTCCCGTGGGACCCAAGGTCACCGCAACCGCATCGGCCAGTTTCTCGACGCCCTGGAGCATTCTCCTTCGGGCGCGATCTTCGAACAGTAATTGCTTAGCCACGATGGCGATTCCTCATTGCTGATGGTTCCATACCGGAAGGGGGATGGTTTCGTGCTACTTGACTACCTTGGCCAGAACGTCGCTTTCGCGGAGGATTTTCACTTCCCGGCCGTCGATTTCGATGTCACTGCCGGAGTACTTTCCGTAAATGACTTCGTCCCCGACGGCGACGGACAAGTCGCCCCGCTCGCCGCTGTCCAGCAGCTTGCCGGGCCCGATGGCAAGCACCGTCCCGCGTTGAGGCTTCTCCTTGGCCGTGTCGGGCAACACGATGCCGCCGGCGGTCATTTCTTCTGCCTCGACGGGCTCGACCACAACCCGATCGTCCAAGGGCCGCAGATTGATATCCTTCTTCATGGTCTGGTTCCTTCTACAGTGTGGTGATTTGCTGAATCGACCGTTGGGTTTGATGATTTAGTGCCTGGTTGCCAGCCGCAATCGATGCGGCACGGGTTCTCGCTCGGGTGTCTAGAACCCATCCATGCCTCCCATGCCCCCCATGCCTCCCATACCTCCCATGCCTCCGCCCATGCCCTCGGGACCGGCCGGCGGTTCCGGCTCTTCCTTGGGAATCTCGGTCACGAGGCACGAGGTGGTCAACAGAAGGGCCGCCACGCTGGCAGCGTTCTCCAGCGCGACCCGCACGACCTTGGCCGGATCGATGACCCCGGCCTCCAACAGATCGCAATAGGCGTTCTTTTCCGCGTCGTAGCCCTCGCTCTTGGCCTTCATCCGGCGGACGCGGCTGACCACGACGGCCCCGTCCTGGCCGGCATTCTGAGCGATGAATCGCAGGGGGGCGTCGAGCACTTCCTCGACCACTTTGGCGCCCAAGGCCTCGTCGCCGCAGAGATCGAGCTTCCCGATGGCTTTCGCGCAACGAAGCAGCGCCACGCCGCCGCCCGGGACCACTCCTTCCTCCAAGGCCGCTTGGGTTGCCGCCCGAGCATCCTCCAGAAGCGCTTTTCGCTCCTTCATCTCCGTTTCGGTGGCCGCCCCGCAGTTGATCTGGGCGACGCCGCCGGCCAGCTTGGCCAGCCGTTCCTGGAGTTTCTCGCGGTCGTAGTCGCTGGTGGTCGTCTCGATTTCCCGGCGGATCTGCTCGACGCGTCCCTCGATGGCCGATTTGTTGCCGCCTCCACCGACGATCGTCGTGTTGTCGGCATCGATCACCACCTTCTTGGCCGTTCCCAAGTCGGAGAGTTTGACCGACTCGATGTCCACGCCCAGGTCCTTGAAGATGGCCTCGCCGCCCGTCAAGGTGGCGATGTCGCCGAGCATCGCTTTGCGGCGGTCGCCATAGCCGGGAGCCTTGACCGCACACGCGCTCAAGATACCCCGCATCTTGTTGACGACCAACGTGGCCAGCGCTTCGCCCTCGATGTCTTCCGCGATGACCAAAAGCGGCCTGTTCGCCTTGCTGACCGCTTCGAGCAGGGGCACCAGGTGCTTGGCGTTGGAGATCTTCTCCTCGTGGATCAGGACCACGCAGTCCTCCAGCTCGCAAGTCTGGTTTTCCGGATCGGTGACGAAATGGGGGGAAAGAAACCCGCGGTCGAATTGCATCCCTTCGACCACTTCGACGGTGGTTTCGGCCTGTTTGCCCTCTTCGACGGTGATCACGCCGTCCTTGCCGACCTTGACGAAGGCGTCGGCCAACACGGCCCCGATCGACGCGTCGTTGTTGCCGGCGATCGTGGCGATTTGAGCGATTTCCTTCTTACTTTTGTCGTCGACCTTGCGGGCCATCTTCCGGACTTCGGCGACGACGGCTTCCGCGGCCTTCTGGATACCACGAGCCAGCGACATGGGGTCCGCCCCGGCAGCCACCATCTTGAGGCCGCCCTTGTAGATTCCCTCGGCCAGGACCGTGGCGGTGGTGGTGCCGTCGCCGGCGGCATCGTTGGTCTTGCTCGCCGCCTCCTTCAGCAGTTGAGCGGCCACGTTCTCGTTCGGGTCGTCCAGGTCGATGTTTTCGGCGACCGTCACGCCGTCCTTGGTCACCTTGGGAGCGCCCCAGCCCCTATCCAGCACGGCGTTGCGGCCGCGGGGTCCGAGTGTGCTTCGCACGGCCCGGGCCATCTTGGTTACGCCGGCGGCCAATGGCTGCCGCGCTTCCTCCTCAAAGACCATCTGTTTTGCCACAGCGGACTCCT
>CAZDHR010000133.1:0-15647 GCA_964505295.1 uncultured Planctomycetaceae bacterium
TGGTACGTGCTACAGGGTCATAGGCCACGTGCGCGCACGCCATGTACTGGGGAAAACGTCCTTTTTGGACGAGGTCGCTCGCGCAAGTCCGGGGTATGAACGCACTTGGAAATCTCGGACGACCCAAGAAAAACCGTCCAACAAATGTTCTTGACGGAAGGCGTGTTGAGGCATGGACTTAGGGCCTTTCATGGGCGGCCTTGTTGGACGCTTGGAGGGGTCGTTGTGGGGCCTTTTGGGCGTGCGGTTTTCTGCCTAACACGGTCGAGCATACCAGGTTAGCGCCGAGCCGCAAGGCGGTTTTTGGTCGGCCCGGGGTGCTTCCAGTTTTTCTCGGCTGGTCGGGGCGCGGGCGGGGGTTGGGCGTGGGATGGGCCGGGGCGGGCGCCCGACTTGTGGGGAGTGGCTTCGCAAAAGGACACCACACCCCGCCGGGCGGGGCCCGACCGTTGAGGGCGATCTGTGAGGAAAACGGCGAGGCTACCCCTCGCGGATCTCGCGCTTCTCGGGGTCGTAGACCTGGCGGCGGCCCGTGTCGGCGGCGTGGACGGCCATGATGACGGCGACGGCGTGCTGGTAGCCGGCGTCGATCGAGGCGCGGCACGTGCCGCCGGTGCGGATGCACTGGAGCCAGTCGAGGAAGTGGTCGGGCGTGTCGATCGGCTCGACGGGCTGCTCGGCCCCGAGCTCGCCTTTCTCGACCGCGCCGGCGCCGGAGATTTTGGGCGCGCTCCACGGGGTCATGTCAAGCGTGCCGTGCCGGCCGTAAAAGTGGATCCGGTTGCCGTTGGAGTTGCCGAAGTTGGTCGTGTAGTTGACCATGAACCCTTCGGGATAGATCCACGTGGCCTCGACCTGATCGGGGCAGGAGAACTCGTGCTCGTCTTTCCAGGTGAAGATGCCCGCCTGGGCGACGACGCTGTGGGGGAATTTTGCGCCGGTGATGTAGTGGATCAGGTCGATGAAGTGGCTGGCCAGCCCGGGGATGGGGCCGTCGGAGAAGTCGCGCACGCCGTACCAGCCGGTGAAGTGGTCGGCGCGGAACGGGCGCATGGGCCGATCCATGAGGAACTCCTTCCAGTCGACCTCCTTCTCGCTGGCATCGGCGAGCCGTGAGTACCAGTAGGGGCGGCTGCTGTTGCGGCACTGCTCGATCCGCGAGAGCTTGCCCAAGACGCCCTTCTGGTAGAGCTCGCGGCAGGCGGTGCTGGTCGGGTAGCTGCGGACCTGGGTGCCGATCTGGCAGACGACGCCCGAGGTCTTGACGGCGTCGCAGGCCTGCTTGAGCTTGTCGAGGTCCATGGCCAGGGGCTTCTCGCAGTAGACGTGCTTGCCGGCCTTGGCGGTCGCTTCGAGGTGGGTGGTGTGCTGGTGGTCGCAGGAGGCGATCATCACGGCGTCGACGTCGTCGAGGGCCAGGATATCGCGGTAGGAGACGAACTGGCGGGCAGGTCGCCCGTACCACTTCTCGACCAGGGCGGCCGCGGCGTCGCGGCTCGGCTTCCAGGGATCGGCCAGGGCGGTGATCTCGACGTTCATCGCCTCGGTATGGTTGTGGACGCCGGGCATGTGGGCCCCGCGTCCGCGCCGGCCGCAGCCGATGACGCCGATCGAGAGGCGGTCGTTGGCCCCGGCCACTCGGGCGTAGCTGGCGGCGGTCATGCTCAAGGCGGCCGCGCCGGCCGACGCGGTCTTGAGGAACTGTCGGCGGGAAGCAGATGGCTGCATGGGACGTCCTCCAAAGCGGGTTCAAGCAGAAGCAACCTCCGGTGCGACGACGGTTCATCGACACACCGGCACGATCCGGGCCACGCCCCGGTTCTAGTGGGTCGACGGTGCGAAGTCAACGGTGCGGCTAAGCTCTCCAGGCGAGTCCGTGAACCGGCTTGGTGCAAGGAGTTCCATGCGTTGTTTGCAGACCGAGATCCGCCCGATTTCCGAGGTTTTTGATTGACCTCAAACGCATGTTTGATATGATTGTTTGAAACGAATGTTCAGTCACGCCCTTACCAGAAAGGTTTGGATCGATGGCAACCAACGACCCACGCACCCGAATCCTTGAGGCAGCGGGCCCGATCTTCGCCGAGAAGGGGTTCGAGGGGGTAACGGTTCGGGAGATCTGCCACGCGGCGGGGGTGAATCTGGCCGCGGTGAACTACTATTTCGGGGGCAAGGAGGAGCTCTACCGCCAAGCGTTACGGCATGCCCACCCGGGCAAGACCGGCCACCAAGCGGGCTTCGACTGGCCCGAGGGGACGCCGCCGGAGCAGAAGCTTCGGGATTTCATTCACACGCTGCTGGTGCATCTGTTGAGCGTGCGGGAGAGTCCCTGGCAGGAACGCCTTTTCCTGCGGGAGATCTTGAATCCGACCGCAGCGTTTCGCGAGTTGGTGCGTGAGCATTTTCGGGTCGGCTTCGGACACCTGCAAAGAATCCTGGACGAGGTCCTGCCCGCCGAGACGCCCGACCACAAGCGGAACCAGATCGGTCTGAGCATCATCGGGCAGTGTGTCTACTATCGAACCAGCCGGAACATCCTGCCTTGCATCGTGGGCGAAGAGGAGCTGCGGGCGTACTATGGGATAGAGCAACTGGCCGAGCACATTTCGCAGGTGAGCCTGGCTGCGCTGGGGCTGGGGCCGCCGCTTGCCGGCCCGGGCGCGTCGGGGGCGGGATCGAGCGGCATTTCGCCGGGCGTCTCGGAGGGCCACGCGATCGCGGCCGATCAAAGGGGAAACGTAGAGAGTTGAGGCGATGCCTGAGCGAGATGACGTGATGACAGAACGAAGACTGACGGCCTCGACGCTTGCTCGAGATCTCGTCCGAATCATGCTGCCGCTTCTGATTCTTGGCGGGGGCGCGGCAGGGTTCGCGCTCTTCTATTTTCAGAAGGACGCGACGGCTCACGTGGTGAAGGAAGACAAGCCGCCGCTTGTGGAGACCGTGGCCGCCGAAGCGCACGATCGGGGCCTGGAGATCGAGGTCGACGGGGTCGTCGTCCCGTATCGCGAGATCGAGCTATCGGCTGAGGTGGACGGGAGGGTCGACTACAAGAACGAGGTCTGCCGTGCGGGCAAGTACGTGGAGAAGGACGCCCTGCTGCTGAAGATCGACCCGCGGGACCACGAGCTGGAAATCCGCCGCTTGGTGGAGGGATTCGACTCCCCCGGCGACACCGTGGACCGATCGGGTGACGGCGAGGCGAGCCCGAGATCGCTGATCGGCTTGGCCGAGCGGGAGCTGGAGCTTCGGAAGAAGGAGTATGCGCGGCTGGAGGGGCTCGTCGGCGGACGCCGGGTGGTTTCCGACGCGGAGATCGAGCAGGGCGAGCTGAGCGTGATCATGGCGGAGAACACGCTCCAGACGCTCCGCAGCCAACTGGAGCAGGCCCGGCTCGACCTGGAGCGGACGGAAATCACGTCGCCCATTGACGGCGTCGTCGTCAACGACGCGGTGGAGCAGGGTGATTTCGTGCGCCGGGGGACGACGCTCGTGAGAATCGAGGACACGTCGAAGGTGGAGGTGAAGTGCAGTCTCCGGGTGGACGAACTGTACTGGCTTTGGAACCAAACCGGTCTTGGGCCCGGAGGCACGGGCGCGGACAAGCCCCGGATCGAGTATCAGATTCCCGAGGCGCCGGTGCAGGTGGTGTACCGTCTCGCCCAACGGGATTACCTGTGGGACGGCCGGTTATCGCGGTATGAGGGGGTCGGGCTGGATGAGACGACCCGTACGGTCCCCTGCCGGGTGGTGGTCGAGGCGCCGCGGGAGGTCTGCGTGGTGGGAGCCGACGGCGGGCAAGGCGGTTTGACCGGGCCCCCGGCCCTGGTGCGGGGGATGTTCGTTACCGTCAAGATCCACGCGGAGCCGCAGGCCCGAATGGTGCGGATTCCCGAGAAGGCGGTGCGACCGGGGAGACGTGTCTGGATCGTCCGCGGTGCCGAGGGGCAAACGCAGTTGGCGATGCTCGACGTCCGTGTGGTTGGGGTGGCCGACGAGGCGGCGATTGTGCTGGCGGGGGAGCTGGCGCCGGGTGACCGGGTCGTGGTCACGCCCCTGTCGGGCGCGGAAGAGGGCATGGTGGTGCGGGAGCAAGCAGTCCGATGAAGTCCGTGCTGCGCTGGGCAATCCGAAACACGCCGGCGATGAACACCCTCATGGTGAGCATCATGGTCGTCGGGGCCGTCGGCCTGATCATGATGCACCGCGAGGTGTTCCCCGAGTTCGACCTGGAGATCATCATCGCCAGCGTGCCCTATCCCGGCGCAAGCCCGGAAGAAGTGGAAGAGGGCATCTGCCAGAAGATCGAAGAGGCGGTGCGGTCGATCGACGGGATCAAGAAGCAGTTTTCGATCGCCCGGGAAGGCTCCGGGCTGGTCGTGCTGGAGCTCGAGGCCGACGTGCCGGACGTGCAGAAGGTTCTGGGTGAGGTTCGTTCCGAAGTGGACCGGATCCCCAGTTTTCCCGAATTGGCCGAGGACCCGATCGTTCAGCAGATCACGCTTCGTCGGGCTGCCATCCGCGTGGGCGTGATCGGCCCGGAGCCCGACGACCCCGACGCGGAAGTCGAGCTGCGCGAGGTGACCGAGAAGGTCCGCGACGAGCTCTTGCATCTGTCCAGCGTTTCTCAGGCGAACATCATCGGGGGGAGAGACTACCAGATCGACGTCGAGATCTCCGAGTCAACCTTGCGCAAGTACGGGCTGACGCTACAGGACGTGGCCCGGATCGTCCGCCGCCAGAACATTGAGCTTCCCGGCGGCACGATGAAGACCGATTCCCAGGAAGTCCTGTTGCGAGGCAAGAACAAGCAGACGGTCGGCCGCGAGATCGCCAAGATCCCGCTCGTCACCCGACCCGACGGCCTCGTGCTTACGGTCGGCGACTTGGGCACCGTCCGCGACGAGTTCGTCGACACCACGTCCATCAGCCGCGTCAACGGCAGGCCGGGACTGGTGATCTCGATCGACAAGACGGCGGGGGAAGACCTCCTGGCGATTGCCGACGAAGTCAAGCGGTTCGTCGAGTCCACCCAAGAGCCCGGCGGCTACCCGCTGCCGAAAGGATACGAGCTGAGAACCTGGGCCGACATGTCGGTGCCGGTCGAAGATCGTCTCAACCTGCTGGCCGAGAACGGCCTCCAGGGTCTGATCCTCGTCCTACTCGTGCTGGCCGTGTTCCTGGAGTTGCGAGTCGCTTTCTGGGTGGCGATGGGAATCCCAGTATCGATGCTGGGGGCTTGCTGGCTGCTGTCCTGGGGCGGCCAGACCTTGAACATGCTCTCCATGTTCGCCTTCCTCATGGCCCTGGGTATTCTGGTTGACGACGCCATCGTGATCGGGGAAAACATCTTTGCACACCGCGAGAGGGGCAAAAGCCTCATGGAGGCCGCGGTCGACGGCGCCTACGAGGTGTTGCCCTCGGTCGTGGCGTCCGTGACGACCACGATCGTCGCCTTCGCGCCGCTTTTGTTCATGCCCGGCGTGATGGGCAAATTCATCGCCGTAATGCCCTTGGCGGTGATCGCGATGCTGATCTTCTCCCTGGTCGAGAGCACGTTCATCCTGCCCTGCCACCTGGCGCACGGCGAGCCGCGCGGCGGCGGCCGACGGCGCGTCGTCGCTCGGGTCTTCGGGTTCTGGTCGGAGCTACCGCTTCCGATAACGCTCGCCCTGTTGGTCTTTTCCGTGGCGGTCTTCCTGGGACACCTCGTCTATCCCCAGCCGCTTCCGTGGACGGCCAAACTGTGGTCGCGGTCGGTGGTCGCGTGGCTGGCCTACGGGGCGCTACTGCCCGCGGGATTGATCGTCGTGGCAAGTTTGGCTTATCCGCTCAAGCGAAGTGCCGACCTGATCGCCGGGTCGAATGTCCTTTCCAGTCGGCTGCTGGACGCCTTCATCGGCCGGGTCTACGTGCCCACGCTCCACTGGTCGCTGAAGAACCCGGCGATCGTCCTCACCTCGGCGGCGGCGCTTCTCCTGCTGGCCGTCGGATGGCAAAGCAGGATGCCCTTCAATTTCTTCCCGAAGGTCGACTCGAACTCCATCGAGGCGAGGATCGTCTATCCGGACGGGACCCCGGCCTCGGTCGCCGACGAGGCGACCAAGCGACTCGAAGAGGCCATCAAGCGAGTCGACGCGAAGCTCTCCGAGCCGGGCAAGCCGTTGGTGACGATCATTCATCGAACCGTCGGCGGCTTGAGCGTGAGCGAGGGAATGGGGCCGCGGATCAACCCGTCCGGCAGCCACGTGGGCGACGTCGGCGTGGAGATCGTCGAGGCGTCGGAACGGAGCGTCAAGAGCACGAAGATCGTCTCCGAGTGGCGCGGTGAGGCGGGCGAGTTCCCGGGAGCCGAGAGTGTCACCTTCGGCGGTATGCAGCCCGGCCCCGGCGGCAACCCCATCGAGTTCAAGCTCCTGGCTCCTCCCGAACGGATGGAGACCTTGAAAAGGGCGGTCGAAGAGTGCAAGGCCGAACTGAAAAAGCACGACGGCCTGTTCGACATCGCCGACGATTCCCGTCCGGGAAAATGGGAGTTCCAGCTCAAGGTCAAGGACCGGGCCAAGGCGATGGGAATCTCCGTGGCCGACCTGGCGGAGACCGTGCGGGCGTCGTACTACGGCGAAGAGGTGATGCGATTGCAGCGGGGGCGACACGAAGTGAAGCTCATGGTCCGCTATCCCCGCGACGAGCGATGCAGCCTGGCCGACTTCGATGAGATTCGCGTGCGCACGGCCCCTCCAATCCTCGATCTGGTCCGCCGGGAGATCCAGCGGAGCGCCCCGGACACGGACGGCTCGGGCCGGCTCTTCAGCGCGAGCGCCGCCCCCGAGCGTCCCTTGACCGAGCTGGCGGAAGTGGAAGTGCGACGCGGCTACTCCGTGATCAATCGGCAGGACCAGCTCCGATCGATCACCGTCACGGCCGACGTCGAAGAGACCGAAGCCAACGCCCGGGAGATTGTCTCCGATCTGAAAAAGAGCTTCCTCCCCAAGCTATTGGCGAAGCCTGAATATGCGGGAATCCGCGTGCGTTGGGAAGGGCAGCAAGAGCAGACCGCGGAGTCGATTGGGGGCCTGATTCAGGGGCTGGCCGTCGCCCTCGTGGTGATGTTCGCCCTGTTGACGCTCAAGTTCCGATCCTACTTCCAGCCCGTGCTCATCATGGCGATCATCCCCTTTGGTGCCATCGGTGCCATTGCGGGCCATTGGGTGATGGGCTTGGAGGTGACCCTCTTCAGCCTCCTCGGACTCGTGGCTCTCACGGGCGTGGTCGTCAACGACTCGATCGTGCTGATCGACTTCATCAACCACCGTGTGCGCGACGGCGTGCCCCTGAGAGAAGCCCTGGTGGACGCAGGCCGGCGGCGCTTTCGGGCGGTGCTGCTGACGTCGATTACCACCATTGCCGCGCTGGCGCCTCTTCTGTTTGAAACTTCGTTTCAGGCCCAGATGTTGATTCCCATGGCGACCAGCCTCTGTTTCGGCCTGGCGCTTACCACGGTCCTCGTGTTGCTGGTGGTTCCCGTCATGTACTTGGTCTATGCCCGGTTGGCCATGCCGGAAACCATCGAGCCGGAGATTGCACGGCACCGCGAGCCCCGGCCCGAGTCCGCTGAGGTGGACGAGCGCGTCGAGCTGCTCACGCCCTGACCGCGACGGTCGTCGATCGGTGTCCTGCTTGCCTCTCGTGGTGCGTCTTGCGCACGGTGCCGCGAGGTGCCGCGTTGGGCGTTTGACAGCCATTTCCGACCGTGCTAGCTTGAGACGCCGGTTGCGGATCGAGCAGCGGGCCGATTGCTCGCCAGTCGTCCCGGACGCCCGTGCCACAATCTGCCCGCGCTGAACCGCCCTCGCTCCAATACGCCGACGTGGAGGGACACCCGTGATGCCAGCCAGCGCCGCCTCGGATGCCGTACTGAACGTCCTCCGCGCGAAGCGGATCGGGACGCCCGTCTCGGTCCGAATCGTAGACCACACGATTTCCGACTCCGATCGACTGGCACCCACGCTGGGGCGCCAACTGGAAGCGGCGTCGCGTTGGCTCGATGCCGACGTGCGTCGTCTGGCCGCCCTGGGCGACTTACGGTCCGGCCCGGTCAGCGTGCTGATGGAGTTTCGCCAGGGCCAGACGGCCATCGTGTCGGTGGGAACGCACGGCCGGCGATCGCCTCTTTTGGAAGTCATCGTCGTGGGGAACCGGGGCGTCTTGTCGTGGGAACCGGGGCCCGGGCCGGCGGTGGAATCGGAGCCGGCCGGTTCGACGGGCTCGCCGTCCGTTCGGCGACTGCTCGACGCCGTGGGCGAGTCGCTCGCTTCGGGAAGCCCCGTGACGTTGGACGCCGAGGCACGGCCGGAGGCCGCGCGGACGGCCGAAGGGCCTTCTCGCCCCGTCTCCCAGCCACCGGAGCAGCCGCGTGGGCGAAGTGCGGCGCCTGCCAAGCCGCCCTACGGCGTTCTTCTGGTCGCCGGCGGTCATACGCATCAAGAGAACTACGCCGGGGATTTTGCCGCCGATCCGCGCTGCCGGCTCGTGGGCGTCGCCGACGAGCCCGACGTGCCCCGGCGCCGCCAAGCGCTCAACGAGAAGCTCGCCCGGGAGCTGGGCGTCCCCGCGCTGCCGGACCTGGACCGGGCGCTGGCGCGCGACGACGTGCACATTGTCAGCGTGTGTGCCGAGCCGGAGCGCCGCGCGCGGGTGATGGTCCGATGCGCGGAGGCCGGCAAGCACCTGTATCTGGACAAGCCCATGACCGCCTCGGTCGACGAGGCCGACGCGGTCGCCGCGGCGATTCGCAAGGCCGGGGTGGCCAGCCAGATGTTCAGCCAGGTGCATTGGCCCGTCTCCGGGCGGGTGCGCCGCGTCATCGAGTCCGGATCGCTCGGCGACCTGCGAGCGATTCACTTCGATCTGACGTTCGCCAAGGGCCGGGCCGGCACGGTGCCGATCGACAAGCCGCGGGCCGAGCACCAGCGACCGCGCCAGTTCGAGCTGGTCGACTCGAAGCGGGAGATGTACAACGTGGGCGTCTACTCGCTGGTCCAGCTCCAATGGCTGCTCTCGCGCCGCGTGCGGCGGGTGTTTGCCGCGACGGGCAACTACTTCTTCGCCGAGCACCGGCGCAACGACATGGAAGACTACGGCGTCGCCCTGATGGAGCTCGACGGCGGGTTGATCGCCACGATGGCCTGCGGCCGCTGCGGCTGGCGCTCGCACCCAATGGGCGGGATGAACCGCGTTTGCCTCGTGGGCACCGACGCCGTGGCCTCGATCGACACCTATCGGCCCCGCCTGGAGGTCTGGGCCGACGAAAACCCCTGGCTCCCGCCCAAAATCCACCCGGAAGACCCCATGGGCTTCTGGAAGAGCACGTTCGACGACGTGGAGGGCGCCCCCAAGCAGGCCTGGGTCGCGCCGCCGGGCTCGGGCCGAAGCGACGCGGCCCACTTCGTCGACTGCATCGAGCAGGGGCGCGAGAGCGAAGTGCCGGCCGAGCTCGCCGCCGCGGTCGTCAAGGTCCTCATGGCGGCCTACGAGTCGGCGGCCACGCACTCGTTCGTCGTGCCGGCGTCTTGAAACGAAACACTTCCCCGTCAACAGGGGACTCACGTCATGAGCGATGGGCCGTCGCCGGAAACCGGCACGCCGCCGGACGAGAAGCGGTAGGGTGCGTGAAACGCACCAATGATCGGGTAACGCTCTGCTCGTACGCGGATATGGTGCGTTTCACGCACCCTACTGCTGGAGCCCGATGCCATGAACGATACGCCGCCGGACGAGAAGCCGTTTCAGTTCAGCCTCCGCGCGATGCTGATCGGGGTGACCGTGTTCGCCTTGCTGCTCGGCATCCTCGTCCCGCTGGTGCGGCGTGCCTTTCGGGAGCAGCAACGGGCGCAGTGCACGAACAACCTCAAGCAGATCGGCTTGGCGCTGCACAACTACCATGACGTGTACAAGTGTTTCCCCTTCGCCCAGGTCTACGGCCCGGACGGCAAGCCCTGGCACAGTTGGAGGATGGCGATTCTGCCGTTCATTCAGAAGAACCCGTACTTCGATCAGTATCGGTTCGATGAGCCGTGGGACGGCCCGAACAACCGCAAGCTGCACGGCCAGGTCATCTTCCCATATCGCTGCCCGACGGAAGGCTCCAGCACGCCCGCCACCACGACCAGCTACCTCGCCGTGGTCGGCCCGGGCACGGCCTGGCCCGTCCCCGGGCAGACGGCGTTCCGGGACTTCGTGGACGGGACCTCGAACTCCATTCTGATCGTCGAGGTCGTCGACTCGGGCATCCACTGGATGGAGCCGCGGGACCTGGAGCTCGATGATTTGCAGCGCGGCGTCAACCCGCAGTCCGGGCGAGGCATCTCCAGCCGGCACGTCGGAGGCGCGTGTGTCCTGCTGGCCGACGGCTCCGTTCGTTTCGTCACGAGCGACGCGGCCCCGGCGATACTCCGGATGCTCGCCACGATCGCCGACGGCAAGCCCGATCCGCGGGATACCCCGTTCCCTCGATGACGTCCCGGAATCCCGCAAGTTGACTTTCCCCGTAGGGTACCCATGCGGTCTCCTCGTGGTCCGTCAATGCCTGCCTTGTGAGCTGGTGCCACTGGCGTCTCGCCGGTGCGCGCCGGCAGTGCTAGCACGCTCACGGCAAACGGGCATTGACACTCGCCGCCCTTTTCGAGTACATACGCCCACCTTTTCCTCGTCTCATCCGCTCCGCCGTCGGCGCAGGTCCGCTCGGATCGTCGTCCGCCGCGGAGAGAACGCTCACGGTAATCCTTTTTGCACGCGCCGCGCTCGGCGCGGGTCGCGCCGTTCCTGCACGGGATCGGTTCGTGCTTGGGGTACCGTGACGAATAGGAAGCCTGCATGCCGCCGGAAGCGTCCGAGGGTGAACGCCGCGAAGCGTCCGGATCGACGCGCCCGCCGTGGCTCGCGTCGCTGGCCGAGGCACCGCGCGAAGCGTTCGACTGGGCCCAGGCCCATCGGGTCGTGGCGGGCCTGGTTGCCGGGGCATGTGCGCTGGCCGTGGCGGGCGCGGTCACCTTCTGGCTGCTGGCGGCAGGCTCCGTCGGGCCCGAGGACCCGACCCTCGATCGGGCGATGGACGCGTTGGACCGCGGCGCCTACAAGGAAGCACGGCAGATGGCCGAGGCCCTTCGCGACGGCCGACTTTCCCCCGACGATCCGCTCGGGGCCCCGTCGTTCCTGCTCGGGGCCGCGGCCGCCTACGAAGCCGAGGACGCCTGGAGGGTCGAGAAAGAGCCTCTCAACCTGGTCGCCGCCCGATACCTCGAGGAAGCCCGCGACCTGGGGTTTCCCCCGGGCCGCGAAGGCGAAGGGCTCTACCTGTTGGGCAGGAGCCTCTACCTGACCGGACAGATGGCCGCCGGCCGCATCGTGCTGCGGCAGGCATTGGAGGCCAATCCCCGGCGGCAGACCGAGGTCCATCGCTTGCTTGCCGCCGCCTACCTGGACGACGCCAATCCGAAGCTGATGGAGGCGCTGGAGCACAACGCGATCGCCTTGGCCGACCATACGCTGGCCGACGACGGCCGTCACCAGGGCTTGCTCCAGCGCGCGGAAATCCTCCTGCGATTGGGCAAGACGTCGGAATGCCTCGAAACGCTCGATCAGATCCCCCCCGAGGCGAAGCGCCACGTCGAGGCGGTCGTGATCCGCGGACGGGTCCTCCTCTTGGAGGCACGGGCCTTGAAGCATGCTGCGGAAGCCACGGAGGAGGACGGCAAGCGGGCTTCCGAGAAGTATCACGCGGCGATCAAGACACTGCGGCTTGCCCAGGGACACGACACGCTCTCCGCCCAGGCCAGCCGCAAGGCCATGTACCTGATCGGCGTCTGCTACCAGGAGCTGGGCGACGCCCGGGCCGCCCTGAGCCAGTTCGCACGCACGCGGCGCAAGTACGTGAGCACGCCGGAAGCCACGGCCGCCGGTTTCCAGATCGCCGAGCTGGCGCGGCGGCTGGGTCGCGACCGGGAGGCCCTGGCCGCCTATCGCCAGGCCCTGGCAACGATCGGCGACGTGAAGCAGTACAGCAACCCGTGGCTTTCGCTCGACGACCTGCGCGCGGGCCTGCTCGAAGCCCAGCAACACTACCGCGACGCCGAGGACTTCGAAACCTGCCTCGAGCTCACCCGGCTCTTCTACCCGGTCTTCTCCCGCGCCAGAACGATCGAGCTGGTGGCCGAAACCTACCAGCTTTGGGGCCGGAGCCTGTTGGCTCGGGCCGATGATTTGCCGCTGAGTAAAGCGGCTCCGCTTGTGCGCGAAGGGCGCACCCGGTTGCGACGCGCCGGGCGCACGTTCGGAAGGCTGGCCGAACACCGCGTCACCACGAGCCACTACAGCGACGACCTGTGGGACGCCGCCAAGTGCTATCTGGAAGGGCAAGGGTACGAGGAAGCCGTCGAGGGTCTCCAGAAGTATCTGAAGAGCCGGCCCCGGCGCGGGCACCCCCAGGCGCTGGTCGACCTGGGGGAAGCGCGATTGGCGGTGGGCCAAGTCGAGGAGGCGATCGCCGCGTTTGAAGAGTGTATCGAGTTTCATCCGCGCGACGCCGCCGGCTACCGTGCCCGGCTGCTCGCGAGCCAAGCCTATCAGGAAATGGGAGATATCGAGAAGGCCCGGGCGCTCTTGGAAGAGAACCTCAGCGGAGGATTCCTCACTCCCGATAGCCGCGAATGGCGCGACTCGCTGTTCAGCCTGGGACGGATGCTCCACGTCACGGGTAGGCACGAGGAGGCAATTCTCCGTTTGGAAGAGGCGGTCAAGAGGTATCCCGATTCGCCGCAAACGATCGAAGCCCGCTATCTGATCGCCGACTCCTACCGTCGACAAGCCAAGCTGACGGAGACGAAGCTCGACGAGGATCTGATCGAGAGCGTGCGGCTTGCCTTCTCCAAACAGATCGCCGAGTGTCTGCTGGCTGCCCTGGACCAGTACCGGCAGGCCCGCGACGCGCTAACCCAGCGCGAGAAGACGGCCGAGTTGAGCCGGGCGGAGAAGTCCCTGCTCAGGAACTGCTACTTCTCGATCGGCAACGCCCTGTTCGACCTCGGGCGAGACGACGAAGCCATCCAGGCCTACACGCTGGCCACGGGTCGCTATCCGAATGAGCCGGAGACCATCGAGGCCTACGTGCAGATCGCCCGGGCGTACCATCGCCTCGACAAGCCCGAACAGGCCCGAAGGACCGTCGAGCAGGCCAAGGTGGTTCTGGATCGCATCGGGAGCCAGGCGGAGTACGAACGGACCACGATTCACGGGGCGGACGAGTGGCTCAGTGTGCTGGATTCGCTTGCCGGTTTGTAGGGGGAGTAGGGAGTAGGGAGTCACGGGTGAGAAGTCAAGAGCCCTTTCTGGTTCCCAAGCTCCAGCTTGGGAACCTGGTTTCGCGGAGGTCTGCTTCGCCCTTTCAGGAAGCTAGAGCTTCCCTGAGCTTCGTTCCCAAGCCGGAGCTTGGGAACGAGGAGCAGTCATTCTTTCGCGAGCCCCAGGGGGTGGAGAGTACATGACGACACTCGATACCGATGTGCTCGCCGAACTGATACGCGGGCGCCTGGTTTGCCTGACGAAGCTGCGCGACATGGGCCGCAAGCAGATCGAGTTCGTCGAGGCCGGGCGGATCACGGAGCTGTTGGACCTGCTGGCCGCCAAGCAGCGGGTGTTCGTCGAGTTTGAGCGGATCGAGCGGCAGTTGGCCCCGTTTCGCGATCAGGACCCGGGCCAGCGCCGCTGGCGCACGACCGACCAGCGGCGGGAGTGTGCCCGGCGGTTGGACGAGTGCGATACACTGCTGGGGGAAATCGTGACCCAGGAAAAGCAGAGCGGACGGGAGCTGACCCGGCGCCGCGACGACTTGGCGGCCCGGCTCCAAGGGATGCGTCTGGCGGGACAGGCCCGCGGGGCGTACACCGCCCAGTCGCGTCCCACCGCGAGCCGGATCGACCTGACGTCGGAAAGCTGAGTGACCGAGACAACGAACCGAGTGCCGAGGACAAGGAGCATCCGGATGAGTGAGGACCACGTCTTGCCCGAGCCCCTCACGCTGGCCGGCAGCGCCGACCTGGAGACCGTCTTGGCGGCCTGGCAGGAGGCAACCGTCCGTCTGGAGCAGACGCACGAGGCGCTTCGGGGGGAAGTCCGCCGACTGACCGACGAGCTGGAAGTCAAGAACCGGGAATTGGCGAGGAAGAACCGGCTGGCCGACCTGGGACAGATGGCCTCCCACGTCGCCCACGAGGTCCGCAAC
The DNA here is from genome assembly GCA_964505295.1 of uncultured Planctomycetaceae bacterium. Lineage (GTDB taxonomy): Bacteria > Planctomycetota > Planctomycetia > Pirellulales > Thermoguttaceae > DATKZH01. The sequence continues at coordinate 14,279 of CAZDHR010000133.1, forward strand.
AACCTGGTCCCGGTCGCGTTGTACCTGGGCCTGCTCCGGCGACGGATCAGCGAGGACCCGGGCAGCCTGGACGTGCTGGACAAGATCGAGGCGGGCTTCGCCGCGCTGGACGTCACGGTGAACGATCTTTTGCACTTCACCTCCGACCGCGATCCCCGCTTGCACGCGTTCCCGCTGGCCAAGCTGATCGAAGACGTTCGCGCCACGCTGGACCCGCAGCTTTCGGCCCAGTCGATCGAGACGGTGACCGAGATCGACGACGACTTGTGCGTCACGGCCGATCGCGACATGCTTCGCCGGGCGGTGCTGAATCTGATGCTCAACGCCGTCGACGCCATGCCCGATGGCGGCGTGCTCACCGTTAGTGCGTCGTCGCACTCCCAGGGAGTCGAGGTGAAGGTTGCCGACACGGGCGAAGGCATGTCGGAGGAGGACGCACGCCGGGTCTTTGAGCCTTTCTATACCACCAAGCAAGGCGGGACCGGGCTGGGACTGGCCATCGTCTACCGGATCGCCGAAGTCCACGGCGGCCGGATTACCGGCGAAAGCCGCCCCGACGGCGGGGCCCTGTTCACGCTGACGATTCCACCCCCAGCGCAGAAGGCCGCAGCATGACGTCCATCCTAGACGGCGAAACCACGGCGAGGGACACCTCGGGCCGCGTGCTGGTCGTCGACGACCACGCCTCCGCACGCGAGTCGATGGCCGACGTATTGCGCCGGGCCGGACATCGCGTTCATTGCTGCTCCAGTGCCGCCGAGGCACTCCAGGTCGTCGAGGCGGAAGGCTTCGACTGCGTCGTTACCGACCTGAAGATGCCCGGCATGAACGGCGTGGATCTCATCGTCCAGCTCGAGCGGCGCCAGTACGGCGCCCAAATCGTGATGGTCACGGCCCATGCCTCCGTTCCCACGGCCGTCGAGGCGATGCGGCACGGGGCGTTCGACTACATCGAGAAACCGTTCGACGTCGACCGGCTCGAGCAGCTCGTCGATCGAGCCATCCGGCATGGACGGCTGATCCATCGCCCGGGGGGCTTCGACGGCATCCCCGACGGCACCGATCCGCCCGTCATGGTCGGCTCCAGTCCGCCCATGCAGGCCCTTCGCGATCGCATCCGGCAAATTGCCCCCACGCCCGAGACGGTGTTGATCCACGGCGAGACCGGCACGGGCAAGGAGCTGGTCGCCCGCGAGGTGCACGCGGCCAGCGACCGCCGGGACGGCCCGCTGGTGAGCCTCAACTGCCCGGTCCTCTCCGCCCATCTGATGGAAAGCGAGCTGTTCGGGCACCAGCGGGGGGCGTTCACCGGGGCCGACTCGCCGCGGACCGGCCGCTTCGAGCTGGCCGACGGCGGATCGATCCTGTT
>CAZDHR010000134.1:0-15584 GCA_964505295.1 uncultured Planctomycetaceae bacterium
TGGCCCGGCAGCTCTGGGACGTCAAGACCGACTGCGAGGCCCTCTGGGACGACTACTTCTCGTGCCGCTACGGCCCGGCCGCCGACGTGATGCGCCCGTTCTACGAGTCGCTCGAACGGGTATTTTCCAACGTGAGCGAGCTGAAATACGGACTGGCACGGCGGTTGAATCGCGGGGCGGAGGAGTTGTTCCCCACGTCGCACCTGCGCTACGAGCGCAAGCCGGGCGAGAAGTGCGACGGCCCGACACTGGTCGAAATCGTCGAGCACGGCCGCACCTGCCGCGAGCTTATCGATCAGGCGCTCGCCATGAACCTGCCCGAGCGGATCAAAGCCCGCATCGCCGAGGACGAGCGGACGTTCACCTACGGCGAGCGCACGGTCGCCTACTTGCACGAGTGCGTCCAAGCGTTCCGGCTCGGCCGCTCCGGCAAGCGCGAAGAAGCCCGGCCGCACTACGACGAAGCCAAGCGGCTGGCCGACCTCTTGCGCCAGGACACGGCGTCGGTGGCCCACTGCTACACGCCCTACGCGGCCAACGCCTTCGAGGCCACGTACGCCACCCGGGCGCTGGAGCACCTGGCCAAATTGCTCGGCGGCGACGAACCGTAGGATGCGATCCGCACCGGGAGACTCGATCAGAGCGACGGCTCCACGCGCCGCACGGCATCGAGCTTGGCCAGGGCTTCGAGCTTGTCGACGGGGATGGTGCCGATCAGCATCTTGACGGCCTTGGCCTGGGCCAGTTCCTTGAAGCCCAGCTTTTCGAGCTTCGCGAGGACTTTGTCCGACAGGTCCGCCAGAAGCACGCGGACTTCCACGCGGCCTCGGCGGACCTCGATCTTGCCCACGGTGAGGTTGCCGTCGGTGCCGTCCTTGGCCACCTTCTTGGCCAAGCCGCGCAGCTCGGGGGCGAGCTTCGTCTCGGGCGACCGCTGTGCCTCGCCGGCCATGCGATCATCAGCTTCCGCCTCCGTAGCAAGCCGGGGTTGTGCGGGCGCCATGCGCCGCAGCGAAAGGGACGCCCGAGGCGCGCCGGCTCCTGCCGCCCTTCCCATGCCGGCCGCTCCGAAGAAGGACATGCGTATCGGCTGCCCGGCTGCCGGCCCGAACACGCCCTCGTAGCTCACGCCTTCAGGCATCTCCACCGGCACGGCGACCGTGCGAGACTCGTCCCCCTCGGTGATCCGCAGGTGTTCCACGGCCACGAAGCTGGTGTATTGGGTGAGCAGTTGGTAGCGGAGCCCCAGGCCGAGGATCTCCTCCTTGACGGCTGGGTCGGGATTGCCCCGCTGCATGCCCGCCAGGTCCTGGTCCATCAGGTGCTCGACCTTGGCCCGGGCCCAGAGGGAGGCCAGCACGTCGTCCTTGGGCTCTTCGCCGGGCAGCTTGACGTCGATCTTCCGCTCGAACGGGCCCTCGCCCGTCGTGCCTCGCAGCGTGAGCGTGCCGTGTGCGCCCCGCGTGTACCGGCCCTTGACGACGACCGGCGTGGAGCTGAACAGGTCGGGAATCTCTCGCGGATAGACCTCGTCGACCTCAATGGGCAGGTCGCCGAAGTCAATCTCGACGTCGGTCAGCACGGGCGTTCGCACGCGCTCGTAGAACCGCTCGCCGGCCCCGGCGGCCTGTTGTGGGTTGAGGATGTAGTGGACCTCGCCGCGGCCGGCCCGGGCGATCCCGTCGAGGAGGAAGCGGTTGACCGACGTGCCGATGCCGAAGGAGAACACCCGGGCGGTGCCGGCGTTCTGGCGCACGGCGTCGACGATGGCCATGTCGTTGCCCACGTAGCCGTCGGTCATGAAGCACACGACGCGGAGCCGCTCCGGGTCGTCCTGCCCCGCCAGGCAGGCGTGGATCGCCTTCATCATCTCCGTGCCGCCGCTCCCTTCGAGGCTGGCCAGGTAGTCGAGTGCCCGGCGCCGGTTCTTGTCGGTATTGGGCACGGGCTTCTGGAAACAGAAGCCGACGCCGCCGCAGAAGGTCATCAGGTTGAACGTGTCGTTCTCGTGCAGACCCTCGATCGAGAGCCGCATCGCCTCCTTGGCCGTCTCGATGGGGAAGCCCCGCATCGAGCCGCTCTTGTCGATCACAAAGACCAGCTCCTTGGGCACGATCAACTCGCGGCGGACCCGCTTGGGCGGCTGGAGCACCAGGGTGAAGAACTTGCCCCGCTCGTCGGTGTGGGCGAGCACGGTGTCTTCAATCTTGTCGCTCGCCGTCTGGTAGACCAGCACGAAGTCCTTGTTGGGGATCGTGGCCAGGTCCTTCAGCTTCACCACGGCCCGGCTCTTGTCGGCGCCGGGATGCTCGACCGTCACCTCGTGCTGCCGGCTTTCCAGGTGGCGGATGGGCAGGCCGGCGTCGAGGTTCACGGTGACCGAAATGTCGTGCCCCGCCCGGATGCCCTCGGGCGTGACGGGCGGGGTGATGCGGTCGGCGTCGGGCACTTGCGGCGTGGGCCGGCCGGGGGTCATCGGGGCGGGGGCGCTGCCGCCACCCGGGATGTATCGGGGCCCGACCACCATGGGGAAGTCGAAATGGTACAGCCCGGCTTCCCAGTCGAGCGTCTCGCTGTACGAAATGGTGATGTCGACCTGTTCGCCCGGCTCGATGTTGGCCACCGACTGGGTGAAGATGTTGGGCCGCTCCTGGTCCAGCAGGCTGGCCACCTTGCCCTCCGCCTTGGCCGCCTGGTAGATCCGGCGGGCCTCGCCCCGCTCCTTGATCTCGCCCTGGATCACCCGATCGCCCACTTTCATCGTCATCCGATCGACGGCCGCGTCCTGCGACAGCGGAAAGGCATAAACGGCCTCGATTTTCTCGTCGAACGGGTTGTGGAACTGCTGGCGGACGGTCACCCGGGCGACGAACCCGGCGACGTCGGCCGTCACGTCGGTGTGCTTCAGCGGGCAGGGGCCGAGGGCTTTCCCCTTCGGGTCGAAGGCGTCGAGCCGGCCCTCGGTGAGGCCGCCGGTCTTGGCCCAGGCGACCGAACTGGGCAATCCCACAACCGTGGCAAGTAAGGCGATTTGTGCAACATGGGCAATCTTCATCGCGGCACCTCCTGTCAGGTGGGTATGGCTTTCCACCTGGTTGGACGATCCGCGCGGACGTTTTGTTCCGGGCTCGCGCAAGAACCGATGGATTGATCCGAGAAGTCAGTCAATCCCTTGTCCGTTGAAGAGACGGCACCGACCGTGCTACTTGGCGGTCACGTCCATGCTGAACGTCGACACGTACATCGTTCGTGCGAACGTGTCGCCCTTGCGCAGGTGGCTGAACTCCGAGGCGTGCTGGAGTTCGCCCTCGTAGGTGCCCGGGGTCTCGTCGATGTATCGGATCGAGAAGACGTGCGGTCCGGCGACGATCAGCGGGAAGCTGACCTCGCCGGTGCGGGGGTCCGGGTGGCCCTCGATGGCCCACTGGGTCGACTGGAGCCTGGGGTCGTCGGCCGGCGCTTCCGGCCCCGCGGTGCCCAGCGACAGGACCACCTCGCGCCCGCCGATCGGCTTGCCCCGCAAGAGCACTTTCACGGTGACGACGTCGCCGGGGTGCGGAGTTCCCGGGTCGTTCACGGGCACGATCTCCAGGTCGAAGCCGAGCGTGTTGCCCGAGCCCTCGTTGCTTCCTGCCACGCGGGTGAAAGCCTTCCCGTACATCACGATCCTCGTGTTGGCCGGTATCCCGTGGAACTCCTTGTCGATGATACCCACCTGCAACTCGGCGCCGATCGCATGGCAGCCGGGCGAATTGGGAATGAGGTCCGCCGTGTAACGATCATCCCCCAGTGTCAACTCCAGGGCGTGCGGAGTGCCGTCTGGTCGCACGGCCGATCCGCTCAACTTGCTCTGCTGTTGTTTGAGCATCGCGCCGGACGCCCGGTCGCCCGAGTGTCCCCAACAGACGTGAACTTGCGCCGGTTCTCCGGTCTTGCCGGTCGCGTCGGCCTCGATCCACAGCTCATGTCCAGGCGCCGAGGGCGCACCCAAAGCGACTGCGGCCAAAGCGAGTGCGGCAAGGCCCCCGAGTCTTCGATGAGACATGTCTGATCTCCTGGTCGGAAGTACGGATAGGGTACGGTTCGTTGGTTCGCCGGTGCGCCGTCGCAAGTCATGTCAGGCCATCTGCGGAAGGCGCGTCGGAGGATGTCTAACCACCGCCGGCCTTCTTGTAGCGGTAGGTGAGGAAATCGCCCACGTAAATCAGGTACTCAAACGGCAGTCTCTCGTCCGCCACCTTGTCGAGGATCGTCCCGAGCGTGGCCTGGATGACCTCCTCCTTCTCCGCATAGCCCGCGTGTTTGACGACGGCCACTGGAGTCTCGGGTGGGTAGTTGATGGATAGCTTCTCGATGAATTCCTCAAAGTGGGTCTTCATGGTGAACAGGACCATCGTGCTGTGGTGGACGGAGAGCCGGTCGATCGTGTCGGTCTTTCCCGGCCAGTCGGCCGCGGTAAGGATGACCGACTTGGTGTTTTCGCCTGTAGTGATCCCCCTCCGGAGCGCCGCGTTGGCCGCATTGAAGCAGCTCACGCCGGGAACGACGACCGGGTTGAGGTCCTCGAACTCCTCCAGGCACCACGCATACGGGCCGTAAATCAGCGGGTCGCCGCTGTCGAGGATCGCGACCGCCTTTCCCTGGTCGACCGCCTCGCGGATGATGCCGATGAACTCGTTCCGCCTTTCGGCCATCCGTTCGCACCGTCGGCGCTGTTCGCCTTCCAACTCCGCAGGGTCCTGTCCGTAGTAGGGGAACAGCCTCCAGAAGCCGTAGTGCACTTCCTTCCCCTTGAGGTAGGGAGCGAACTCTTCGCCGAACCGCTCGAAGCAGAACAGCACGTCGGCCTGCTCGATGGCCTTGATGGCCCTGAGTGTGATCAGGTCGGGATCGCCGGGGCCGACCCCCACTAGGTAGAACTTGGGCGACTCTTTCGTGTCGGCCCAAGCGCGCCCGCCGGTCGCGATCGACGCCGGCGAAAACAAGATCAACACAACCAGAATCAGAGAGAGCCTGCGCTGGATGCCTTTGGCCATGTTGCATTCCTTTCTTTGAACGGAGATTGACGTTCGAGGTTACTGCGGCGCTTGCAGCTTCCGACGCGTCAAGGGCCGATTCGGTTGGCGCCCTTGCCTAGAACTGGCCGGGCACTTCGCCGCCGTTTCGTGATCCCAGGGCGCGCCAGGTGTCCGGTTCAACCGTTTCGCTGGCAAAACGTACCGAGCCGTCGCAAAGAGCCACGTTCACACCGCCGGGATGGTGGCTGCGGGCCATTTGCCACAGCGATCTCAAGGGCGCCCATTTCGCGCAATCAGGGATCGGGGAGTTCGGTCCCCACCATTGATAATAGGCCGTATAGAGTACGAACCCATCAAACCAACGTGCCCCACGGGATGGCCGAGCAGCAACCGGCTGCCCAAACCGGGTGCACCATTCCACGGTAAGCATGGGATCCCCGCCACTTCTTGCACCCACAATGACCAGATCCTTATTCTGCTGGGTCAAAGTTATGCCGCCGGAAAAAGACATGCCCGGGTCAGGTAACAAGCTTTCGGAAAACGCCGCCGTGTTGCTGGTACCGTCGGTCACATCGGCAAAGCGTACGGCAGCCTTGCTGTTGAACACTCCGTCGGCGTCACTAAATATCGCCGTTCCCCTTGCCGTCGGCGCACCGCGACCCCAGCACCCCAGGTAGTTGGTCGGTGCATAATCCAGCTCCGCACCAAAGGCTACGGTCTGCACTTTCTCTTGCCGGTCGCTGGGGCAATAGAAAAAACTGATCTCTTGGGTGAGCGGCACCTGGTTGCTCGGATGTACCCCATAACCCGGCCCTCTGTAGATTCCCGTGTGCCCATAGAGGGGAACGTCGAGGTTCAACGACTCGTACACGTTAAACTGCTCCAGGTAGGGGGTGAGCATTGCCAGCGGCCCCCAACGATATTGCCAACCGGGGATCTGCGTGTAGCCGGGACACGATTTCGACGGCGAGCCGACGGGAAACTCCTTGTGGCTGTCGTGGAAATTGTGCATTGCCAGGCCAATCTGCTTCAGATTGTTCGTACACTGCATCCGCCGTGCCGCTTCCCGCGCGGCTTGCACGGCCGGCAACAACAAGGCGATCAAGATGCCGATGATGGCGATCACCACCAGCAACTCGACGAGCGTGAACCCTTTCCTGCGGTCTTGAGTAGCCATCGCAGAGCCTCCTGGGCAGACATTTGTGGATATTACGATTGAGCCAATCGTAATACGAGCAGAATAGCCTGTCCCGCCAACCACCGCAAGGGCCGATTTCAAGAAAGGACTCGCCTAAGCCGACCTGGGGGCACAAGCACCCCCGTCAGAGGGAGCGAGGCAATCCTGCCTCGCAGGCCCCGCTGCGAGGACAAGAGGAAGGACGAGCAAGCCAACTTGCCAAGCCGGATCGATGGGCGGTCCGTCCGGCCAATTCCCCGCCCGTAGCGCGCATTCCCGAACGGCCGGCGACGATCAACCGACCTACTTCGGTCTTCCCGGCTCCGGGGGGAGTTCTTCGAGGAGACTCCTGACGTGCGCGCGCAGCTTGGGCTTCAAGTGCTCCATTCGGATCCTGCCGTTGCGGACGGCGTCTGCAAAGAGTTGGCCCACTCGCCCCTTGGACAGACGCGTCGGCGGCTTGCATTCGTCCCACACCTTCTTGGTGATCGCGAAGACTCGGGCGGCGGACACGTGGGCCAGATCCCGATGATGCCGGTTGACGCCCTCGTCGGGCGTATCCCCACCGGCGTCTCGAAGCTCGGTGCCCACGGCGTCAAGATGCTCCCGGGCAAACAGCACGTAGTCGAATACGTCGAGCTTGTCACGGGTCGCCGCAAGCGCCGTGACAATCTGGTCTTCCTCCCCGTGTCCTTCGCCCACGAGCCAGACCGACAAGCAATGGTGGTCGGTATTCGCGAAGTCGAGCAAGGGCGGGGCGGGGACGTCGTCCTCGGCAAGCCAATCCAGGTTCTCCTGTGAGTCCCAACGGGCTTGCCGGACGACGCGGAGCACGCGCGTCACGGTGAGATGCCTTTCAACTCTTCGACTAGCGCAAGCATGTTCGCCCGGAGCAGCCGATAGTCTTCTCGGGCCGCCGCCCTTTCCAACGCTCGGATCGTCCGCGGGTCGCGCAAGTCGGAAAGACCGATGACGGCGCCGTCCCGCGCCACGTGGGAAGAGCAGTCCAGACCACGTTCAAGCAGCCTTCGACGCGCTTCTTGCGTGCCGGGGTTCTCCATCTCCCCGAGACAACGCAACGCCTCGGCGGCCGCGTCGGGGCTCGTGCGCTCGTCGAGGATCCGCTCGGAAAGAATCTGCAGCGCCGTCTCGCCATGTTTGAGCACGAGGGCTTGTAGCGCCAACGACAGGGGACTGTCGAAACCGTCCTTGAAGTCCTCGTCTCGCGCGGCGAGGAATAGCCCCTCAATCTCGGTCGCCAGTTCCGTGCTGGTCTTGTCATCCGTGCCGAAAGGGCAGTACCGATCCATGAGCTGCCAAAACCGACCCCGATCCATGCGGTATTTCCCGCCCGGACCGATCAGCCTGAGTACGGAGACGAGAAGACCTTCGGAGAGATCGTCGCCGAGAAGCCGCGCGTCGCCCGAGCCTCGGCGCAGACTGACAAGATACTCAACCAGTGCCTCGGCGACGTCCTCGCGCACATCGAGGATTGCCTCGTCCTCGGCCGGAGACACGTCCTTCGGCGGGCCCTTGCCCGCTGATCGACCCTCATGCAGCTTGGGGTCTTCGCCCATGCGAACCTCGCTCGTCGCCCGAACCGGTTGCGTTCTCCGAAGAGAACTCCCCGCATACCAGTGGTAGCGCTTGCGCGACCGTATCCGGGCCGATCGGCTCCGCGTGCCCAGCCTCTCGTGACAATTCTATCGCCAGCTCGCGGAGTCTGCGACGGAACCGAAGGGCAAGCTCGTCCATTTCTTGAACGGCTCGTAGCGAAATCCGTGCGTCGCCGCGCTGAACTTGGCCAGACACGGCCCCCTCCTATAGCGGGATCCGAGCTTCCGAGGCGACCCCCATGCCGCGTGAGTCACTATGGCATATCACGTGATATTATGTGATAGGCGTGCAGTCAATACTGATTCCCGGGCGACACAGCGGCCAGCCTCTCGAAACACTGGTGCAGGAGCTGAGTATGCCTCCCCCCGAAAGCGGCGCAGATTCGTGGCAAGAGCAGTTGCGGAACCTGAAAGCGGAAGTGCAGAAGCTGCTCAAGGAAGGCGAATTGACGCAAACTGGCCTCGCCGAGGAGGCCGGCGTCTCGCAATCGCTCATCTCAAAACTGGTCAACGACAAGCAAATAAGTCGTACGGTGGCCAACAAGCTCGCCGATGTCCTGCGTCGCCGAGACCCGGATTTCGAGTGGGGCGAGCCAACCTGCCGCGCCTCGGTCTATGGCTACTGCGCGTCGACCGGTTGCCCCAGCTTGTGCCTTGCCGTGCTCGATGGCGTCGTCTACGTGACGCCGAAGTTCCGTCGGTTGACGAGGTCGATGCCGGAACGTTGCCCCTACTGTGCCTCGCGCATCTATCGCGAATACCCCGACTGCAAGGAACCCGTGTTGGAGAGGGCTCTCAGTCGCCGCGAATGCGGGGCCTCGTAGGTTGCGGAGCCGGTTTGGCGGAAACAGATGCCTCCGGAGGAACTCGCCAGGGCGTGCGAGTTGACAAACCGCATGAACGCGCAGCTCCGCCGACACCTCGGCGATGAGAGCTGAGCGCGCCGCTCCAGCGGCACGAGTCTTCCTTGGTCTCGCACGTGCTTGGCACCACCTTCTTTCGCTGGTGACGATCTCGTAGAATAGAAAGCCTGGCACTCGTTGGACAGGAGCGGGGATATGCACGGACTGATCGAAGAACTCACGGCCTCCGGGCCGGTGGTAACCGATGGCGCCTGGGGGACACAGCTTCAGGCTCGTGGCCTGGAGGTGGGGAGGGCGCCGGACGGCTGGAATCTCGCGCATCCCGATCGGGTCGAGGAGGTGGCCCGGGCGTACGTGGAGGCCGGGAGCCAGGTGATCCTGACGAACACGTTCCAGGCGAGCCGGTTTGCGCTGGCGCGGCATGGTCTGGCGGAGAAGGTCGCCGAGATCAATCGGACCGGGGCGGAGATTTCGCGTCGGGCGGCGGCGGGGCGCGCCCGCGTGTTCGCGTCGATCGGGCCGAGCGGCGTCGTGCTGATGATGGGGGAAGTGACGCCCGAGGAGCTTCAGGACGCGTTTCGCCAGCAGGCCCGGGCGCTGGCCGAAGGCGGGGCCGACGCGATCGTCGTCGAGACGATGTCCGACCCCGAAGAGGCCAAGCTGGCCGTGGCCGCCGCGAAAGCGACCGGGCTGCCCGTGGTCGGCTGCATGACGTTCGATTCCGGCAAGGACCTCGACCGCACGTCGTTCGGCACCACGCCCGAACAGGCCGCCGAGCAGTTGACCGAGGCTGGGGCCGATTGCATCGGCTCCAACTGCGGGCAAGGAATCGAGGGCTACGTGGCGATCTGCCGGCGCTTGAAGGCGGCGACCGATCGGCCCATTTGGGTCAAGGCCAACGCGGGCTTGCCCCGGGTGGTCGAGGGTAAGACCGCGTGGGACGAGACCCCCGACCACTTCGCTTCGTACGCGCCGGCGCTGGTCGAAGGGGGGGCGAGCTTCATCGGGGGTTGCTGCGGCACGACCCCCGAGTTCATCAAGGCCATCCGGGAGAAGCTCCCACGATGAATTCACGCGAGCGGGTGTTGGCGGCCATCAATCATCGCGAGCCGGACCGGGTGCCGATCGACCTGGGCGGCACGCGCCAGTCGGGCATGGCGGCTTCGACCTATCATCAGGTCAAACAGCGTCTGGGGATCGACACGCCCACCCGAATGTTCGACGTCTATCAAATGATCGCCGAGATCGAGCGCCCGGTGATGGAGCGGTTCGGCGCGGATTGCGTCGGCCTGCTGCCCCAATCGGTGGCGTTCGGCATTCGCAACGAGAACTGGAAGCCGTGGCAATTCCCCGGCGGGTTGGAGGTGGAAGTGCCGGGCGGATTCAACCCGATCATCGAGCCGGACGGGTCGATCGTGCTCAAAGACACCGACGGCACGCTGGTGGCCAAGATGCCCCGCGGCGGCTGCTACCTGGATCGGATGCAGAAATACCCGGGCGCGGCCCACGCCGACCCGGACACGCTCGATCTGCCGCTGCTTTCCAGCGAAGACTGCGACCACTTCGCCGCCCAGGCGGAGGCTTACGACGAAACCACCGACTACGCGATCATCGCCCGGATGGGACCGCCCTACGAGTTGTTCTGGGGGCTGGGCACGGGCGACTTCCAGAGCTGGATGGTCACCCTGGCCACGGAGCCGGACTACGTCCACGCCCTGTACGAGAAGCTCACGGAGGTCTGGCTGGAGAACCTGCGGCGGCTTTACGCGGCCGTGGGCGACCGCGCGCACGTCCTCCAGTTCAACGATGACCTGGGAACGCAGGACGCCCCGTTCATCTCCGTGCGGATGTTCCGGGAGTTGGTCATGCCCTACTACCAGCAAGGGCTTGACTGGATCCACAAGAACACCCCGTGGAAGGTATTCATGCACAACGACGGGGCGATCTTCGAGCTGATTCCCTCGCTCATGGAGATGGGCGTCGACATTCTGAACCCGGTCCAGACCACGGCCAAAGGGATGGATCCGGCGCGGCTGAAGAAGGAGTTCGGCGACCGGCTCGTCTTCTGGGGCGCCGCGTGCGATTGCCAGGCGACGCTCAGCTCGGGCACACCCGAGGAGGTAGCCCGAGAGGTCGAGGAGAACGTCCGCATCCTCGCCCCCGGCGGCGGCTACGTGCTGGCCTCCGTCCACAACATCCAGGCAGGCGTGCCGCCGGAGAACGTGATCGGGCTATTCGATACGGCCCTCTCCTACGGGCGATACGACGGAAAGGCTTGAACTGGAGTTCCAGAAACTCCACGGCGACGTGGGCCTGATCCAGCGACTGGTCGACGGCCTCTGGGACGAGGAAGAGTTCCTGGTCGTCCCACCGGGCTTCCGCGTGGCGCCCGGCTTCGACGAGAAGATCCTCAGGGCGGAAGCGCGAATGACGCGCGCACGACTCTTGTCCGCCTCTAGCTACGCGTAGGGTGTGCGAAACGCACCACTGTGTTTTAACCGGGCATCCAGGCTACGCAAGTAGGGTGCGTTTCACGCACCCTACAGTCTCTCCTCTCACTCGTCTAACTGCCGGAGCGTGTGGTTGAGCACCCAGCGGACGAACAGGTTGTCACGGCTGGGGTCTTCGACCGCCTTGCGGATGGCGTCCAGCGCGGGCCGGGCTTTCTCGCCGACGCGGTCCAGCACGTTGGCCGCCTCCAGGCGGACCCACCAGCTTTCGTCGGTGAGCGCGTCGGTCAGGACCGGCAGGGCCGCCGCTTCTCGATCGATCCGACAGAGGGCTTCGGCCGCGACGATACGGACCTCGACCGACGGATCGGCCAGCGCCGTCTCCAGCGCGCTTGCCGCCGACTCCTCTCGCGCGCCCGCGTTGGTCAGGCCGATCACGGCCCAAAAACGGACCGCCGCGTCGTCGTCCTCGAGCCGTTCGAGCAATGTGGGCACGGCATCGGGCCCCTGCCCGGAAAGCACGGCCGTCTGGAAGATCCGATCGAAGGGAAACGCCGCGGGGCCGCTTCGGGCCATCTCGTACTCCGACGAGCCCCGGGCCCGATTTCGCATGTCCTGCTCGGGCAGCAGGCCCAGATCGAGCGTCTGGCGGACCCACTCGAAATGAGCCTCGCGCATTTGCTTCAGCACCTTCTGATGCTCGGGCGAGTCGGCCAGATTGACCTGCTCGAACGGGTCGGCCTCGACGTCGTACAGCTCCTCGACCGGCTTCGTGTCTTGCATGAAGAAGGCGTGCACGCCGGAGAGCTTCCCTTCGGCCCGAAGCCGCCGCCACTCCTGCATGGTCGCCAGCTTCTCCATATAATCGAGCCAGGGAGCAAACGGTCGAGACGGGAAATAGTTGCGGTGGTACTTGTAATGGCGATCGCGGACCGTGCGGCTCATGTCGTAACGTTCGTCCATCCGGTCGCGTATGCCGTACACGTACTGCCGCGGCTCGCCCGCCTGCGACCCTAGGAACGGCACGCCCTGAACGTGGTCGGGAATCTCCAGCCCCAGCAGGCTCAACATGGACGGCGCCAGGTCGACGAAGCCGACCAGCCGATCGATGGCCGAACCGGGGCCAGCCGGGGCCAGGTGGCGGTATTTTTCGGGGAAACACACGATCAGCGGCACGTGCGTGCCGGCGTCGTAGATCCACTGCTTCGCCCGAGGCAAACCCACGCCGTGGTCGGGGAAGAAGAACACGATCGTCTCGTCGGCCAGGCCGTCCTTTTCGAGCTGCGCGAGAAGATCGCCGGCCTGGGCGTCCATCTGGGTGATCAGGTCGTGGTACCTGGCCCAATCGCGACGGACCAGGGGTGTATCGGGCAAGTACGGCGGCAGCACGGCCTGCGCCGGGTCGTGCTCCAGCTTGTCGTAGTCCGCCCGAATTCGGCTCTCGTGCGTGATCGTCAGATTGAACACGCTGAAGAAAGGCTGACCGGGCTTCCGGTTCCGCCAGTGGGCCTTGGCACCCTTAGCAACGTCCCAAGCATTGGGCGGCACCTCGAAATTGTAGTCGGTCTTCGATTGATTCGTGCAGAAGTAGCCGGCCTCGCGGAGGTATTCGGGAAAGCACTTGACGAAGTCGGGCAGGCTCGTGGTGCAGCGCATGTGGTGCGACCCGAGCGAAGTGGGGTACATGCCCGTTATCAACCCCGAACGGGACGGCGCACACACGCCTGCGTGGGAGAAGACGTGCGTGTAGCGAACGCCCCGGGCGGCCAGCCGGTCCAGGTTGGGGGTCACCGCATAGGCGTCGCCGTAGCAGCCCAGGTTGGGGCTCATGTCCTCGCAGGTGATCCATAGCACGTTGGGACGCTCGCCGGGCGGATCGCTCGACGCGTCCGACGCACGGTCCGCCCGCTGGGGCAGCAGGCCCTCGACCGTCTCGACGATCAGGTCTTCCGTCCCGAGGGCGAGCCGCGTCGGCTTGTCGAACGTGGGCATCGAGCCGTCGACCTCGTAGCCCCCTTCCCCGATGACGCGCCGAGAAGCGACGTAGCACGGGACATCGTTGGCATATGCGGTTACCCAAAGGTCGTCGCCTAATTCCCGCTTCAGACGCAACGAATAATCAACGACCACCTCGCCGGACAGGAAGACCATGCCCAAGTCGTCGCCGAACGCCCACGTCTGGATGATGTAAGGGAACGAAGTGGGTGGCTCGACGCCGCGATCGAGACGCTCCAGCACAATTCGGGCGTAGTACGCCGGCCGGTCGTTTCCCGTGGCCTGCTTTTCCCACTGGGCGCGCGAGGGTAGTTCCCCCAGCGGCAGGCGGATTTGCTTCAACCGGCATTCCGGCAGCCCTCGAACGGGCCGCAACGGACCGGCCAGCAGACGCTCGACCTCGTCGGCAATCGCCTTGCCGTGCCGGTCGACTTCCGCCTCGTCGAACGGCTGCGGGTTGGCGTCCGCGCCGCAGCCGATGGAGACCATGGCCGTCGCGCCCGGGTGGTTCGCCTCGATCGCCTCCTGCGCCGAGCCGGGCCAATCGCCGTGGACCTTGTACGACTTGACGGTCGTCGCGTGGCACGCGTAGTTGACCAGCACGGCGCGGAGCCCGCCATCGGGATCGGTCACCGAGAGCACGGGCAGATCGTGGTCGACCGGTCCGTCGGGGTTCACGCCGAAGCCCACCCACTGGTTGTCCTTCAGCTTCCGCCGATTGGCCGCGAACCCGACCCGGCCCTGCGCCCACGCCAAACGACCGGGCCGCCGAGCGGCAAGCGCGTCGAGGGCCACCTTTTCCAACCGGTCGGTGAACTGCTCAGTGTATTGGTCGATTCTCGCCTGATGCTCTGGTGGGGTCGGCTCGGCGAAGATGAACGGAGCGGCCCCCGCCAGACACGGTCCGGCGTGGGTGTGCGAGGCGCACACGACGAACCGCTCGCGGCGGATGCCCGCCTTCTCGCCCAACCGTCGCGCGACCTCGTCGGTCAGCTTGCCCGGAACAACGCAGTTGTCGACCGTGATCAGCACTGCCGGATCTTGCCCGTCGGCGCCGATCGCCAGGGCTTTGGCCCAGAGTTTTTGGGCAACGCCGATCGACTCCGTCTTGCGGACCGCGTAGCCGTTGAGCCGGATCGGTCCCTTGGGCGTGACGTCGATTCGGGCAACGCCCACGGAAACCAAGGACTCGCTTGGTGTCGCGGCCGTATCGTCTTCGTCGGCGAAGCCCGTGCGCGTCAGCACGGTTGCCGCCAGTAACACCAGGAAGACAGGCCACGTCATCGTTCGGCAGTGGAGCATGGTACCTTGCATCCTCCTTCTTTGAGGCCCCAACACGACTCCCCTCTCCCGCCCGCGGGAGAGGCGTCGGGGGGTGAGGGCGGCGTCGTGCTGCTAGGGCTGTGTCAAACGTAAGGGTTAGGGTGGCCCGGCGTGATAGTCGTGGTTCGCTCCGCGAACCAAACGCCTGATCGCGGAGCGATCAGCGACTATCCCGCCAGCGAACAACTCGCGACCCAACCCCAAAACTGAGCTTTGACGAAGCACTAGTACCTCGTCGTGCTGCGATCTTCGAATTATGAAACGGTGGCCACGGGGAGAATCCGCCGTGCCCCCAACTCCCGGGC
This sequence comes from uncultured Planctomycetaceae bacterium, assembly GCA_964505295.1. Taxonomy (GTDB): domain Bacteria; phylum Planctomycetota; class Planctomycetia; order Pirellulales; family Thermoguttaceae; genus DATKZH01. The sequence continues at coordinate 14,748 of CAZDHR010000134.1, forward strand.
GGCCATCACCCCGCTTGCGCGCGATTCTAACCGGCCCAGCGCGTCTCATCAAGCGACCCGGTGAAGCGCCCCCCGTGGAGTGCGGCGACTCGTTGCCGCTTTCTCGGGCGTCGCGAGGGATTCTCTTGCGTTTCGCGCCCTGGATCGTACCATGATAGACGGCGGCGCGCACGTTCGACTCGATGCGGTCGCGCCGTGCGGAGAAACCGCCGACCTGCGTGTCACGTGTCACGAGTTGATCCCGATGACGGCCTGCCAACCTGAGGAGATGCACAGACCATGAAAACCACGCGACGCCAGTTCTTGGGCTGGTCCGCGGCGTCCGTCGCAGCGGCCGCGATCGTTCCCCGCCACGTCCTCGGCGGGGCGGAGTCCGTTCCCCCCAGCGAAAAGGTCAACGTCGCCCTGGTGGGCGCCGGCGGCCAGGGACGCTCGAACACCCGCATCCTGTTCCGCGAGCCCGACGTGCAGGTGGTCGCGGTGGCCGATCCGTTCGAGCAGCACAACCTCGACGCCTTCTACTACCGCGGGGAGGGCGGGCGCAAGCCCGTGCAGGCCGAGATCGAGAAACACTACGGCGAGAAGACACCGAACTTCGCCTGTGCCGACTACGAGGACTTCCGCGTCATGCTCGAGAAGGAGAAGGCGATCGACGCGATCCTCTGCGCGACGCCCGACCACCTGCACGCGTACGTCTCGGTCACGGCCATGCGTGCCGGCAAGCACGTCTACTGCGAGAAGCCGCTGACGCACAACGTCTGGGAGGCTCGCCAGGTGGCCAAGGTGGCCAAGGAAACGGGCGTGGGCACGCAGATGGGGAACCAGGGGCATTCTAAG
>CAZDHR010000135.1:0-3936 GCA_964505295.1 uncultured Planctomycetaceae bacterium
CGCGATGAAATGTCTTAGCGCTCATTCCGCAACGAAAAGAGCGAGCCCTTGAAAAAGATCTTGATCACGCTGTTGAAGGTCGGCATCTCGGCCGCGATCCTGGGCTACCTGGTATGGGACGCCCACCGCAACGAGGTGTTCGGCAACTTGCTCCAGCAGCCCAAGCACTGGGGCCTGTTGACGCTGGCGCTGGCCGCTTGCGCCACGGCCGTCACGTTGACGTTGGTCCGCTGGTGCTACCTGGTCCGGGCGCTCGACGTGCCGCTTCGGATGCGCGACGCGCTTCGGATCGGCTTTTTGGGCTACCTGTTCAACCTGGCGCCGATGGGCATCGTCGGGGGCGACCTGCTCAAGGGCGTGATGCTCGCGCGGCACCGGAAGGGCAAGTACGCCGAGGCCCTGGCCAGCGTGTTCGTCGACCGGATCACCGGCCTGTACCTGCTGTTCGTGGTCGCCTCGGCCGCCATCGTGCTCACCGGTTTTTGGAACGTGGCGGCGGTCCGTTGGGTCTGCAACGCCACGTTGCTCGTCACGGCGATCGGCACGGTGGCCGTCGTCCTCGTGCTCTTGCCCGACCGGACCGAAGGAAGATCGACCCGGTGGATAGGACGGCTGCCCTGCGTCGGCCCGCTGCTTCTGCAAATTGTCGACGCCGTGCAGATGTACCGTCGCCGGCTGCCCGTGTTGGCGGCCGCCGCGGCCATGTCGATCGCCGTGCACAGCTTGTTCACGCTGGGAATTTTCTTGATCGCCTCGGGCTTGTACGATCGCGTGCCGGCGTTGGAGATGCATTTCGTTCTCAGTCCGCTAAGCGCCGCTGCGGGCGTGTTGCCGCTGCCGATGGGGCCGTTCGAGTTCGTGCTCGACCGGCTTTACCTGTACGCCCCGATCGTGGGCGGCGGGGCGATGACCGCGGGGCAGGGGCTGGTGATCGCCCTGGGCTACCGGATCATCACGGTTCTGATCGCCGCCGTGGGCGTCTGCTACTACCTGAGCAGCCGCGAGGAGCTTGCCGAGGCGTTGCACGAGGCCGAACTGGAAGCCGACCCGGAGCCGGTCGATCATGCCCTGGCAGGCCAAACGGTGGCTTGATGGCGGGCCGTGTTCCCTAAGCAGGCTTGCCGGCGTGAATCGCCGCGTATAATGCTCTGCGCACATTGACGCCGGGCGGGCCAGAGCCGCGCGAGCTAAGCATCGACACTTCGACGAGTGTCGTTGTTCGCTCCGCGAACAAGCGTCTTTTCGCGGAGCGAAAAGCGACTATTGCGACAGTAGTCGATGCGCCGATCCTAACCAAGCCCGCGGCACCGGGGAGTCCCACTCGCCATGAATCTCGATCAAGTCTTCCCGCAGGTCTTCTGCGGCTCGTATCCTGAGACCACCGCGGACGTCGACCGCCTGAAAGAGGACTTCGGCATCACCGCGGTTCTCAACCTGCACAGCGACGAGGACATCCAGGATCTGAACGTCCCCTGGGCGGCGCTGGAGGAGCACTATCGCCGGTCGGGGATCGAGCTTCGCCGGGTGCCCGTCCGCGACTTCGATCATGACGATTTGCAGCGGCACCTGCCCGAGTGCGTCCGGGTGCTCCGGGAGCTGATCGACGACGGCCACACGGTGTACGTTCACTGCACCGCGGGCATCGGCCGCTCGCCGAGCGTGGTCGTCGCCTACCTGCACTGGGTCGAGCATCAGCGTTTGCAGGAGGCCTTCGACCACGTCAACAGTTGCCGTCCCTGCTCGCCCGACCTCCAGGCCATCCGGCTGGCCAGCCGTGACTTCAAGGACTGAGCGTTCGCCGACGCGAGATGCCCTCGTTCCCAGGCGGAGCCTGGGAACGAGGGGCTCACGCCGCTTGCTTGACATCTCCCCTCGCTCCGCGCAAGATCGTGCTCAGACGGCCGGAGCATCTGCAAACAGGAGACCCCACGATGGCAGGCAGGCGAGCGATCACGCGACGACGTTTTCTCGGGCGAGCCGCGGCGGCAGGCGGGCTCGTCGCCTCGCCCTGCGTGGTGCCGGGTATGGCGCTGGGAGCGGACGGCCGGGCCGCCCCGAACGACCGGATCGGCGTGGGCATGATCGGCGTGGGACGGCAGACGTACCACTACAACATCAAGGCATTCCTGACATCGCCCGATACCCAGGTCGTGGCCGTCTCCGACGTCGACGCCTGGCGCATGGACGACGCCCGAAGCATTACCGAGAAGCACTACGCCAAGAACAGTCCGTCGGGCAGCTACCGAGGTTGCGCGGCCTACGGCGACTTCCGCGAGATCCTCGCCCGGGACGACGTCGACGCCGTGATAATCTCCACGCCCGACCACTGGCACGTGCCCATGTCGCTGGCCGCGGTCGAGGCGGGCAAAGACGTCTGCTGCGAGAAGCCGATCACGCGGACGATTGCCGAAGGGCGCAAGCTCGCCGACGCGGTCGCCCAGGCCAAACGCGTCTTCCGCGTCGACAGCGAGTTCCGCTCGATCAAGGTCTTCCACCAGGCCTGCGAGCTAGTCCTCAACGGGCGGATCGGCCAAGTGCGGACGATTCGCGTGGGCGTGCCGGCGGGCGACAACGTCGACTGTCCGCCTTGCCCGGACATGCCCGTGCCCGAGGAGTTGGACTACGAGAGCTGGCAGGGCCCGGCCCCACGGGCGCCCTACACCGAGAACCGCGTCCACCCACCCAAGGGCTACGGGCGCCCGGGCTGGATGCGAGTGCTCTACTACTGCGACGGGATGATCACCAACTGGGGCGCCCACCTGTGTGACGTCGCCCAGTGGGGTAACGGCACCGATCGCACCGGGCCGGTCGAGGTGGAAGGCCGCGGAGTTTATCCGCCGGCAAACAGCCTGTGGAACGTGCTCAAGACGTTCGAGGTCCATTACCGCTACGCGAGCGGCGTGCGGATGGTCTACAAGACGGACAGCCCCTACGTGCGGTTCGAGGGCGACGAGGGCTGGATCCAGGCGCACTTCGGTCGGGGTGGAATCAAGGCCGAGCCGGCCTCGGTCCTGGAGTCAAAGATCGGGCCCGACGAGATCCGGTTCCCGCTCAGAAGCGAGAAGGCCGACTTCATCGACTGCGTGAAGACGCGAGGCCGGCCCCTGGAAGACGCCGAGGTCGGGCATCGCACCACGTCGCTTTGCCACCTGGGACACATCGCCGTCTACTTGGGCCAGAAGCTCCGCTGGGACCCCGACGCGGAGCGGTTCGCTGACAACGACGCGGCCAACGCGCTGATTGAAAAGCCGATCCACGCGCCGGGGTAGGGGGGATGGGGTGATATCGTGCGAAGCCGCAAGCGGCTTCAGCGCTGTGAATCAATGAGGACCAATCCATGACCGACCGATCGAGAACGTCGCACGTTATCCTGTTGAGCGCGATCTGTCTTTGCTTCTTTCTCTGCGGCCCGCCGGTGCATGCCGGCGAAGCACCGGGGAAGGGACACCCGGGTTCGCTTTTTGCCCTGACCAACTGCGCCCGCTGCGAGAAGTACGCCACGCCCGACGCCCATGCCCGCCTGCTGAAAGAGCTGGGCTATGCCGGAATCGCCCCCAGCGGCACGGTCGGCGTCCCCGAGATGCTCGAGGCCGTCGACAAGCACGGCATCGAGCTGACGGCCCTCTACGTCAGGGCCGACCTCGATCCCGAAAAAACCAAGTACGACGCCAAGCTGCCCGAGGTGATCCGAGCGCTCAAGGGCCGCGATACGTTCATCTGGCTCTATGTCCTTCGGGGCAAGTTTGCGCCGTCTTCCGACGAGGGCGACTCCGAGGCCGTGGCGATCGTCCGCGAGATCGCCGCGATGTGCGAGGAGTCGGGCATCCGCGTGGCGCTCTATCCGCACACGGGCTTTTACGTCCAGCGCGTGGAAGACGCCGTGCGCCTGGCCGAGAAGGTCGATCGGCCGAACGTGGGCGTCACCTTCAACCTGTG
>CAZDHR010000135.1:3946-15557 GCA_964505295.1 uncultured Planctomycetaceae bacterium
AACCTGTGCCACTGGCTGAAGGTGGACGAGCCGGCGAGCATGAAGCGGCTCATGGAGCTGGCCCTGCCCCGCCTGTTCCTGGTGACCATCAACGGCGCCGATCACGACGGCGAGAGCTGGGACCGGCTCATCCAGCCGCTCGATCGCGGATCGTTCGACGTCTACGGCTTCCTGAAGACGCTCGAGCAGTTGGGCTACGACGGCCCGATCGGGCTCCAGTGTTACGGCGTGCCCGGCGATAAACGTGAGAACCTGAAACGATCGATCGACGCATGGCGCAAGCTCTCGGCGAGACTCGCCGCGGAGTAGGTTTCCGCCGGAGGTAGCTTCCCAACTCCCGTAGCAGGCACACGGCGTGTGCCTACTACTGTGCAAATGGTGGAATGAGGACTACCCGCGATGTCGACGATTCCCCTGGCGGTGCTCACGTTGGCGTTGGCTGCCGGGCAGGCTCCGCAGGCCGACCGGTACTTCACGATCGAGGTGGTCGACGCCGAGACCGGCCGCGGCGTGCCGCTGGTCGAGCTTCGCACGGTCCACAACATCCGCTACTACACGGATTCCGGCGGCATCGTCGCCTTCGACGAGCCGGGCTTGATGGACCGCCGGGTCTTCTTCCACGTCGAAAGTCACGGCTACGAGTTCCCCCAAGACGGCTTCGGGTATCGCGGGAAGGCGCTCGACGTCACCCCCGGCGGCACCGGCCGACTGGAGATCGAGCGGATCAACGTCGCCGAGCGGCTCTACCGCGTCACCGGCGCCGGGATCTACCGCGACAGCCTCCTCACCGGCCGCCCCGTGCCGATTCGAGAGCCGCTCGTCAACGGCCAGGTGCTCGGCTCCGATAGCGTGCTCACCGCCGTCTACCAGGGCAAGATCTACTGGTTCTGGGGCGATACGCACCGGCCGGCCTACCCCCTGGGCAATTTCCATGTGCCCGGGGCCACGTCGCTTCTTCCCGACCGGGGCGGGCTCGACCCCGAGGTCGGCGTGGACCTGGCCTACTTCGTCGACGCGAACGGGTTCGCCAAGAAAACCGCTCGCATGCCCGGCGAAGGCCCCACCTGGCTCGACGGCCTGACCGTGCTCCGCGACTCGGCCGGGCGCGAGCGGCTCTTCGCCCGCTACGTCAAGGTCCGCAAGCCCATGGTCGTCTACGAGCAGGGCCTGGTCGAATTCAACCCCGAGAAGCACGAGTTCGAGAAGGTCGTCGAGATCGACATGGACGCGCCGGTGATCCCGGAGGGGCATCCGCTCAAGCATACGGTCGACGGCGTCGAGTACGTCTATTTTGCCAATCCGTTCCCGCTCGTCCGGGTTCGGGCCGACGCGGAGCACTTCCAAGAGCCGGCGAGCTACGAGGCGTTCACCTGCCTCCGAGAGGGCACCCGCCTCGACGACGTCCGGCTCGACCGCGACGCCGGCGGCAAGCTCCGATTCCGGTGGAAGGAAAACACCCCGGCGATCCGGCTCGACGACCAGATGAAGCTGGTCAAGGAAGGCCACCTCCGCGAAGAGGAAGCGCAGCCGTACCTGTGCGACGTCGACTCGGGCAAGCCGATCGCCGCCCATCGCGGCTCGGTCTACTGGAACGACTACCGCCGCCGCTGGGTGATGATCGCCACGGAGACCTTCGGCACCTCGATGCTCGGCGAGGTCTGGTACGCAGAGGCCGACACGATCGAAGGCCCCTGGGCCTACGCCCGAAAAATCGTCACCCACCGGAAGTACAGCTTCTACAACCCCAAGCAGCATCCGACGTTCGCGAAGGCGGGCGGCCGGATCGTCTTCTTCGAGGGGACGTACACGAACACCTTCTCGGGCAACCCCGACCGGACGCCGCGATACAACTACAACCAGGTGATGTACAAGCTCGACCTGGCCGACCCGCGGCTCGTGCTGCCGGTGCCCGTTTACCGGCTTACGGAACACGACGGCCCCGGTCGGTTCGCAACCGCCGACCGCCTCGACCGGGCCGGCTCGCGCCCGGTTGCCTTCTTCGCCTACGATCGCCGGGCGGAGGGGACGTTTCCGCTGTACCCGGTGAAGATGCCCACGGGCGCGACCGTGCTTCGCGCGAGCCCTGAAAGCCTCGGGCAGAAAGCCGGGCCGGCAGGCGATCAACAAGCTCCCTCGCCGGACGTCGAGACGGAGCCGCTTTTCTACGCGCTGCCGGTCGAGATGCCGAGTCCGCCCGAAGCGACCGTGCCGCTCTACGAGCACGTGTCCCCCGACGGCGTCCGGGTGGCCTACCGACCGGGCGACTCCCCGTCGATGCCCGGCTACCGCCGCGTCGAGCCTCCAGTCTGCCGCGTGTGGCGTGATCCGACGGCGGCGGTCAACTAACCCATCTGCCCGCCGGGGCGTCGGGTCAGTGTGGCCGTTCGTCCGGAACGGGTCATACCGGGGGGTGGGTTTCGTCTGCTGAGGGGGAAAGTTGCGTCGCGACCCCGTTGCGGTTAGCATGATCGGCAGTCAGGGCGGGCGCGTTGCGGATCGGGGTTGCGCGCCGCCGATCGGAGTGAGTTCGGCCGTTCGCCTTGGCGCGGGCAAACCGGGTGCATCGTGGAGGCTGGAGACGATCATGGCCGAGTGGTATTACCAAGCGATGGGCAAGACGATCGGTCCGGTGTCGTGGATCGAGTTGGAGCAGAAGGCCACGGACCGGGAGATCGCCCTGGAGACCGAGGTCCGCGAAGGGGCCGACGGCCCGTGGACCGCCGCGTCGGAAGTTCCTGGGCTGTTCGCTCCGCCGGCGGAGCCGGACACAGCGGGAGCCAGCCCGGACGGCGCCGCCGAGGAGGACGATCAGGAAGTGGGGGTTCGCCGCTCGCCGCTGAACCTGCGTCCCTGCTCCGACTGCGGCACGATGGTCTCGAAGCAGGCGAGCACGTGCCCCGAGTGCGGCCGGGCGTTCCGCGAATCGTCGTTTACGGCCCGTTACGGGGGCGAGCAGCCGGTGTTGACGTTCGTGCTCATCAGCCTGCTGGCGATCGTGTTCCTGTTCCTCAGCCCGCTGGTCGTCTATGCGATTGCCGCGAAGCTGGCCCCAAGTGTGATCCACGCCGGCGAGTCGCAGGAACTGGCCACGACCGGCTTTGCGTTGGTCGTCGTGGGCCTCTACGTGTTCGCGATGCTGGCGTGCACGTTTGTGGGCGGGGCCGTGGGACGCCCACGCATGGCCTACGTGACCGGCTGCTTCCTCGGCCTGTTCTTCGGCCCGTTAGGAGTTTTCGCAGCATTCGCGATCGACAAGCGGCCGCTGTGCCCCCAGTGCTCCAGCCGGCTGAACGGAATGGCCACGCAGTGCCCCTTCTGCCACGCCCGGCTGATCTGGAAGGTGGTACCGACGTGGTACTGAGCACTCTTCGCCCGGTCCACCCTCGTTCCCAGGCGGAGCCTGGAACCGAGGGCTGCGTGGCCGGCTATTCGTTCACCAACACTTGCGCGATCCGCTCCCTCGTGACCGGCTGGATGACGCCCTGCTCGCAGATCAGGGCCTCGATCAGCTTGGCCGGCGTGACGTCGAAGGCCGGGTTGTAGACGTCGACCCCGTCGGGGGCCGTTTGGCGCCCGAAGCCGTGGGTGATCTCGCGGGGATCGCGCTGCTCGATAGGGATCCCGCCGCCGTTGGGCAGGCGAAGGTCGAACGTGCTGGTCGGAGCGGCCACGTAGAACGGGATGCCGTGGGCGGCGGCCAAGAGGGCGACGCCGTACGTGCCGATCTTGTTGGCCGCGTCGCCGTTGGCCGCGATCCGATCGGCGCCCGTGACCACCGCCTGCACCCGGCCTTCCCGCATCACCTGGGCGGCCATCGAGTCGCAGATCAAGGTGACCTCGATGCCCCGCTGCTGGAGCTCCCAGGTGGTGAGCCGGGCCCCTTGAAGGAGGGGGCGGGTCTCGTCGGCGTAGACGTGCAGCCGCTTGCCCGACTCGGCGGCGGCGAAGAAGACGGCCAGCGCCGTGCCGTAGTCGGCCGTGGCCAGCCCACCCGCGTTGCAGTGGGTCAACACGCCCTGGCCGTCGGCGAGCAATTCGGCCCCGTGGCGCCCGATCGCCCGACACGTCCGGCGGTCTTCCTCGTGGATAAGCCGGGCTTCGGCCAACAGATCGGCCGCGATCTGGGGAGTCGCCCGCTTGCCGCGAGCTTCCACGGCCTTCTGCTTCATCCGCTCCAGCGCCCAGAACAGATTGACGGCCGTGGGCCGGCTGGCGGCCAGGTAGTCGGTGACCTCTTCGAGCCGGGCGAAGAACGCCGGCTCGTCGGCCCCGGCGACCGTCTGAAGCCCGAGACAGACCCCGTAGGCCGCCGCAATGCCGATGGCCGGGGCCCCGCGCACGCGGAGCATCTTGATCGCTTCCCAGACCGTCTCCACGTCGCGGCAGTCGAGGTGGACGAGCTCGACCGGCAGGCGGGTCTGGTCGATGAGACGGAGATGGCCGTCACGATCGCCGACCCAGCGGAGCGTTTCCACGTTGGTCGGCGAAAAAAGGGCTGCGTCCCCTTTTTCTGCATCGGGATTGCTCACGAGGCCTCCTCGCGGATCATCTTCTGGAGGGCGGCGTCCTTGGCGGCGACCTTCTCGGGCAGCTTCTGCTTGAACTGGCGGAGCTTCCCGGCGAGTGCTTCGTCGGAGAGGGCGAGGATCTGGACGGCCAACAGGCCGGCGTTGCGCGGACCGCCCATGCCCGCCCCCACCGTGGCCACGGGCACGTCGCCCGGCATCTGCACCGTGGAGAGCAGCGAATCGAGGCCGCCCATCAGGCTGGTGGGAACGGGCAGTCCGATCACGGGCAAGGTGGTGTGCGAGGCGACCACGCCGGCCAGGTGCGCCGCCCCGCCCGCCGCGGCAATGATCACCTTCAAGCCCCGCTCGACGGCCGACGCGGCGAACTGCTGAACCGCCTCGGGCGTGCGATGGGCACTCATCACCCGGGCCTCGTACGCCACGCCGAACTCGTCCAGCACCGCGGCCGCGGCTTGGATCTTGGGCCAATCGTTCTGGCTCCCCATGAGGATGGCTACGGCGGGCGGCGTTGGTTGCGACATGGCTTGGTGGTCCGGGAGTTGGAGCCTTAGGTTGTGACAAGCGCGCGCCCTGCGCGCATCTTGTACGGTAGTCTGATCGGTCGGATAACGCCCGCCGACGGCCATCGGCGGGCGTTGGTTGCGGCGGTAGACCGCGCCATAGGCGGCCCCGCGGTCACACCTCGAACCGTGGGTTGTACGGCATCTCGAAGGTTTCGGCAACCGCCCGGTTGGTCACTTCGCCTTCGTAGACGTTGACGGCCGTGGCGATGGGCGGAAACGTCTCGGCCGCGCGGAGCAGGCCGAGGTCGGCGATTTTCAGGGCCCAGGGCAGGGTGACGTTGCAGAGGGCAAAGGTGCTGGTGCGCCCCACCGCGCCGGGCATGTTGGTCACGCAGTAGTGGACCACGTCGTCGACCACGAACGTCGGCTCGGCATGGGTGGTGGGTCGGCTGGTGGCCGCGCATCCGCCCTGGTCGATGGAAACGTCGATGAGCACGCTCCCCGGCTTCATCCGCCTGAGATCGTCCCGGTCGATCAGGACGGGCGTCTTGGCGCCGGGCACCAGCACCGAGCCGATGACCAGGTCGGCCCGGCGGAGCTGCTCGCGGATGGTATGGCGGTCGCTGAACAGGGTGGTGACGTTGGCGGGCATGACGTCGTCGAGGTAGCGGAGCCGGTCCATGTTGACGTCCAGCAGCCCAATGTTGGCCCCGAATCCGGCGGCCACCTTGGCGGCGTTGGCCCCGACCACTCCGCCGCCGATGATCGTAATGTGGGCCGGCTCCACACCCGGCACCCCCCCCAAAAGGATGCCTCGACCCATCTGGGGCCGCTCCAGGTACTTGGCCCCTTCCTGGACGCTCATCCGCCCGGCCACCTCGCTCATGGGGGTCAGAAGCGGGAGCCGGCCCTGCTCGTCGCGCAGCGTCTCGTAAGCCACGGCGATCGCCCCGCTATCGAGCACTTTCTCGGTAAGCCCCCGGTCGGCGGCGAAGTGGAAGTAGGTGAACATGATCTGCCCGGGGCGCAGCAGGCCCAGCTCGCTCGGCTGCGGCTCCTTCACCTTGATGATCATGTCGGCCCGGGCGAAGATCTGGTCGGGCTCGGCGACCATTTCGGCCCCGTGCCGCAGATAGTCGTGGTCGGCCAGCCCGGAGCCGATCCCCGCCATCGCCTCGACCAGGACCTGGTGCCCCGCCCGAGTCAACTCCTCGACCCCCACCGGCAACAGCGCAACGCGGTACTCGTCGCCTTTGACCTCTTTGGGGACTCCGACGATCATGGGCTTGCTCCTACACGCCAACCTGAGAAATTGCGCCCCGCGAGACAGCACCCAATCGACGAGGGGCGCGGAGCATTTCACCATAGCGAGACCGCGACGGCAAGGGGCCACGCGCCTGACTTCAGGCCGGCGCCACAACCGAGAACGTCACACGAAGGTTGAATGGCCCACGCCACTCCGGTAGGATGACTTACCGTCGGGGAATGTTCATTGCCCAGATCGCTCAGCTTGCCCAAAACTGGGCTCTCTCCGGCGCTCTGGCCCCAGAAAGCCAAGCAGAGAAGGAATCCGCCGATGACACACGTCCTCAAGGCGATTTACGAAAACGGCGTGCTCAGGCCCCTTGAGCGCCTCGACCTGGAAGAGCACCAGCAAGTTCGGATCACGGTGGAGTCCCTCGGGACCCCCTTGGAGAGACCTGAGCGGCACGACGGCGCCGATCCGCTCGAAGGCGTTCGCGCGGCGACGGGCATTCCGGACTTGGCCGAACACTTCGACGACTATCGGTTTGGAAGGCGAAGGCCGTGAATCAGGGGTTCCTCGACACGTCGGGACTGATCGCCCTGGTCAATACGGACGACCAATGGCACGCTGCCGCCGAAACCGTTTGGCGGGAGTTGCTCGCGTCCGGTGCGCGGTTGGTCACGACTTCGCTCGTGTTGATCGAACTCGGCGACGGTCTGTCCCGCATTCAGCATCGCCCATTGGCAATCCAGATTTACGACTCTCTGCATGCGGCAGAGCGGATTGAAATCGTCCAGACAACGTCCGATCATGAAGAGCAAGCATGGCAAATCTTTCGGCAGACCGACGACAAGGAGTGGGGGATTACCGATTGCGTGAGTATGATCGTGATGCGAGATCATGACATAACGCGAGTGTTTTCGTCGGATCACCATTTCGAACAGGCAGGATTCGAGATCCTCGTCAAACCATGACCAACACTCGTAGCGTATGCCACCGCATGTTGCTATCGATCGATGATGCTACGATGGATGATACGGAAGCATAACCCGCATGGCCTGGCCCCAAGCCCGAGTCGCCCATGATCGTCCTCGTCGACAACTACGATTCGTTCACCTACAACCTCGTCCACCGGCTCGGCGAGCTCGATCCGTCGCTCGACATGCGGGTGTTCCGCAACGACAAGATCACCGTCGACGAGATCGCGTCGCTCGAGCCGACCCACCTGATCATCTCGCCCGGGCCGTGCACGCCGAACGAGGCGGGGATCTCGGTGGAGTGCGCCAAGCGGTTTGCGGGCAAGATTCCCGTGCTGGGGGTGTGTCTGGGCCACCAGTCGATCGGCCAGGCGTTTGGGGCACGGATCGTCCGCGCCGATCGCCTGATGCACGGCAAGACCGACATGATCCACCACGACGGCCGGGGGCTCTTCGAGGGGCTCGATAGTCCCTTCCAGGCGACCCGCTACCACAGCCTGCTCATCCGGCCCGACACGCTCCCCGACGCCTTGGAAGTCTGTGCCTGGAGCGAGTTTCCCAGGGGCACGCGGGAGATCATGGGCATCCGCCACCGCGAGTTCCCGCTCCTGGGCGTGCAGTTCCACCCGGAAAGCTTCCTCACCGACTGCGGACCGAGACTGTTGGAGCGGTTCCTGGCGATACGGTTCCCCTGATGCTCGACAAGGTCCGCGACTGGTATCGTTCGACCTTCGGCCACGCGCTCGTGAGCGCGGTCCTGCTATGGGCCGCCTTGCCGCCGGCCGATCTCTGGCCCCTGGCCTGGGTCGCGCCCCTTTGGTGGGTCCTGCTCGTGCGTCGCGGGGAGCTATCGGGTAGACGCCCCTATCTCAAGATCTGGGTCGCCGGGTTCCTGTTCTGGCTGGGCGCCGTGCACTGGATGCGCCTGCCCCACTGGATGACCGGCTTCGGCTGGGTCGCGCTGTCGTTCTACTTGGCCTTTTACGTCCCGGCGTTTGTCGGCTTAAGCCGCGTGGCGGTCCACCGGCTGCACGTGCCGGTGATCCTCGCGGCGCCGGTGGTGTGGACCGGGCTGGAGCTGGTCCGCGGCCACCTGTTGACCGGCTTCACCATGGCCAGCCTGGGACACACGCAGTACCGCTGGATCGAGCTGATCCAACTGAGCGACCTGGCCGGGGCCTACGGCGTCGGGTTCGTAGTGATGCTGGTGGCGGCGTGCTTTGCGCGCATGGTCCCCTCGAACAGAAAACCGTGGGCGTACTGGCCGTTGCTGCCGGCCGCGGGCGTCCTTTGCGCGGCGCTCGTCTATGGGCATCTCCGCGTGTCGCGCGAGCCCGGCGAGCCCCGAGCCCGAGTCGCGCTCATCCAAGGCTCGATCGACGTCGTCCTCAATCCCGCGCCCGGCACCCACGATCGGATGCACAATCAGTACCGCGCGCTTTCCCGGCAGGCGGTCGCCCAATACGACGACCTCGACCTGATTATCTGGCCGGAGACGGTCTTCGGACGCTCCCTGCGCGACTACGCGCCGGGCTTGCCCATGCCGGATGACTGGGAGCGCTCCGAAGCAGAGTTCCGGCTCGCCGTACGCCGCGACACGGCCGAGAGCCGCAAGCCGATGCGAGAGCTGGCCAACGAGTTGGGCACCCCGCTTCTGGTCGGCGTCACCACGGAGTTTGTCGACCTCGACCACCAATGGAAACGCTTCAACTCCGCCGCGTTCGTTCCGCTGGACGAGGGGCCGATCCGGCCCTACCACAAAATGCACCTGGTCGTGTTCGGCGAGTACGTCCCGTTTGCCGACCGGCTCGCCTGGCTCGTGCGGCTCACGCCGCTGAGCGCGTTGGGCCCCGGGGCCGCGGGCACGGAGCCGGCGGCTTTCCAGCTCGACGGGCTGCGCCTGTCGCCCAACATCTGCTACGAAACCGTGATTCCGCACCTGATCCGTCGTCAGGTGAACGCCCTGGCCCGCCGGGGCCAAGAGCCCGACGTGCTGGTCAACCTGACCAACGACGGCTGGTTCTGGGGCTCCAGCGAGCTGGACATGCACCTGGTGTGCGGCGTGTTTCGGGCGGTGGAGTGCCGCAAGCCGCTGCTGATTGCCGCGAACACGGGGTTTTCCGCCTGGATCGACGCCGACGGGCGGATCCTCGACCGGGGGCCGCGCCGGGCGACCGGCGTCGTCGTGGCCGAGGTCGCACCCGACCCGCGGGGCAGTTGGTACCTCGATCACGGCGATTGGCCGGCGGGCGTCTGTCTGCTGGCGTGCCTGGTCTTCGCGGCGGTCGGCACCTGGGACCGGTTCAGCAAGCGGCCCCAGGCAAAGCCGGCGAGAGCCGAGTCCAGGAACGAGAAACGGCGGACGAAACGGCGACGTCGCCCCACCCGAAAGAAGTAGCTGAGCCGAATCCGTTCGCAGCTCCCACAGGCCCCGGGCGCCCGGTCGTCAGGTCACGGTCGAAGCCGTGCGCGACGAGGCGTTCTGCGCCGGACGAAACGCTCGCCCCCGGCTCGGCACAACCGGCTGCCCCATCGTTACGACGCTTGCCCCATCGTTACGACGCTTCGCGTCGTAACGGACATCTCGACGCTTTGCGTCCAGACGCCGGCGTAAACCATTGATACACAAGCGGTTGCGCGCTTCAGACGCGAAACGTCGGAGTTGCCCGGTCCCACGCGAAGCGTGGGAACGATGGTCGGCCGGACGGGTTGGATGAGCGCGTACACGCGGCTCGGCTCGACTCGCGGGGCGACAACCGATTCCGCCTCGGGGCCGGGAGCGACCCGACGGCCCGTTTTGGACCGGGAGTCTGGGAAGGGAGGGTGGGGGCGCATGCGTATTGCCCAGTTCTCCCAGGTTGACTAGACTCTGGGCATTATGATTGACATCGGAAAACTGGCCGAGTTATACTAACCACATAGACTCTCGGGTCTGTCAGTCGTTCAGGCAGAACTCACTGATCCAGTCCGCCACTAGTCACTGGTTCAGGCAGTCCCGGCTCAGCGCGTGCGGACAGAGCCAAACGGAGGTGGCCCCGCGGTACCGGAACCGGATCGTTGAGGCGGCGCGCCGCCGTCTGGTCAGAGGAAAGGTCACCCCATGAACCTGGTCGGGAAGATCTTCATCGTGCTCATCTTCGTGATGAGCCTGGTCTGGATGGGATTCTCGGTGGCGGTCTATGCCACGCACCAGAACTGGAGGAACGTCGTCGAGAACCCCGAGGCGACCGCCGCCATGCCGCTCGGTTTGAGACATCAAGTCCAGCAGCAGAAAGACGAGAATGAGGAGCTGAAGACCAAGCTGGACAAGGCGAGTGAGCAGTTGGACACCGAAAAGGCCGCCAAGCGCCAGGCGCTGACCAAGCTGGAGACGGAAAAGGCCGAGCTGGAACGCCAACGGGACGAGCAGCAGAAGGAGATCGCCACGCTCGTGCAGTCGGAGACCGACGCCATCGCCGCCCTGCAAGCGACGCAGGAAGCGGAGAAAGCGCTGCGCGACGATGTCGTTTCCCTGCGAGAGGAAATCAAGAAAGCCCAGGAGGATCGCGACAACTTCTTCGACCAGGTGGTCACCCTCACCGACCAGTTGCACCAGGCGGCCAACGAGTATAAGTCGCTCAAGAGCCGCGTCGACACACTGGCCGCCGACCTGGCGAAGGCGAACGAGGTCCTGCGCAAGCACGGCTTGGAGGGGGACCCGACGCTTTACACGGGCGTCCCGCCGATCGTCGACGGCGTCGTGTTGAGTGCCGGCGAGAACGGGATGGTGGAGATCTCCATCGGCGCCGACGACGGCCTGATGAAAGGCCACAGGCTGGAGGTGGTCCGCCAGACCGGCGGGATCAGCACCTATCTGGGCCGCATCGAGGTCATGGAGACGGCGCCCGACAAGTCGGTCTGCAAGATCCTTCCCGAGTTCCTGCAACGATCCATTCAAAGGAACGATCGTGTCACCTCGAAGCTCAACCCGTAGCGGGGGCCCGTACCGCAAGCCGCGATTCGACCTCTACACGTGGCTGCTGTTCCTCTCGTTCGTGGCGATCGTGATCGCCTGCGTGTGCCTGTTTCTTGAAGTGAAGGACTACGGCGACAAGCCTTACGAGCTCGGCCTCTGGGCGCCCTTTGCCCGGGAGTGCCCCGTGATGGTGGCCGGGGCTCTCGGACCGCAGGGGCCCTCGGAGCCGGACTTGCCGCCCTGTTGGACAGAATCGATTCATGGATGAGGACTTCCCGTCGATGACTCCACACCGCCGCGCGCCAGGAAGCGCTTAACGCGGCGACACGGCCCGCTTCCCAAGACTTTCTTCAAAGAGCCGGCCCGGCCGGCTGGTGAGCACGGATGCTCAAACAGCTCCT
>CAZDHR010000136.1:0-15534 GCA_964505295.1 uncultured Planctomycetaceae bacterium
GGCCGTAGTTCACGGTCGCTTTCACCAATTTCGGGAACCGGATGTGGATGTTGCCCGCTCTGTAAACGGTGAGTCGATTCGACCGAAAAAAGAGCAGATGGCAGAGACCGTAGATGCCCACATCCTGGATTCCGTATTGAAAGCGGTCCCGCTTTTGATCGATTTCCCCGCTCGGAAGTTCTGGGTCGATTATGACAGCGAAGCGGACGTGCTCTACATCAGCTTCGATCGCCCGCAGAAGGTTACAGACACCGAATCCCGAGACGACGGGATACTCTTGCGCTATCGCGACGGGCAGTTGGTGGGGATAACCGTGCTGGACGCGTCGACTCGCTCCTAGGGCGTCTTTCGTAGTACGGCGCGAGACCCTCTGCCCCAACGCGCGCTTAAGGTGCGCAGAGACGCAGTGAGTCTCTCTTCCACCGCGCGTTGTTCGTTGCCAAATCCGTCGCGGTTCGTTGGCTCCACCCACCCGTCTCGCACCGTGCCCTCACGTGCAATCGACCCCGGGTATCGTTCCCGCCTCTCCTTTGCGGGACGCATGCAGAGATCGAGCGGCCATCCGTGCCGCGTGGCTTACCCTGCGCGTTCAAAGCCCATGATGCCTTGGATTCATGTCCCCGAGCTGACACAATGACGGGTTTCGATCCAACACGGAATACGCAGGAAGTAGTCGAGGTAGTACCATGCGAGCAGAAATCATCGCCATTGGCGACGAGATCACCGGCGGGCAACTGCTGGACACCAACACGCAGTGGCTCAGCCAACGGCTGGAAGAGTTGGGCATCCGCGTCCTCTACCACACGACGGTCGGCGACGAGCTGGACCCGATCGCCCGGGTGTTCCGGCAGGCCATCGAACGGGCCGACGTGGTCGTGGCGACCGGAGGGCTCGGCCCGACGGCCGACGACCTGACGCGGCAGGCGATTGCCGAAGCGACCGGGCGAGAGCTCGTCTCGAGCCCCGAGGCCCTGGAGCAGATCCGACGGCTGTTCGCCCGACGCAAGCGGGCCATGTCGAAGCAGAACGAGCAGCAGGCCCTGTTTCCCGAGGGAAGTCAAGCGATCTTCAACCCCAACGGGACCGCCCCGGGAATCGGCGTCGACGCGCCCAGGGAAGGAATGGGCCCGGTGCGGGTGTTTGCCCTACCGGGCGTGCCGGCCGAGATGAGGGAGATGTGGCACGGGACGGTCGCCGGCCTGCTTTGCCAAGCCGGCGCCGGCCGGCGTGTGGTCCGACGTCGCGTGATCAAGTGTTTTGGAGCGGGCGAGAGCCAGGTCGAGGCGATGCTGCCCGATTTGATCCGCCGCGGACGCTCGCCCCGCGTGGGCATCAACGCCAGCCAGACCACGATCTTCCTGCGGATCACGGCCGAAGGGGCCTCCGAGGAGGAGTGCCACGCCGCCATCGAGCCCACCGTGGCCACCATCCGCGACTGCCTCGGCTCGCTGATCTTCGGCGAAGGCGACGACGAGCTGGAGGACGCGGTCGTCCGGCTCCTGCGACGGCACAACCAGACCCTAGCCACGGCGGAATGGGGAACCGCCGGGCTGGTTGCCGACCGGCTCGGCGCCGTCCGGGCGGGAGAAGGCCGTTACTTGGGCGGAGTGGTCGTCGCGAGCGAGACCGCGCTGGAGCGTCTGTTGGACGTGCCCGCCGACCTGATGGCCCGGCATTCGGCCACCAGCGCCGAGGTCGCCGGGGCGATGGCCGCCGCGTGCCGACGGCGATTCGGGTCCGATTACGGCCTGGCCGTAAGCCGCTTTCCCGAATTCGACCCCGGGGCCCCGGAGCCGAGACCGATGTTCGTGGGGCTGGCCGACGCCGCCGGCGTCCGGGTCACGTCGTTCCCCTATGCCGGCCACCCGGCCACGTTGAAGGTCTTCTCGGCCAAGCGAGCGTTGAACGTCGCGCGGTTAGCGATGCTTGATGTGGGACTGGGGACCAGGCACTAGGGGACTGGCAGGAGTTGCTCGTTGCCCGTTCTTCGTCGTTGCTCGTTCCCAAGCTCCAGCTTGGGAACGCACTCCGGGGAGACTCCGGCTTCCCAGCGGGGCGAAGCAGAGCTTCGCGGAACCGGGTTCCCAAGCTGGAGCTTGGGAACCAGAGAAGGTTGCGCCCCCCGGCTCTCCGGTTGAACGTCACAGCCGCTCCAGCGAGAATCCGCCGTCGACCATCACCACCTGGCCCGTCGAGTAGGCCAAATCGCCGCGCACGAGCATGGCCACGGCCCGGCCGACGTCTTCCGGCAGGCCCCAACGCGATTGCACCAAGAGGCCCTCGGCGATCAGCTTGTCGTACTTCTCGGTGACGGGCTTGGTCATGTCGGTCTTGATGATCCCGGGCCGGACTTCGTAGACGGGGATGCCGAACTCACCGAGCCGCACCGCCCAGAGCCTCGTCGCCATGGCGATGCCCGCCTTGGAGATGCAGTAGTCGCCCCGGCTGGGCGAGGCCACCGTGACGGAGATCGACGAGATGTTGACGATGCACGCCTCGAACTGCTCGTCCGCCTTGCGCTGGTCGATCATCCAGTTGGCCGCCGCCTGGGTGAGGAAGTAGGGGCCCTGGAGGTTGATCCGCATGAGCCGCTCGAAGCTCTCCTCGGTCGCCTCCAGGATATCCGCCCTCACCAGGGGAGCGACCCCCGCGTTGTTCACCAGGACGTTCAGCCGGCCGAACCGCTCTCGCACCTCCGCGAGCATGGCGGCCCGAGCGTCCGGGTCGCTCACGTCGGCCCGGCAGTAGAGCACCTCGGCCCCGCGGCCGCGGAGGTCGTCCAGGGCCGGTCGGATCGTCTCCTCCTCGTGAATATCGCCGACGACGATATCGCAGCCGTCGGCGGCCAGATGCTTGGCGATGCCCAGGCCGATTCCTCGACCGGCCCCCGTAACGAGAGCCACCTTTTTTGCGCCCATGGCAGTTTCCTCCTCGATCCGAAGCGATGCATGCCGTTCTCTCGTCCGCCATGCGCCCGCCGAGAGCCGCACTCCGATAGCCTAGGGGCTCGGCGACGAAGTGTCAACGCGTGGAGACGCCGCGTTTCCTGGCGACGGGCGGGATTCCGGAAGTTGTATTCGCGGAGCGCGGAAGGTACGCTGGTGACCATCCGGTTGAGATTGCTCGGCCGATCGATCCACAACCCCCGGGAGCCCGACCCATGAAAGCGATCGCCTGCTCGATCCTCGTGTTCTTCTCCTGGAGTCACAGCAACATCGGCGATATCGGGATCACCCCGGGGCTGTTGCGTCTGCTCGAGCGCCACGTGCCGGAGGCGCAGGTGACGATCGTGGCGAACTCCAGGGCCGACGCCACGCGCGAGTACCTCCAGGAGCGGTTTCCGCGGTGCAAGGTGGTGGCCAGCCCGTTTCGTGCCCTCGAGAGCTCGCCCGAGTTCCAGGAGGCGTTCGATCGGGCCGACCTGATCCTCTACAACTCGGGCACCACGCTTTCGTTCGGGCGTTGGGAGCGGAACTGGGATCGGACCATGCCGTTGGCCATGCCGCTGTTCATGGCCCGGGCGGCGGGCAAGCCGTACGGCATCTATTG
Organism: uncultured Planctomycetaceae bacterium; assembly: GCA_964505295.1. Classification (GTDB taxonomy): domain Bacteria; phylum Planctomycetota; class Planctomycetia; order Pirellulales; family Thermoguttaceae; genus DATKZH01. The sequence goes on from CAZDHR010000136.1 coordinate 3,550, forward strand.
CCAGTCGTTCGAGCGGTTTGCGTGGCCCAGCGACGTGCTGTTTCGGCCCGTGCTTTCGGACGCGGCCTTTGTGTTCTGCCGCGACACGAATTCACTGGAGTATCTGAAGAGCCTCGACGTGGAGCCGCCCGTGCTGGAATACGGCCCGGACGCCACGTTCGCGTTTGACCTTCGCGACGAGGATCGCGCCGCGGCGTTCATGGAGCGACACCGGCTCAAGCCCCGCGGATTCATCACGTTGACGATCCGCACGAGCGTGCAGAGGTTCATCGACAAGAAGCGGGAAGAGGCCCACGCCGCCAAGCTCCGCGAGCTGGTCCGCCGATGGGTCGAGGAGACGGGCCTCGTGGTGCTGATCTGCCCGGAGGTGAAGCACGAGATCGAGCCGGCGCGACGGCTGATCTACGAGCCGCTTGCGCCGGAGATCCGCCGCAACGTGCGACTGAAGGAGGAGTTCTGGCTTCCCGACGAGGCGTTCTCCGTCTACCGGCAGGCCCGGTGTATCGTGAGCATGGAGATGCACTCGATTATCCTCGGGCTGGCCGCCGGCACGCCGACGATCCACCCGCGGTTCGTGGAAGCGGGGCGCAAGGCGTGGATGATGCGCGACCTGGGCCTGGAGGAGTGGCTCTTCGACCTCGACGAGGAGCCCGCCGAGCGCGTCATCAAGGTCCTGCTCGACGTGCACAGCGACTACGACGCCGCGCTGGGGAAGGTCGAATCGGCGATGAACCTCGTCCACAAGCGCCAGGCGGAGACGATGGCGATCGTCAAGAAGACCCTCGCTGAGACGGGGGCCGACCGGTCGGGCAAGTAGCCCTGCCGCAGACCGAACCGCGCAGAAGCTGCACATCGCCCGGTGCTCCACCGATTGACGGTCTGGACATGCTATGGGTATAATAACAAGGGTACTGGAGGGGTTTCACTACGCGTTGGCCTGGTTGGAGGTGTTCCGATGACCATCGAGCAGCTTCGCAACGTGCACCATGCCAGCCCGTTTCGACCCTTCACGCTCCACTTGGCCGACGGCCGATCGCTCTCGGTTCCCCACCGCGATTTCCTCTCGCATTCCCCCAGTGGGCGAACCGTGATCGTCTACGGCGACGACGAGTCGTTCAGCATCATCGACTTGCTGCTGGTCACGCGAATCGAAGTGCACCCGCCAACGCCGGCGGATTCGCAGGATTCGTGAAGCAGCCGGCCCCGTGGTGGCTGGTGCGAGGCCCAGGGGCCCGTGCGATCATTACGCGGATCTCTTGATGCGGGCGTTCCCCGGACGGCAGAATGACCGGGCGTAGTCTTTCAACCCGTGTCGCTCGCGGATGGTTGAGGCGTAGTACGCACTTCAAGCGATCGGATACTCCCCATACTCCCCATACTCCCGCAGCGTTTCGACCATCGCCATGAGGTTCTCCGGCTTGACCGAGGAGTGGATGCTGTTGGAGCTGGAGAGGCAGTAGCCGCCGCCGGGGGCGGCGATTTGGAGGGTGCGGCGGGTGACCTGGCGGACCTCTTCGACCGGGGCTTGACTGAGGAGATAGCCGCAGTCGATGTTGCCGATGAGGGCGATCCGGTCGCCGTACTTGTGCTTGATGAGGCCGATGTCCATGCCGGCCTGCGGCTCCAGGGGGTTGAGGGCGTCGATGCCCGTGTCGACGATCATGTCGAGGATGGCCATGATGTTGCCGTCGGTGTGCTTGACGACGTACGCCCCCGCCTCGTGGGCCGCGTCGACGCAACGCTTCAAGCCCGGCAGGATGAACTCCTTGAAGTGCCGGGGCGACATCAGGGTCGAGTTCTTGTCGGCGTAGTCGTCGCCGAACACGACCACGTCCATGCCGCAGGCGACCATCCGCTGCATGGCCGGGACGTCGTAGCTCAGGCACACCTCGACCAGCTCGTGCACGAGCTGGGGGTTGTCGACCATGTCCATGAGGTACTGCGTGGTGCCGCGGAGGAACGCGGGGTTGAAGAAGGCGTCGCGGCAGATGGCCGTCACCGCCTTCTTGCCCCGGTAGCGCTCGACCAGCTCGGGAATCGTGCCCAGCACGTCGTCGGCGTGGGGGTCGGGCGGGGTGTATCGCTTCAGGTCGTCGGGCGTCTTGATGGGCCCTTCGACCGGGGCGGGGGTGCTCTCGGGGCCGAACGCCCGGATCACGCCCCACTTATCGCGAAACAGGCCCCGCTCCTCGTCGATGAACTCGACGTTGTCCCGGCTCCAACTGCTCCGGTTCTGGCTGGCGTTGTCCAGTCCGATCCAGTCGTTGAACTGGTGGTAATCGCAGCCGGGCAACAGGGCGTCCATCACCCGCTCGTCGATCACGCACTCGAAGAACGGCACGCGGTCCGGCACGCGCCGCTGGAGCGCGGCAATCACTCGCTCTCGTGAGTTCATCACGCGAGGTTCCTTGTTGCGGGTTCCCCATCGGCCATCGATCTTTTCGAAGTATGGCGGTTTGCAGGCCACCCGTCCATAGTGGGCCGCCACGTCCGGACGGCTGCGTTCGCAACACTCGGCCGGGCTGGCGGACGTACGTGCGCCGCTGTGCAAGACGGAAGGAGATTGACTATCGCTTATCGGGACAAGCCCATGGAAAGCAGACGCCGCGACCAGAGCACGAGCGACAACGCCGCGACCAGGCTCAGCGACCCGACGGCCATGTGGACGGTGGTGGTCACCGCCTGCAAATCGCCTTCGGCCACCACCGTGTACTGCAGGGGCCAGACGTACGTCTTGAACCAAAGCGGCCAACTGTAGTTCGTCACCCACGTGGCCGCCCCGAGGAGAAGCTGCACCGAGAACAACGCGACCAGCAGGCCCGACCGGCGCACGAGCATCGCTTCGGCCCCGGCGCGCCGCATCACGGCGACCAGCAGCCAGATCACGCCGAGGAGGATCAGGCCGGCCAGGATCAGCTTCAGCCAGACCCACAGGTTGAACCAGCCGGGCGAGCCGACCGGCGGCACGTGACGCAACTGGGCCCCGAGGACGATTTGCAGGTAAAGGGCGACGGTCGTTGCGAGTGCCAGACCGCGCAGTCGCCGGGCCGCCGGAAGCTTCTTCGGCGGGCCGCTGGCGCGCCATCGAGGCGAGGTCCACGTGACCAGCGCCGCCGAGAGCGCGAAGAACAACGGGCCCGTGCAGCCGAGGACCTTGGTCAGCAGCATCTCGCCGGTGAGCACGCGCAGGCCGCCGAGCACACTCTGAAAGACGACGCCGGCCAACGCGGCCACGCCCAACCACCGTACGCGTTTCCGTGGATCGAGCCTCCACAGGGCGACGGCCAGGGCGATCGTGGCGAGCCCGACAAGCAGCGCGAGCATCCGGTGGCCGTGCGCGAGGAACACGTCCCAGTCGGCCCCGAGCCATTTGGGCAACGGGTAGAACCAGTACCCCTCGGTCGTCGGCCAGTCGGGGATCGACATCCCGGCGTTGTACGTGGTGACCGTGCCGCCCACGCACAACAGCAGAAACGTCGCGCACGCCAAGGTCCACGCCAATCGATGGGGCCAGGGGCTGGCCGCCGGCTGAGCTGTTTCCCGTTTGCGCCGTTTCAACGGTCGAGCACCGAGGGGTCGTCGTGGAATGCGCACCGTGCGTTTGGCAACCCAGTGTACCACACGTGGTGCAAAATGGCACGTGCCGCCGGCGCCGTGCGCGAGCCACTCTCGCGCTCGGCGCAGGTCTCCCGACCTCGCCGGGCGACTCTTCCTCCCTGCTCGCGGTCCTCGCTGCTGCCTTTCGCTGGATTCTCCGGGCCCCCCTGATGTAGCATGGAGCGCCCGGTGCGGCAGAATGGCACAAGCGTCGACTCCACTCCGACCGCATCCGGGGCCGTTCCTTGCGCCGCCATGCCCCGCGTGAGCTACAATTGGTGGGAACGCCTGAAGTCGCGAGTTCTGCTTGAGTCGAATGTCCCGGTCGCGAGGGTTAGGAACGACGGCCCCCCCATTTCCAACCGAGGATTGTTGCCATGCCTACCGCCGAGCAAGTGATGCGGCGAAACGTGGTCTCCCTTCTTCCCACGGCGACCGTGGAACAGGCGATCCGCCTGCTTTGCGAGTTGGGCTTCAGCGGTGCCCCGGTCGTGGACCAGACTGGGACGCTGGTGGGGATCATCAGCGAGTTCGCGCTGTTGGAGGTCGTCTACGACCCGAGCATCCGCACGGCTCCGTTGTCGCGATTCATGACCCGCGACGTCTTCACCGTCGACGAGGACACGCCCTTGAGCAACATCGCCACGCTGTTCGTGCGCCACCGCATTCGTCGGGTGCCCGTGGTTCGCGACGGCCGGCTCGTAGGCGTGGTAAGCCGACCCGACTTGCTCAGCTACGTTCTGGAAGCCGGCAAGGAGTTGGAGGAGTCCTTTCCCGTCATTTGCGCCGGCGCCTCGGCGACCTGACGCTTCGCCGAGCGCCTTGATGGCGAGGCGAGTGCCAGGTCACGGTTCCGCCCAGCGACTGCGGCGAAACACGCATTTGCGCGGGTCGATCTCGGTGATCGTCTCCAGGGAGAGGGACGGGACCGGCGCGTGGCCGCCGGTGGTGACGATCTGCCGCCAATCGGCCGAGGGGACGTCTTGGGGCGTCTCACGGTTTTCGCGGGGGGCGGGCGGCTCGGAGAGCGTCAGCTCGATGTGCAGGATGCGGCGCAACAGATCGTCGGAAGGGCCCGAGCTGGGGGCCGCCTCGCAGGTCCGGAGGAACTCGCGGTAGGAAAGGAATTGGGCGTACTGATCGAACAGCGGCTTGGCCGACTCGGCCTGTTGCGCGGCAAGCGCGTACTTCCCTTGGCGGAGAAGCCGCAAAGCGTCGACCAGCTCGCTCGTGTTCGCGTGGGCGGCCGCTCCCGCAGACGGGACGGGCACGTCCGATCGCTTGAGCAACTCGCGGTTGTGCGCCGGGTCCAACAGATACGCCAGCGCCCGGAACTTGCGCACGTCGGCCGGCTCGTCGGCCAACGCCGCGATTCCCATCAGGCAGCTACGCCCAAGCTTGTCCGGGGCGAGGTGGGCGGCGATCAAGTACAACCGGACGGCTGTGGCCCGGGCCTCCGGGTCCTTGCGTTTCTCGGCCAGCTCTTCGGCATAGTCGCGGTAGCCGGACGGGTCGTCGGGGCGGAGCGACTCCAGACGCTCGGCGGAAACGGTGAGGATCACCTCGTCGATCTGCGACCGCATGATCTCGCGATCTTGGAACGTGCCATCGGCGAGCCGTTCACGGAGAACGATCTTCGTGGAGTCGTCGTGCACGAGGAAGCCGGCGATCGGCGGGCCATCGCCCTTGGGAAGGACGATGGCGGCGCGACTGGACGCCGTCATCCAACCGGCCAACAGGCATGCCAGAATGCCGAGGCTTCGCTTGCGCATGTTCGGCGTCCCTATTGAGTCCTGCGTTGAGCATGGAACGCGCTCGAAGCCCAGGGGTTGCAACCCCTGGGCTTGGGACGAGATCGACGTTCCCCTGGGCTTGGGACGAGATCGACGTTCCCCTGGGCTTGCGACGAGATTGACGTTCCACTATCAGTAGAGGGATCAACAATCAGTTCCTTTCCACGCGAGTGGGCTCCACGAAAGCCATCCAGAGTTGCACCAGCGTCCGCTGACCGTCGTGGAGCTGCGCGAGCACGTGCGTCGCGTCGCGGTCCGACCGGCCGAGCTCGCGCAGCAGCTTCTGGACGCGGGCCGCTTGATTCGGGTTTTCTTGCACCGCCCCGATCGCCACCAGTCGTGCCCAGATCCGCTCGATGAGCACGGTTCGGGCCAACGGGTTTTCGCCCAGGTAGTCGGCCGCGGCCAGCTCGTGGGGCAGGCGGTCCAGGTACTTCCCGTCTTCCTGGCCGAGGCCGTGCCGGGGGAGCCTTCCTGCGTAGTGGAGGACCATGCGCCGCAGCACTTGCGCGGGCGTGGTCGCGGCGAGGTACTCCTCGGGCGGCACGCCCAGCAGCTTGGCCTGGGTCGTGTACAGCCGGTGCATTTGCACGTCCGGCCGGTCGTCGTCATCCCCTTCGTCGGCGGCGCGGAGCGAGTCGTAGACGTGGCGCAGGAGCACGCGGCTCAGGTTGCTCTGCGTCTCCGTCCAGGACTCGTCTGCCGGCGGCGCGATCTCCCATCCCAGCACGGTGGAAATCACTTCCACGAGGCGCTCCTGCTGCAACCGGCTGACGCCGAACGTGCCGACCTCGGAAAGCCCGTCGGCCAACCCCAGCCGGACGTGCTTCCAGCGCCCGATCTCGTTGACGTGCTCCAGCATTCTCTCGTGCTCGGCGGGCTGCTTCGGCCGGAGCAGGTAGCGGGCCACCGTGGCGCCTTGCTCCGGCGTCAGAGCCCGGACCCGTCCGGCGGCATCCGCCAACCGCTCCAGCGAAGCGATCCGCTTGCCCATCGTCAACTGCGAGGAATCTTGGAGTTCCAGAAGCGAGTCGATCACCCAGCGGGGAGGTCTCGTCGAGGCCGATCCGGAATCGCCGTCGGCCCGGGGTGCGCCCGCCGCGCGCGAGGCGTGGTCGCCTTCGAGCTCATCGAGCAACGGGTCGTACGTGGCGAAGCCGGGCTCGTTTTGGGCCAGCGCGCAACCGAGCGTGGCGACCTTGGCGAGCCTTACGGTCGCTCGCAACAGGGCCTCGGAATCGCCGGTGCCGCGAGGTGTCTCGGCCAGCACTCGGGCGGCCAGCTCGCAGAACCGGTCCGCACGGCTGCTCGAGGCGACGTGGATGATCCTGCGGATCGCCGCCGCCAACTCGGCCGGCGACGATACTTCCGGGTCGACGTCGAACCGCGCCAGGAACAGGGCGGACAGATAGCTCTGGAACTCCCGATCGCCCGACTGCTCGTACCAGTCGATCAGTCTCTCGAGCGACTGCCAATGCTCCGATCTGGCGGCGCGGCGGATCAAGCCCCGGTATTCGGGCCAATCGTCGGGCGCCGCGGAGAGCACCGCGAGGAGGAAATCGGTGGTGAGGCCGTCCAGCGTGTTGGGATCGACGTGCTTCTCCGCCCGGTCGGCCAGCTCATCGAGGTGCTCGCCGGCGCGGTTCGGGTCGGCCCCGGCGCCGGCAATCAGCACCTGGTAGAGATGCGACGCGAGGGCGCGCAGGCAGTGCTCGGTCTGCTCCTCCGGCATGAGGCGGCGGTCCACGTCGACGCTGAGTCGCTCCGCCACGGCCTGGGCGAGCGATTCCGCCCGCTCCGCGTCGAGTTGAGGATGCTCCAGGGCCGCGACGGCCGTCTCGATCGTCCAGAAGGCGACGTCGTACGCGGAAACGTCGTCGGGCAACCCGCCCTCGACTCCGGGAACGAGGTCGACTAGCGCGGTGCGGAGGCGCCGGGCGCATGCGTCGGAAGGCTCCAGGGCATAGCAGCCGACGACGACGTCTCCGAGCGCAGCCGCCGCCGACTCGTCTCGCAGCAACGCCCCGCGCGGCTCCTCCTCGGAGCCTTCCAGCACGGGCCCGAGCGGCTCGCCTTCCGGGGTGGGCCACCACGGCCCTTCGTCCGCGCCTTTTGGCGGCGGTTCGGCTTCGAGCACCGTCACCAGCCACTCGTCGTCGCCGGGATCCTCTCCGTTCGACTCGGTCGCGGGGCTGCTTCCGGGCGTGCGTAAGCCGGGCTTCCTTTCTCCCCCGTCGACCACCGGTGCGAGCAACGCCGCGTACGCGCCGGCGCGGACTTCGGCGTTCGGCGACTCGATTCCCTTCAAGGCGGGCCTGAGATCGGGCAGAAGGCCGCGGGCCTTGCCGATCGCCACCACGAGCGCCGCGTCCCACCACTCGCCGCCTGAGGTCGCTTCGACGGGCACCTCGCCCACGACGGTCGGCCCAGCCGGCGGTCGTTGGGGAATCATGAGAAAGACAAAGAAGCCGACGACGACCAAAGCCGCGAGAATCGCCAGCGCCGGGGCGCCCAGGTTGACGAGGCTGTCGAACCGGTTCTCCTTCGCTTGGTTTCGGATGATCGATTCCACCTGGCCGGGCGTAAGCCCGTACTTCGCGCCTTCCTCGCGGATTCTCTTGCGACCATCCGGGGAAAGCGTTCTCGCATCGCCCATCAGTTCGCGAACCAGGCGCGCGACGTGCAGCTTCGCCTCCCGCGAGCTCATCAGGCTCAATCGCTTCCGGCGGGCGAGCTGCCGGACGATCCGCCGGGCCGCGGACTTGGGGAGTGCGAACGGCGGTTGGGTCCCGTCGCCGACAAGCGTCTTCTCTTCGCCGGGCAGGAGAAGACCGCCCTGCCTGTCGGCCAGTTCCGCAAGAACGTGCTGGCGAAACCCCTCTTGGCGTGCCTCCGCACTCGAACCGTCGACCCACGCCTTCGGGGCCGCCTGGAGCGAGCCGATCGCCTCGAGGACTTCCTCTTCCGAGAGTCCGAGCTTCTCGCCCAGGGCCATCAATTTGACCTGGCACCCGGCGCTGAGCCCCCCGGACTCCGCAATGACCCGGCCCGCCTCGTCCTGGAACGTCTGGATTCGGACCTTTCGGTCGTCGGGTAGAGGCGGCGGACCTTTTGATTTGCGGGAAGCCATGTGCGCTATTCCCTGGTTCCCAAGCTCAAGCTTGGGAACCGCGATGATCCGCTCTGCCCCTGGCGAAGCGGCGGTCTCCCTCAAGTGCGTTCCCAAGCTGGAGCTTGGGAACGAGCGAAAACACTCGTCCATCTACGTTGACCGGGCTACGGTCGCCCGAGCCGACGTTGGAGGCTCCTCAGCTTCTCCCGCCAGGCGTCCGGGCCGAAGTCGGGATGCAACAGCTCGAACTGCCCAAACACCTTTCGGGCCTGCACCGCGTCGACCTCGATCAGGCACGCCAGTTGGTGGTACTTCGCTTCGTACCAGCCTGCGGACTCTCTCGGCAAACCGGCCAGCAGCTTGCGCCAGTGAGGAAGCGCCCGTTCGTAGCTTTCGGCCTGGAAATGGGCCAGGCCGGCACGCCGCAAGTAGCCTTGGTCGTTCGGATAGGCGGCCAGGATCTTTTCCAACTGGCCTGCTGCCTCGGCGTGGCGCCCCAAATGTCCAAGGTACGCCGCCAGCTTCGAGCTGGCAACCAGGGCGTTCTTCCGCGACGAGATCGCTTTCGGCCCGTCGCCCAGGAGCTTGACCAGGCGGGCGTAGATCGCGAGGGCCTGTTCCCGGGCGGAGCGCAGGCTATCGCCGCCGGCTGCGGCGACGGCCGCGTCGGCTTTCTTCGCCAACTCGACCAGGGCAGGCAACTCGTAGCCCGAGCCCGCGGCATGCCGGGCCAGCCACTCGGCGTGCTCGCTTGCGTGCCGGTTGTCGCCCGTCTCGCCGGCGAGCTGCAAACGGCGATAGTGGTAGTCGGCCGCCAAGGTGTCGGTCGCCGCCAGCTTGCCCACCAGCGCCGTGGCCTGGTCCAAATACGATCGGACCCGCTCGACGTCCACGGGGTCGGCGCCCAACGCCACTTCGGCCGCAAGCAGCAAGCACCGGAGCTTCTCGGCCGGGTCGGCGCCGTCCTTTGCCGCGGACAGATACGCATCGACCGCTTGATAGACCTCCCCGGCGACGGCACGGCGGTCCGCGGTGCCCCGGGCGGCGGTCCACCGCTGGTGCTCGAGCAAGCAGATCTCGCAGCGCGACGTGAGATAGTGGGGGCTTTCGGGTTCGACGCGACGCAAGCTGCGGATCAACTCCTCCGGGCCGGAGGAGTGATGACGGATCTTCGCCGCGTAATAGTCGATCTTCTGCGTCAGGGGATCGCCGGGGAAGTCGCGCCGGATGGCCTCCAGCAGCCGAATGGCCGACGCCACGTAGCGGGGGTTCTCCGAGGCGGCCTGGTAGTACGACTCGACGGCCTTCCAGGCGGCCTTGACGGCCGTGGGTCGATCGAGGGCTTTGAGGCTCCTGGTCGCTCGCTCGAACTGCGCGGCCGCCGCTTGGTACTGCCCCTGGCGATAGTGGCACCACCCGAGCAAGTAGCGGCATTGCCCGGCCAGGGCGACGTGCCTCGTTGCGCTCGGGTCGGCCAGGGCCTTGGTCAAGGCTTGCTGGGCGGCCCGATAGTCGTCGCGGTCCTTCGACGCCTCGGCTTGGTCGAGCAACTGGCGGCCTTTGAGCCCATGGACGAGAAGCGCGCCCGCCTGTTCCATGTCGATCGCGTACTGCGACACCAACTGGCTGAGCGTGTCGAACTGCTTGAGCCGGACGAGGCCGGCGATGGCGACCATCCCCGCGGCCCGGCGCTGGTCGTGCTTGGCCGCACGGTCCTCTTCGCCTTTGGGGTCCTTGTCGCCAAACGCCGCGGCGACCAGCGCGGCGCAGGCGCCGACTTTGCCCGGCGTGGCCCGACCGGACCAGCGGCCCATCTGCTCCTCCAGCACGTGTCCGGCCTCTTCGATCGCGCCGGCGTTGACGAGCCCTTGCACGTGCCAGTAGCCCGCCTCGTCGCGGATTGCCGGGGGCACGGCGGGGTCTTCGAGGACGCGGAAGCAGTCGCGACTGCCGGCCAGGTCGCCGCCGGCCGCTTCGGCCATCCCCAACCCGATCAGCGCTCGGCAGTTTCCGACCGCCTCCAGGTTAAACCAGTCGGCGGTGATCTCCCCGAGGGCGTCGTCGTCGGCCAGATCGAGCACCTTGCGGAAACACTGGCGGGCCGTGGCCAGCTCCTCCTTTGCCTTTGGGGAATCCTCCGTCACGATCGACGAGTAGTAGTTGGCCCAAGCCGCCAGAAAGGCCGCCCGGATGCCCACGGCCTCGAGACGCGCGACCTCCGCCTCCTTGGCGGCCAGGGTCTGCTCGTCTTCGACGGCTTCCATCTCCTTCCACGACTGCCCGACGAGCCGCTCGATCTCGGCCTGATGCTCGCGGAGCCGGGGAACCACGCGGGCGAGCATGGCTCGGGCCGCGTCGCGCGCCGTGGCGTCGTCCGGCCGCCGGATCCATCGGGCCACCTCGGCTTCCGCCCGATTGTAGTCCGCCTGGAGCAACAGCACGCCGAGCGACGGCGTATCCGCCTCGGGCACCCGCTTGACGAGGGAGTCGACCCGGGCGTAGATCTCCCGCGATTTCTCCTCGTCCTGCGACGTACTCATCAGCAGCCCGGCGTAGAGGTCGGCCAGGCGCCGGGCAAGCTCGACGCGCCGCTTGTCGGGGAGCGGCGTATCGAGGGTCTTTTCCAGGTGCAGCACTTGAATCTCGACCAGTCCCAGCCGGGTGAGGAACTGCTGGACCGTGTCGACTTCGTCCGCAATCGCCGTGCTCGCGGCCGCCCAGCAAGACACCGCGAGGATCACCGCGGCCGTGACGACACGGACGACAGGTGCGGTGCGTGTGCGGCGAGATTTCCTGGCGGTCCCGGGTGGCTGGGGTCGAGCGCAGCGAGCCCCCAGGAAAACGCACTGGGGGCAGCCTCCGACTGACCCCAGCCACCCCTTGAAGTGCCAGGAAAACTTGCCAGACACTGCGGTGCCCATGAATTGACTCGACCTGTTGGTCCCCATTTGCCGACTCATGAGATTCCGTCTACCCACCGGCGGAAAGGGGAACGTAGGAAACCGTCGCGAATCCGGCGGTCTTGCACGCCTGGATCGCGGCGGCGGCCATGCGGAACGGGGCCCCGTCGCTGACGCGGACGAACGCCCCGTCTTCCTTGTTGGGGAAGCTCGCGAGAACCCGCGTCAACTCCTCGTCCGACGCGATCTGGCGCGAGCCCAGCTTGTAGAGGAACCGGTCGCCGCTCGGCGCGACCTCGACGATCGCCGGCTCCAGATCGCTCAGTGCCTGGTCGGCCGCCTTGTTCTTGACGCGGATGGCCGAGTCGAGCTGGCGCTCGGTCTTCACAAAGCTGGCGGTCGTCATGAAGAAGATGAGCAGGAGGAAGACGACGTCGATCATCGGCGTCATCGACAGCTCGATCCGCTTCTCTCGTTCGGTCTTCCGACTGCTGAGCTTCATTTCGGTCGGGTCTCCGAGAACCTATCGAGTTCGTAACAGTTCAGCCAAATGAAGTGACTCGATGTGCAATAAGGAAAGAGG
>CAZDHR010000137.1:0-15471 GCA_964505295.1 uncultured Planctomycetaceae bacterium
GCCCTTTTCGGCGCACCGATCGCCACGAACCCGATGAAAACCTCGAAGGATTCCGACCTATGTCAGGAGGTCTGGGGTTGGACGCAAGTTCCTGGACGACCCGGATAGGGTTGGTGCTTGGGTCGCGGAAGCGACAGGCACGCCCGAGGCACCTGGTGAACCGTGCCCCAGCGCCCTTCAGGTCGTGCACATGTTCCGCAAGTACATCACACCGCTTGGCCAGCCGCGGCGGGACGACCTCAAGCGTGAAGCGTTACTGGCCGGGAAGCGCTTTGGTGGTGCGGCCTCGACGGAGGCGTGCCTCCAAGAAGCAGTTCGGTGCGAGTACCTGACTGGCCCCGACTACCGCGACCGGTTCCGGCGTGCCGAGGGCGACAAGTACGCGGAGATGGTGGCCTTTGCGCGCGAGGGGCGTATTAGCGACGGTATCGGACGTCTCATCGCCCGGCTGTGCGGGAGGCGGGGTTGCCTGCACAGATTGCGCTTCTGAGGCCGACCATCGCACGGAAACGGAACGCAATGACATGATCTCACCCGGGGCAGAACCTATTGAGGATTGCAGTTCGCGAAGCCGAATGTGCAATCCTGTGTTCAAGAAGCCCGGTGAGGTGGGGCCGGGGCTTTTTGCTGGGGGAATGCTTCTTGCGAGCCGCTTGGTGTGGACCTAGACGGTAGGGCGGGTGAAACGCACCATTCCATGCTGGCGCCAAACGAAAGTGATTCAGCGGGTCGGGGGGGCGTTCGAGGAGGGTGAGAGGTGGTGCGTTTCACGCACCCTACGCGCTCGTTAGAGCACCGTCATGTGCCCTGCGTTTCACCCAACTTGCCTCTTGACGGCGCCCATGCGGTCGGGCCCCGTGTGCGGCCAGCCAGGGCCGTCGCCAGCCCGATCGCCGCGAGGGCGAGCCAGGCGAGGGCGCTGAGGCATGCGCCCCCGAGCACGCTGGTCGGGTGGTAGCGGTAGCAGAGCCGGTGGCGGCCGGCGGGGAGCCACGCGGCGCGCATCACGCGGTTGGTCCGCAGGATGGGCACCTCGCGCGTCCCCCGCCCGGCCGTCTCGACCTCCAATCGCCAGCCGGGATAGAACTGGTCGGCCAGCACGACCAGGCCGGGCCGGTCGAGCCGGGCCTCGATCTCCACGCACGAGGGCTCGTAACGCACGATGCGGCACGTCGGCTCGCCGGAAGCGGTCGCCGCTTCCCGTCCGGGGCTTGGGCTCCAGCCATCGGCTTCGACCACGGCCGACTCGCGGAGATTGCGGGGCCGACCGTCCGCGTAGAGCACGTCGGTCGTCCGTCGCCAGACCTCGCGTGGGTCGTCGGACGAAAGCGGCGGGAGCACGTCCACCCGATCGACGATCCATGCCCTCGGGAGATGGCCGGGGTTGTGCCAGAGGGAGACGTCGAGCAGGTCCTCCGCGCCGGTCCCGCCCAGGGCGATCGGCTCCATCGCCGGCATCCGGTCGCCGCCGCGGAGGATCAGGTACTTGGCCAGCAGATTGGGGAAGACCGGCGCGGACATCCCCTCTACCTCGTTCCCAGGCTCTGCCTGGGAACGCACTCCCGCCGAGGCGCGAGACGACGTGCCCGTTCTCCCCACCCATAAGAAGACCTGGTAGTCGAACGGCTTCATCGTGCCTTGCACTTCGGCCAGCGGGATGCCTTCGCCCAGGTTGTGCTTCGCGAATAGCGTGTCGCGATCCCACCGCATGCCTTCGGTCACTCGGTCGGGCGAGCCGCTCGTGCTCCACGACGGCGGCAGCCAGACCGGATGGCGAAACACGCGGTACGGCTGGTCGTCGCCCCGCCGGGCTTGCTCGCCGTGGATCACCGCCGCCAGCTCGGGTCGCTTCTGCCACTGGGGGGCCGGGGCACAGGCGACCATCCAACCGTTGGCCACCGCCAGATCGACCGCCACCAGGACCAGGGCGGCCGCTTGCGTCCATCGCGCACCGCGCTGGGTGCAACGAAGCAGCCACCAGCCGGCGCCGCACAGAACGGCCGTCTGAAGGAAGGCGAAGAGGAGATCCAGGCACGCGCCGGTCTTGTCCAGCGGTCCGAACAGGACGTTTGAGGGCACGTGCCCCAGCCACCGCTCCCGAAACGGGCACATGGCCAGCACCCCCAGCGTTCCCACGAGGCTCAGACCCCCCAAGCACAACAAGCCGCGTCGCATGCGCGGCGACGGCTTGGCCCACGCGCGGTCCCACCCGCGGACCGCCAGCATGCTCAACGCCAGGGCGGCAATCACGAGCAGCTTGGCCGGGTAGCGGAACGAGATGTAGCCGGGCAGGAGCACGGTCAACAGCCAGTAGAGCCCGCCGAACGGCGAGCCGACCAGCCAGGGCCCGGCGGGGTCGCGTCCGGCCGCGATCTGGATCGCGTGCACCAGCCAGCCCAGGCCGTACCCGCCGAAGCTGGCGACCACGCTTAGAATGGCGAGCCAGGAGAGCCAGGTTTGTTGAGCTTGGGCCTTACGAAGCCGCAGAGCGGCAAGGGCGAGGAGGATCGGAAACAGACCCATGTAGAGCGAAGGGACCCAGACGCGCCCTTCTTCGCCCCGGATCACCTCGATCCAGCGGTGGTGGACGGGGAACTGCCGGCCGCTCGCGTTGGGCCAGAGGTACTCGGCCAGTCGCCAAGGCCCGACGCTGAAATGGTAGGCGTGCTGGTGGTGCGTGCCCGGCTCCAAGCGCCGGCACAGAAGCCCATCGGCCCAATGGGTTTGGTCGGCGGAGGAACGGGGCGTGTCGCGGAGCAGGTGCCGGGGGAGTTCGTAGACGCTTCGCGCCGTGGTGCTGGCGGCCCGTCCGCTCCGCCGGCTCAACTCCATCGACGGGAGGACCTGCACGGCCGACAAAAGGAGTGCGACCGCCGCCGCCAGGGCGAGAAGCGCCGGGCGCGAGGCGGCGAGCCGCAGGAGACGTGGGCGGTTGTCCGTACAGGCCCCTTCTCCCTCTGGGAGAGGGTCGGGGTGAGGGGGAACTGGTGAGGCCACGGAGACCGGGGACGCGACTACCCGTGTCAAAATCCTCACCCTAACCCTCTCCCAGAGGGAGAGGGGACCTGTGGCGATCCGCTCTGTCGACCAAAGCCACGCCGCGTAGAACGCCGCGATCAGCCCCGCGTGGTAGGCCATCTCGGCGTTTCCGCCGAGCGTCATCAGCGCGAGGACCGCCCCCAACCCGAGCGCGGCCCTTACCTTGGCCAACACGCCGCCAAGTGGGTTCCGATCCGTGCGTCCGTTTCCCTGTTCCCTGCTCCCTGGCCCCCGGCCCCTAAATGCTGAACCCTGACCCCTGAACCCTGAACCCTCCCTCAACATCCGATCCGCGGCCAGGACGGCCAGCGGCAACCAGGCCGCGCCGACCAGGAAGATCACGTTGCAGTATTGGAACAGCACGTTGCCCGAGAAGGCGTATGACATGGCCCCCATGCCCGACGCCTCGACGCTTCCGCCCCAACGCCGGGCGAGCCGATACGCGGCCCAGGCGGCCAGGAGCAGATGGCCCATCACGTAGAGCTTGTACGCCCAGGCGTAGTCCAACGGCAGGAGGAAGACGAGCGTGCCGGGGTAGAAGACGCTCGACGTGGGGTTCCCGGCCAGCGGCACGCCGAGGTTCTCGTAGGGGTTCCACAGCGGCACGCGCCCGGCGGCCCACTCGCCCCGGACGAGTTGGAAGAGCGGGTAGTAGTAGTGCCCCGCGTCGCGAAAGACGAAGACCTCGCCGCGAAAGAGCGCGTCGGCGAAGAGCCAGACGAAGAGCCCGGCGACCGAGAGCAGGACGATGGGACGGGGCTTGATCACCGTAATGGAGGCGTTGGACCTTCCGAAGATTGGGAATCGTCTCTGTTATCCGCCGATCAAGAGGCGTTCACCCTCTCCCGGACCCACTGGCAGATCAATTCCGTCAGGCCCATCCCCTGCGACCGTGCGATTCTCTCGGCCGCTTCGGCCTCGTTGGATGGGAGACGGAGCGTTACCTCCGTTTCCCGCTCGAAAACCGGTTCGGTGACCTCTTCCAATTGCCCCTCGAAATCCGTGAGATCGTGGGTATCCCAGAATTGGGCCAGCTCTTGAATGGAATCGGTCTGGGGGAGTTTCTCAGTACTCATCGGCTCTTCCACTGGCGGTATCGGCGTTTCTCTTTGTCGGTCATTGGACGGGCCGTGACGGGATAGCCTTTGCGATCCGGGAACTGCACTACGACACAGAACAGATATCGCCCGGAATCGGTCTCCCCGAGCACGTAGTACACCGGATTCGGGCCGCCCGACTTGGCCTTCTGCACCAGCGACCGCCCGAAGCAGGCTTGCTCGACTTCATCCGGCGTCACGCCGTGCCGGGCGATGTGCTCCACGCGGTCCTCCGGCCAAACGAGCTCGGAAATCCTCATGGTTCCATTCTACCGCTAAATCGGGGAACCGGCCAACGGTAATACGTTCCGGCGAGGTTGCTGCCGTTCCCACCGCGTAGCGCTCAGCCGCCGTACACCAGAGGCCCCGCGCGGGCCGTCTCTCCCGCACGACACACGGCAAACGCCAACGCTGCGCCTTGCACCGCGCTCAGACCGGATGGAACGCGGCGATCAGGCGCCGTCCGCGTCCGGTGGTTCGCTATCCTCGTCGGCCGATCCGTCGTCGAACCCGGGACGCACAAACGCCCTCGCGTCGGGGAACACTTCCTCGGTTCTTTGCCGCAGTCGCGTCAGATGGACCAGGACGTCGAGGATCTCGCGCTCGCGATCGGGAAAATGGGGTATCCTCTCAACCGCTAGCAGTCAAAGGTTCGTTTGCGGCGGCGTGGATTAGGTCGGCCAAGGCGGGCATTTCGTGGCGGCGGCTCAGACGGTCGCGGAGGTAGGCGTAGGCGCTCACGTCCAGCTTCTTGCAAGTTTGCACTAAGGTTGTGAAGACGTCCATCGCCCGGGCGAAAAAGGTGACAGCCACCAAATCTGCAGAAGATGGAGAATTAGACGCCTAGCAGAGTGCCTGGATTCCCCGAATTTGGTGGCTGTCACCTTTTCTCACCTTTTCAGTCGCCGGCCACGCTGCCGGTGGCGGCCCACTCGACGCCTCGGGCGATCAGCTTGCGGCACGACTTGTTCTTGATCGCCTTGTGGTCGTGGCCGAGGGCGTTGTGTACGCAGCGGCCCTGCCCGTAGCTGCACGTGAAGACCATCGGCTCGGTCTTCTCGCTGAAGTCGGAATCGGCGGTGACGAGCACGTGGATGGGCGTGTCGCCCTGGAGTTTGGAATAGAGCTCATCGAAGATCTTGAAGTCTTCCATCCCCTTGGTAATGGGATGCTCCTTGTCGGCGATCTTGCACTCGAACACGCCCCGCGGGCCGTGGCCCGAGGTGCCCATCACCCACTTGCGCCCGCACATCTTGCCGAACTCCTCCCACTCGCCGTACGACGCGCTGGCCAGGTGCTGCACGTAGAAGCCTTTGCCCCCTTGGACGAAGTGGACGAGGTTCTCCTTGCCCACGTCGGAGAGCATCGGCAGGCTGCGGTTGAACATCGTGAAGACCACGACGTCGTACGCTTCCAGGGCGCCAGCCGATTCGAGGATCAACGGGTCTTCGCAGACACGGACGCCGAACCGCTCGGTGGCCACGAGCACTTCCCGGGTGTTCTCGGAGATCTCGCGCCAGTCGTGGAAGGGGGCCACGTCGTCGCCGGCAATCAACAGCACCTGGATCTTCGCCGGCGGGTCGGCCGCCAGGGCCAACGCGCCGAGAGAAACCAGCAAAAGACACACTAAGGTCGGGAGTACCAAGGGCTTGCGCATCGTCAGACTCCTGGGTGGGAAAGTGATGGTGAGACGAAGGACCAAGCATAGCCCATCCGTCGACGCCGGCCAATAGGGGGCTGGCGACCGGGCAGGCGCGCCCTCCGGGCAGAGCTCAGAGAATCGCAGATCCGTTTCACAACTTGGGGCACGCTGCCGGAGTCCGCCGTGTCTTCGAGCCAGGCGTTTTACCAGTCTCACTCACTCACTCACTCACTCCCGAGGACGAATGCGCAGGGAAGAACTCGTCGCCGGAAGCAGCAATGTATGGCCCCCTACGTATTTCATGCACCGTTCTGTTGAGCGCATTTAGCACATATCCCGCCAACACTGCGGGCCAGGGGCCATCGCCTTCAAGACCGAGCAAGGAACGCAGCGCTGGCTTGCGGAGTCGACTCGCCTGCTCTGGGTAGGCATTTGCCAGCGTGTCGAGGGTGACATGCGGCAGACTTGTCGGCTCGGTGACCAGCAGCTCAATGCCGGCGTCGCGATAGGCCTCGACGACGAATCCGACGCAACTGAATCGGCGGCAGGACACGTCCGCGTCCGGCTCCCGAACGTGGGGATGAATGACGTATTGCCGGTGCTTGCGGATCTTCTCCGCCTTGTATTCAGAGATGTGCTCATCGACGAAAACGCCCATCTGCCGAATCTGGCCGGCGGTCAAGCCAGCCGTGCCGACGGCATGAATGGGGGTTCCCGACTTGCGGCGCTCAAGGGGCGGCCCCATGTGGACCAGAGAGAGATCCGTGTTGGCGCGAACGTTATCGCGCTCCTCGTCCGACAGCCCGACGTGGCGGACGAAGTATGGCTCCCTTTCGGAATCCTGACCGGCTACGTCGTACTTCCGGACTGTCACCGGATGACTGCTGAGGCGCTGTGCCGGCATGGAGCAGGATTCCTTCAGGCTTCGGTCGTGGCGAACTCCTCGCACAGAGCGTTCAGATCCATCACATAACGTTGGGCCTGCCCCGCGGGGAATCGGCGTTCGAGGTCGCCCCGGACGCGGCTCGCCCGTCGAACCACGAGTTGCGTGAACCAGGGGACGCGAAGGTTGCTTAGCAGACGCAACAGATCCGCCACGTGCCGGCTACGCAGCAGCAGAAGGGCAAGCACGACGTTGAGTGCCACGGCGCCGTACTTCTCGCGCGAGAGGAGACGCGCATTCAGGTAAGTGCTTGCCAATTCCATCAGACGATCACCCAGCTCGGGCTCGCTATCCGGTTCCTCCGGCGGCTGTGAAGTCAGCTTCCGCACAAGGGTCTTGGCTACCTCCAGTTCCACTTCCAGCGGAACCGTGGCATTTTGATCGCTGGCCAAGAGGACAGCCAAATCCCCTAAATCACCTCCGTGCATCGTTGCGACGTACTTCCGAATCGCCGAAGCAACTGCGACCAGGTCCTCTGGATCATCACTGTTGCGATGGTCCTCAATGAAGCGACGGAGGACCACATTGAGCCGGCTACGCTCGTCAGGCGCAAACGGTAGGACCTCCGCTTCGATCACCATTCTCCGCCTCACCGGATGATCCGTACTCGCATTCTCAAGTACGGCCAACACTGACTCAGGGGAGAGTCCTTCTGCGGTCAGATCACTTCGCGATCCGCGTTCTTTGTGCTTGTCTGGCGCTCCGGTCGCCTCCAGTTCGATCGATGGCCAGTGTGGGAGCACGGGCCACCACTGCGTCACGTGAACGGGCCCAAAATAGGTATAGCCGACTGGTACATGGAATGCTTCCGATTGAGAGTCTATGGAACCTCCCTCCGCAGCGTGCGGGAACTTCCGAAGCCCCGTAGCAGTGTTCGCTTCGATGCAGTAGACCCCTGGTCGGTCCGGATCCGGAATGATGGCTCCGGAACGAATCTCCTGGATACCTTCCGAGGCCTCCGGTCGCGGAATGGCCCCCTGCGCTCGACGACTTCGGCAAAGACGTCGCAATTCCTCCAGGCTCATCGGCCCCCATTCGGTTCTTCTCATCTCAATCCCTCCGAGCAGACCGCGTTATCCAAGATCCACGAGCCCGTTGGGTGTCCACGTCGGAATACACCGATTGAGGACTTCCAGCTTCTGCTGGGCCTTCTGAGCCTTCTCCACAAGCTCGGTAAGCATGTCTCGCGACAACTGCACCTCCAGCACCCTGACTTCTTGATCTTGACCTTCGTAAACGATCTTCATCGTCGTCAGAGGCATGATGCCCTCGACGAGATCACGCTGGGCGTCGAAAACCGGCCTCAAATCGCATATCAGTTCCAGTGACTCCGCGGTGTTGCCCAGAATCGATCCCAAACGGCGTGCCTTTCGGCACCTTTCGAGCGCGGGAAGATCGCGAGTCAAACGGCGAAGGTTCTGCTCGGCGGAAACCAACGCTTCCTCCGGGAAACGCTCGGCGTTCTTGTTGTCCGCTTCGCGCCAGTCCCGAACCGTCTGAATGAACTGATCGACTCGTTGGGGGGGCACGTGGTGCAGCGCAGCGACGACCGCGGACGCCTGTCGATCGTCATCGACGACTTCGCGAACGATGTCGGAGAGGCGATCTGCATTGGGAAATCCCGGTTCGGCCTCCAAAGCCGCGCCGAGGGCCTCGATCCGTTCCGACCGGATTTCAGAGATGGCGAGAAGGTCCTCGATCATTTGGGGCGACATTCCCCCAAGACCGGGGATGAGAGCCGGCGATCCCGGGATCAGGAATATGCGGTCGGCCATTAGACAACCCTCTTTGCAGCCGAGTGGCAGGTCCGTTCTTCACAAACCCTTAATTATGCTGAGTTTGCGGCCAATACTCAAGCCTGGTTCGTCCGGCACTCCATCCCAATTTGTACCCTACCGCCAGCGGCGGATGGCGTGGGACGCGAACCGACCGGTGCCGGGGCACAACAGGATCGCCGCCCCCCCGGCCTTCCGGCTTGGCTGGACATAGGAATTCCCGCCGGTTCTCTACGCTGGAATCGGCGTCTCGCAAACGGAGCCATTACGCCTCTTCGAGCACCTCCCACCCCAGCGCGTCGGCCAGGGCGAAGATGGGCTCCTTGAGGTCGCCGAAGGCGGTGACGCGGTGCCAGCTCCACTGGTCCCACTCGCGGAAGAGCTTCTCGAAGTCGCCGACCGGCTCGGCGGCGAGCTTCGTCCGGCAGGCCCGGTCGTTCGGGTCGTTCTCAACGGTCTTGCCCTGGTGGAAAAGGATCTGCTTCCGCTCGGCGGCGAACTCGACGGTCGTGGTCATGTAGCCCAGCGGGAAAATCGAGCGGACTGCGGCGCCCTGCCGGTCTTCGGAGTGGGTGACGATCTCGAACGGGTTGGCCGGGCCGTCAGGCCCGAACGGCCGGTTCGACGCGACGCAGTGGGCGTAGATGATCTGCCGCTTGGCCGTGTCGAGGACGGGATCGGAGATCATGCCGGGCCGGCCTTGGGTGAGGGCGGTCAAGGTCACCATGGTCGCCGCCG
The DNA here is from genome assembly GCA_964505295.1 of uncultured Planctomycetaceae bacterium. GTDB lineage: Bacteria > Planctomycetota > Planctomycetia > Pirellulales > Thermoguttaceae > DATKZH01. The sequence continues at coordinate 9,235 of CAZDHR010000137.1, forward strand.
AACGGATGTCGCACTCGCAGCCCCCGATCAGGCCCTGGTTGTTCAGCTCGTGGAACCCCAGGCAGGGATAGGCGTGGATGTGCCCGCCGTAGAAGCCGCCCAGGCAGTTGATCGTGATCGCGTTGGCGCCGTGGCTCTCGAGCACGGCCTTCTCGGCCAGGTACATCGCGGCCGATTGCTCGAGCGTCTCGCGCGAGACGTCCTCGATCTTGGCGGCCGTCTTCTCCCAGCGGTCGGCGATCGCCCGGGCCTCGTCCTTATCCGCGGCCTCCCAGGCGGCGTTGACCTCCTCAAAGGGGACCTTGACGACGTCGATTCCCATCTCCTGGATGATCGCCGGCGCGTAGCCCCGCCAGGCGCCCACCGCGAGGATCCTCGACGCTTTCATCTTCGCCAGGCACTCTTGCGCCGAGATAGTCTTCAGCGGGTCGGGCTTGCACGACATGTCGCCCGGCGCACGCGTGCGCTCCGTGCGGACCCGGGCGGTGGCCGCGGCGAAATCGGCGGCCGATCCACCCTTCCTCAGCACCTCGAAGCACTGGACGGCGGCCACCAGGTCGTCCATGCTCGACGAGGCGACGAACCCGACGTTCGGCGTTTCCTTGCGAAGGAAGCCGGCCGTGTAGACCAGGAATCCCCCGCTGCCCGCGTACTTGAAGTCGGCGTAGAGCGTCGGCTTGCCCGTGGCCGCCACCGGCTGCACCACGCGGTTCCAGCAGTTTAACTGGTAGATCAGGTAGCCGTCGACGGTCGCCGACTTGTCGGCTTCGAGGATCTTCTGGGCCTCCTCCGGGCCGCTGGCCATCGAGGTGACGAACTCGAACCCCGGGCAGCGGCTGGTCAGCTCGGTGGTGACTCGGTCCATGACGGGCTGGAAGTTGAAGCCGATGTTGGGCCAGTCGGGGCGCGGCTGCACCACGGCGTGCAGCGCGTAGATGATTCGGATCCGCAGCTTCTTGCCGGCCTCGGCCGCACGCGCCCGGCGACTCGCCGCCAGCAGCCCCGCCGCGCCGGCGCACGTGGCGCACCCGGCCGCAAGAAACCGCCGCCGGCTGACTCCACAGCATGCACAACCCAAAGGTGTTTTGGATACTGCCATCGATCATTACTCCCGTGCTGGATCATTCGTCGTGACGTTGCCCCAACGGCGTTCGTCGCGATAGGGTCGCACCCCGCTCGGCCCCATTATGGCAGAAGGCGGCGAGGATCGCCAACAGAACGGCTGAAACCGTTCGCGGCGTCCGATCATAGTAGCAGCCCACACGGCGTGTGGGCTGCTACTCCAGCGAAGCAAGCGGTATCGGAGTCAGCCCATCAGTCGCACCGCTTCACGTAGACGTACCGGACGCCGTAGGGCGTTTTGACGCCTTCCTCCTCGATCCACGTTTCCAGCCGCTCGGCGGGGCTGGCCTTCAATTCGACGGCTGGGAATGAGCATCGACCCGTGCCCGTCACCAATATCTGTTGGAGCTCCAACCCCTGCAACCGGAGGTGGACCACCGCCGAAAGCTTCACCGGGTCCGTCTCGCACGTGATCTTGAACGTGCCCCCCTCGGGCACGCCGATCTCCCAGTAGCCGAGCCCTTTCGGGCCCCAACTGGCCGACGGCCCTCGCCAGTCCTGGCGCGTGAGGATCGTGGGGTTCTCGTGGGGCGTGCCGATCAGAATCCGCGGGGCCTCGTAGCCGTGGTCGCGGCTCACGTCGGCCAACCACGCCGCGTAATCACCGCGCATCTGCTCGACGATCTTGGGATACTCCGAGGCGACGTCCCGCGTCTCCAGCGGATCGGACCGCATGTCGTACAGCTCGAACGGGATCGCCTCCGGCCCCGCGCCCGGCTTCACGTTGGCCGCGTGGACCAGCTTGTAGTCCTCCGTTCGTGCGGCGAACCGCTGGTACGGCACGGGCGCGTCGCCGCGGTGCCATTGGAAGTAGAGCGTTCGCTTGGGCCAGTCGGCCGGGCGGCCTTCCAAGAGCGGCAGGATGCTTCGCCCGTCGAGCTTCACGCCTTGGGGTGGATCGACGCCGCACGCTTCGAGCACGGTGGGCGCGACGTCGATGTGCGCGGCGATCCGGTCGACCTTGCGGCCCGCCTTGAGCCGTGCCGGCCAGCGCACGTAGAAGCAGGTGCGGATACCCCCTTCGTAGACGCTCGCCTTGTGGGCCCTCATCCCCGCGTTGTACCGGGCGCCGTTGGGACCGTTGTCGGTGAGGAATATCACGATCGTGTCGTCGCCGAGGCCCAACTCGTCGAGCTTGGCGAAGAGCCGGCCCAGGTTGTCGTCGATGTTCTCGACCATGCCGTACACGGCCGCCGTGTTCTTCGGGATGCTCTTGAGCACGTGGCCCCCTTCGACCGCCGGGAAGTCGGCCGGCTTCATGCCCAGCTCGTCGTATGGCTTGGAGTACGTTTCGGCGATCTGGTAGGGGGCGTGCGGGCAGTTGTACGGCAGATAGATGAAAAACGGCTCCCGGCGATGCTTCGTGGCAAACCGGATGGCGGCGTCGGTGTAGACGTCGGAGCAGTACCCGTGGGTCTTCACGCGCTTGCCGTTGTGCAACAGCGACGGATCGAAGTAGGTGTTGTCCGGCGGGCCGGCCGGCTGGCAGAGGCCGCCGCCCGTGTGGACCAGCGACTCCTCGAAGCCCTGGTCGCCGGGCCGCATCGGGTAACAGTCGCCCAGGTGCCACTTGCCGAAAATGCCCGTCCGGTAGCCGGCCTCGCGGAGCATTTCGGCTAGGGTTAACTCATCGGCGTGCATCATCGCCCGACCCAGCCACGTGTCGGTCACGCCCGTGCGGTAGTTGTAGCGTCCGGTCATCAGCGACGCCCGGGTGGGAGCACACACGGGGCAGACGTAGAAGGACTCGACCTCGACGCTCTCGCCGGCGAAGCGGTCCAGGTGGGGCGTCCGGATCACGGGGTTCCCGGTCACGCCCAGATCGCCGTAGCCCTGATCGTCGGTCATGATCAGGATCACGTTGGGCCGCCGGTCGGGCGCCCCGCAAGCGAGGCTCGCGCAGCCGACGAGACACAGCAGGCTTACGCAGAAAGCGCGTTTCATTACGTCCCCTCCTCGATCGCGGTTGATAAGAGGCCACGTTCCGGCGATCATGATACGGTGCCCTCCCGAGCGAGGCAACAACGTGGGCGGATCGGAGGAAAAGGCGGGAGGGGCAGGCGGCGACGCAGGCGGTCGGCTCCTGCGACGCACGAGCACGGGAGCGGAACCGATGCACGCGATCTGAGGGGGACGGAGGATGGCTCCGCTGGAGTGGTACTACGCGAAGGACAACCGGCAGCACGGTCCGGTCTCGGCGGCCGAGCTGAAGCAGCTCGCGGCTCGCGGGGAGTTGAAGCCGGGCGACCTGGTCTGGTGCGAGAAGCTCGACGACTGGACGCCGGCCAAGAAGGTCGGGGGCCTGTTCGACGACGACGGTCCCGCCCGGCCCCCGGAGGCCGCTGAGCCGCCCCCCAGGGCGGTCGAGCCGCCGCCGAGACCCGGCAAGACGCCGCCCGAGCGTGCCCCGACCGGGGGGGGTCCGCCGGCCTTCGAGAAGTCGGAAGCCGCCTTCGAGCAATCGCGAAAGCGGTCCGGCCGTCACGTGTTCGATCTCGTGCTCCAGTTCGCCCGGGCCCAGTTCACCATGCAGTTCGTCGAGCTGACCTCGAAGATGTTCACGCTCGGCGGCCACTACGGGCTGTACCTGGCCATGCTGGTGCTGCTGGTCTTTGGCCTGCTCATGGGGGTGAAGCTCAACGAGCTGAACGCCATCCTGCTCGGGCTGGGAGGCGCGGTGATCCTGTTCGTGCTGCAATACACGGCCGGTCGCTACTTTGGGGCGATGGATCGGCTGAACCGGTCGACGCCCGCCCGGATGTGCTCCGCCGCGTTTCTCGACTGCTATGCCCTCTTGCACATGTTCGGCGGCTTGGTGGTCCTCTTGGGGCTGACCGTGTTGGCGGTCCAGACGGGCCCGCTTTCGCTGGTGCTGCCCGCCATCGGCGCGTTCATCCTCTGCCAGTACGTCGCCGTGTTGGCGCTGAATCCGGAGTCGCTCAACCTGACGATCACCTCGGAGACCTCGGCCGGCGAAGAAGCGCTCGGCGTGCTCTCGTTCCTGGTCAAGCTGACCCTGCGGATCGTGCCGGTGGCGTTCGGCGTGGGCGTCATTTGGGGAACGATCACGGTCCTCTACGCCGCGGTTCTCGTGTTCCTGCCGCCGGAAGACCCCGAAGAGATCCTGGCTTTCGTGGGGCCCGATCGAATGGAAAGGCTGATCTCCGCGGAAGAGACCTCCCCCGACGAGTTTGGGACGCCGGGCTCGCACGAGGCGTCGCCGGCGCCGGAAGCGACGACCTCATCCGAAGGGCCCTCGCTCGACGACGAGGCGATCCGGATGCTGCCCGCCAAGGTGACCGCGTCGAAGGCGGCGACGATCCTCATCACCTTCGCCGTCCTGCCATTCCTGGCGTACGTCTTCTTCCTCGTCTCCTACCTCTCGATCGACGTTCTCCGGGCGATCTTGGGGCTCCCGGGGAAGCTGGACAGGATGATTGGCGAAGGGTGATTTGGGAAGGTAGATTGAGCCGGGACGAGTTGGGAAGGGTGAGTTGGGAGTGGTGGGTTGCGCCGTTGGAGCGAAGCCGCAAGCGGCACTCACGACCTCGCACGCTTATCTCCCAACTCCCCGCTCCCCACTCCCCACTCTTCACTCTTCACTCTTCAAAACACGTTTGCCGTCACGCCGCCGTCGACGACCAGGACGGTGCCGGTGATGTAGCTTCCCGCGTCGCTGGCCAGAAGCAGTGCCGGGCCGGCCAGCTCGTCCGGCGTGCCCCAGCGCCCGACGGCGGCCCGAGCGGAAAACGCGTCCTGCTGCTCTTTGCTCAAGATCGACATCGGCATCTCCGTGGCGATCGGGCCGGGGGCGATGCAGTTGACGGTGATCCCGAACGGCCCGAGGTCCAACGCGCTGGCCCGGGCCATCCCGACTAGCGCCGCCTTGGTGGCCGAGTAGACGTTCCGCTTCGGCGTGCTCCCCAAGGCCATGACCGACGAGATGTGAATCACCCGGCCCCAACGCCGCTCCTTCATCTGGGGTGCAAGCGCCCTGGTGAGCGCCATCACGCTGTTCAGGTTCAGCTCGACGCAGTAGCGCCAGTCCTCGTCGCGGATCTCGTCGATCGCCTGGGGGATGTTCCAGCCGGCGTTGTTCACCAAGACGTCGACCTTGCCGAGCGAGTCCAAGGCGGCCCGGGCCAGCCGGTCGACGTCGTCGCGCACGGCCATGTCGGCCACGAGGCACTCGACCCGCACGCCCGTCTCTTCCCGGATCTCGGCAGCCGCGGCTTCCAGCGGCCCCTCATTGCGGCTGCACAGGAACAGATCAGCCCCGGCGCGGGCAAACCCGCCGGCGATCGCCCTGCCAATCCCCTTGCTACCGCCCGTCACCAGGGCAACGCGGCCGGAGAGGTCGAAGATGGTCTTGTTCATTTCATGGAGCCCTTCGGTGGGAAGCCCAAGGGACGAGCGTCCCTTTCCCGTGAGTGATCGCTCGATCTCTCGACTCGCGGGCCGAGCGTCTTGACTACAAGCGGTGCCGGTCGTACGCGATCATACGTCCAGCGCTTCGACCACCAAATCGCCCACCTGTTGCGTGTCGTACCCCATCTTGCCGGCCGCCTGGCTTTTCATCTTGGTGCCGGTGACGATTTGGATGGCGCCCGTGACCCGGTCGGCGGCCGATTGGTATCCGGCTTGTTCCAGCAGCATGGCGACGGCCGCGATGGTGGCGATCGGGTTGATCTTCTTCGTGCCCGTGTACTTCGGGGCGCTTCCGCCCATGGGCTCGAACATGCTGGTGCCGCCGGGCTCGGGGTTGATGTTGCCGCCGGCGGCCACGCCCATCCCGCCCTGGATGATCCCGCCCAGGTCGGTGATGATGTCGCCGAACATGTTCGTGGTCACGATCACGTCGTAGTACTCGGGGTTCTTGACCATCCACATGCAGCAGGCGTCGACGTGGTTGTAGTCGGGCTCGACGTCCGGGTACTCCTTGGCCACGTCCTGGAAGGTGCGCCACCAGAGGTCGTGCCCGTAGGTCAGCACGTTCGTCTTGGCCACCAGGGTCAACTGCCTGCGGTCGTTCCGCCTTCGGCACAACTCGAATGCGTACCGCAGGCAGCGTTCCACGCCGAAGCGCGTGGCGATCATCTCCTGGGTAGCCACCTC
>CAZDHR010000138.1:0-15433 GCA_964505295.1 uncultured Planctomycetaceae bacterium
GGTCGGGCGTGTGCTGCCGTCCAGGGCCAGCTCGCCGACCACGGCGTACCCGTCGAACCGCTCGGACCGAAGCTGCCCGCTCCCGGCCAGAATGCCCAAGGTGATCGGCAGATCGAACGAGGCGGCCTGCTTGGGCAGCTCGGCCGGGGCCAGGTTGATCACCACCCGGCTCCGCGGGCGCTGGAACCCCGAGTTGACGATCGCCCGCTCCACCCGGTGGGTGCTCTCCTTGACCGCCGCCTCAGGCAGGCCCACCAGCACGTTCTTGGGCAGCCCGCTGGGCGCAACGTCCACCTCCACCTCGACCGGCAGGGCCTCGATGCCCAGAAGCGAGAACGTATTGAGTTTCGCCAGCATGCGTCACGCCCGACTTCCACCCCGCCACAGAAGGGCCGGGACCAACACCTCCCGCAACCACCCCGCATCGCCCGCATTGTGGCCTCGTCCAGACGGGCCTGCAAGCCCCCCAAGAGGTGGCTGCCGGCCGAGAGGGGCACGAGCACGCGCAAAAACGACGCTAGTGACAAACGGCGCTCTGCCCCCAATTGCGCGGACCTCAATTGCCGATTCCCCCTGCTACTTCGTCAGTCGCGGATCGAGGTGGTCGCGCCAGCGGCTCCAGCCGTCGGTCATGGCAAGGTTGAACGTGGCGATGCCGAAGGCCTCTTCGTTGGTGGGTAGGATGACCAGCGGCTCGCCGGAGGGGCCGACCAGCAGGCTGGTGCCGTAGGCGTTCTTGGCCACCGTGTTCGAGCAGGCCACCCACATGCGGTTCGCCTGGGCGTAGGCCGCCGAGTAGTTGATGCGGTTGCTGTGGCCGGGGTCGGGGCTGCCCGTGGCGGCGTTGCACCAGAGGAGCACTTCCGCCCCGTCGAGGCGCATCTGCCGAATGCTCTCGGGGAACTCCCCGTCGAAGCAGTTCGAGATGCCGAGGGTCGCGTACCGCGTTTTGAACACGGCCGACCGCTCCGCCGGGTCGGGCTCGACGAACGACTGGAGGTCGTAGGGGCCGGGTGAGAGGGGGTTTTTGCGGCGAGTCCCGAGCCAGCGCCCGTCGGCGTCGATCACGCCGATCGCATTATAGTGCGATTCGCCTTCCCGTTCGCAGAACCCGAAGGCAAGCACCATCGCGGCCTCCCGCGCGGCGGCCTGGAGCTTGTTGACGTCGTCGCTCGCGTGCGGCTCGTCGGCCAGCGCGTGGTTGGCTTCGCGGGCTTGGGCGGGCGTGCCGGCAACGGCGGTGAAATAGCCGGGCAGGCACATCTCGGGAAAGGCGAGGATCTGCACGTTCTGGCGGGCCATGGCGGAGACGGCGTCGAGCATCCGGGCAAGGTTGGCCTGCTTGCCCTGCGCCCCGCCACAGCGGTTCTGCATCTGGTAGACGGCCACGGTCACGGGCCGGGCGTCGGCCTGGCGGAGCGATCGCTCGATCCGCTCGTGCGCCCGGCGGCTTCGCCGGAGCACCAGCTCGGCGTGCTGCGGGAAGATCTCGCGGAACGTGGTGACGGTGGCCGGCGCGGCGGAAGCCGGCGCGCCGAGGGCACCGATGCCCGCTCCCACGGCGGCTTGACGGAGAAAACGCCTTCTCGACGTTGGTTTGGATTGCACGGGAGCATCTCCCCAAAGGTGACCGTTACCTTGTCGATAGCCTACGTCAAGCGGACGGGGCCAGCAAGAGTTCACCGGCACCGTCGACCGTTGACTTACGGGCGCGCATGGGGGCAGAGGCCCTGGTTCCCGGATTTCCCTGACGCGACTCTCCGCTGGAGTGGATAATGCAATGGGGGCACCCGGCCAAATTGCGATCGCCAGCAGAGCCCTAGGTTTCACGGGCGGCGGCGGAAGTGAGGTTGTGTGGCGGCTATCCAACGTGAGCGTGATATGCGAAGTCCTGGGGGTTTCCCGCAGCGGCTACTATGCCTGGCGAAGTCGTCCCCCCAGCCGGACTGCGATGCCGAGGCAACCGACAAGGGCAAGGAGTTTTACAATTTCCAGCGAACGGACCAGGAAATCGACGGGCTGGTGCCGGCCGATCGCTACTTCGGCGCCGGCAGTGAGGTGCCAAAGACGCTGAAGAAGCGTGTGGCGGCCAACGCTCTGGAACGATGCCGGAGCCACTCTGTCCGAATGGCCCCCCGTCGCCCGGCCACGGGGGAGGATCTGGGCATCCCGCTAACGGGCATCGTGGATCTCGTCATCAACGATCGGGACGGTCCCCGTATCTGCGATTTCAAGACTGCTGCACGCTCAGCATCGCCACACGAGACGCTGCACGAGATTCAGTTGTCGAGCTACAGCTACCTGTTCCGCCGAGCGACCGGCGACAAGGAAGGCTGTCTCGAAATCCGGTCGCTGATCAAGACCTGTACGCCCATCGAAATCGCCATTGACGTAGCGACGGGGCTTCGCTATTCTCTACCGTCCCTGCGACTGTACCCTGCCCGTGGACTCAGCGAAAGGACTACGGAGCATGATCAAGCGATGGATAAGGGAATCGTCCCGCCGCGCGGCGCGACCGGCAAACCAAGTAGCTCCGGCGAAGACGCTACCTGGGAACGGACACAATCTCGTCAAGAACGTCGAGCAGCAAAAACGACTGGACGAGATCGGTGCCGTCGACAAGGGGATGCAGATCCTGCTCAAGCTGAAATACCGGGAGTTGTTGAGTCTGGGAACAGATCTTCCGTCATTTGACGACGTTCAGTTTCGCTCGTTCTCCCAAAACGGCGAAGACGGGATTCTGCTGTACATATTCTCTCTTATAGGAACTACCAACAACCAGAGCATAGAGATCTGTGCCGGCAATGGAATCGAATGCAACACGGCAAATCTGGTCATCAACCATGGTTGGTACGGTCTGATGATCGACGGCAACGAGAAGAAAATCCAACACGGTCGGGATTTCTACTCCAAGTGCCGCGATACACGCTGGTGGCCCCCGAGACTGGTGAATGCATGGATTACGGCCGAATTGATCAACGATCTGATTCGAGAGAATGGATTTGCGGGCGAGCTTGACCTTTTTTCGCTTGACGTTGACGGGAACGACTATTGGATTTGGAAGGCCCTGAATTGCATTGACCCGCGCGTCGTGATTCTCGAGTATCAGAGTCTCTGGGGTCCCAACCACGCGGTCACCCAACCCTACGATCCAGAGTTCGTTTGGAGGCCCAATGCAACGCCGCTCGGCATTTGCGGCGCGTCGCTTCCGGCTTTTGTGAAACTCGGAGGAGAGAAGGGCTATCGACTAGTCGGCGTTCACCGCTGCTACAACGCCGTGTTCATGCGCGAGGGCGTTGGGGAAGACATCTTCCCGGAAATCGACGTCGCAAGCTGCTTCGATCACCCCAAAGCACAGTTCGGCCAGCAGCGCCGCATCGACTACGAGCGGACAGCGTCCCTGGTTGACCAGTGGGTGCAAGTGTAACGCCCCGACGGACCTGATCTGACATTGCGGTTCATCCGACTCGGATCGGACTTCTTAATCTGGAATACCTGCTTGTTCACCGAGGTGGTCGTGGCCAGCAATTCGTCTACGAGTTGCTCTGCGACCCGGCCACCAACGGCGGCGACTGTACTCTTGCGGGCCTGATCGACGTAGAGCAACTACGACGAAAACCGGTCGGCAGCAGGGGAAGAGAAGTCGGGTTGCTTTGCCGTCGTCTTGTTCCCACCAAATGACCTGCCGTCACGACCGGGCGGCCGGTGTAGCCTTGGTCGCCCAGGCCGCGACGAATTGTTCATTCCTGTGGAGATCTTCAAGGCAGTTCATAGAACCGGCCAGCACTAAGGACGTACGCCAAGACGGCGTACCGAGTGGAGATGCCCCTGAAAGATGCCAGGAACCTGCGTCGTCGGCTGATTACCGAGGTGTATCCGGAGTTGCAGCAGTACCTCACCGAATACTGCACCTTCGCAGCCCCGTCGCTACGCCACAGTACAACGGCTCCTGCGACGCTGACAGCAGGACGCCTCGCTTAACACTTCATGGGCCATCGCATCCCAGTGGCCATAGAACCCGGAGTATCTCATTCGGTCTTTGTTCATGTCCTTAAGTGCGCTCTGACCCCAATCTGCACTGAAGCGCCCGCTCGGCCTCGACAAGCTCGTCGAACGTCATCGGGCGGTGATGGACGCCGTCCGAGGGATGCTGAGGAGCGGGCTCGATGGTTCCGGCAACGAGGCCGCGCACGGCCTTGAGGAACACCTCGGGCTTCTTGGCGTCGACGCGCCGGCGAAGCCGGATCAGGTTGTCGCCCGGCTGCGGCGCGACTTCCTCGAACAGCAGGACCGGACCGGTGTCTATGCCCTGGTCGACGAAGTGGGCGGTCAAGCCAACGGGGTCGTCTTTCAGGACCGACCACGGCAGCGCGTCCAACGACCGGTGCTCCGGGAGCTTCGCGCAGTGGGCGTTGATGATCCGCGTCGTCGCCATCGACAGAAGCGGCTCCTTGACGAGCCAGGCGGAAGACGCCAGAAGCACGTAGGAGATATCGTGCTTCTCCAGGATGTCCCTCGCTTCCGGCGACGAATGCTTCGGGACGACGAAAGCCGGGATTCCCATGGCTTTCGCCCGCCGCAATACGCTCGGGCGCACCAGGTCCTGGCACGCCGACGGGAGTCGGTCGAAAACGCCTCTTGCCGCCAGCCGGATCCTCTCCTTGAGGCTGCTTCGGCGCAGGAGGTACCGGCGAAACTGCTCGTGGGCCGCTCGGAACTGCCGCTCGGGGGCCGAACGCTTCTTGCGGACCCCGACCTCGACCAGGAACAACGAGACGTCCAGCCCATGGGCGCGGAAGTACGTCGCCGTCTTCAGGGCCATCCCGCCGGCCTTGCGGCAGAAGATCGCGATCTTTGCCATCCGTTCCTCTCCGGTCTCCGAGACGTCCGCGTCATCGCCCGGACGTCAGTTCGGTGACGTCATCTCCCGGCCAATCCCATCGCATTCTCATAGTAGATCCGACGGTACGTTCCCCTCGAGAGTCCCAGCGAGTCGAGGTATTCCCTCTGGCCAAGGCGGAAGTTGTCGGTCCCAAACAGGATCTTCTCCTCGAACTGGGAGAGGAACCGCTTCGCGAACGGGCCGTCTCGCCTGATCGCGTTGAACCCGCTCGTTCCGGAGAGGTCGGCATACAGGTTGTCGTGCTCCGCGAGGAGTCTGCACGTGACGCCTTCCCGGCCGACTTCGCCCTGGGGGTACTTCGTCCCCGGCTGCATGTCTTCCGAAATCCCCGCCCAGAAAAGGGGACCGTGGCCGACGAAACGCACTTCGCGATAGGCTTCCAGACGCCGCTCCAGCCGGTCGAAATCCAACAGGTAGCCGGGGAACCACCTGCGAAGGCGGTTTCGCCTTGCTCCAAGCGGAGGGCACACCTTCGCGGCACGCTCCGCCACGACCCGCGGAATCCCGCCGAGCCGATCGGTGTCGAGCAGCCGGGCGAAGAGCCAGTCGGCGGCCGAGCCGGAATCCGACGCGTAGAACGCCCTGTGATTCTCCATGTGAAAAACCAGCGGGACGTTCAGTTCGCCGACGCAGCGGAGAAGCCCATCCAGCTTCTCGGATCCCCAATCGAGTGAGACCTTGAGCTCGCCGCAGCCGCGAACGCCTTGGCCGTGCCAATGCCGCAGTCGCTCCGGGGCATCCGGACGCGACGGGTCCGGCGCGTACATCGGCACGATCCTGTCCGGGCACCGCTGGTACGCCTCAAACACGTCCTCGATCGAGAGATGGAGGTAGTCCTGCGGCACGGCCGGATCGACCTCCTCCCAGGTCAGAAGCCAGCACGCGTCGATCCCGTTTCGGTCCAGGTACTCCACGATGCGATCGGCGCAAAGCCCGCGGAATCCAACGTGCAAGTGGGAGTCGATGATCATCCGGCGGCCCCGCTACTTGCGCTGGTGCAAGCTCTCGTCCACCTCGTGCGTCGTGCTAATCGGGCTTAGCGACTCGGCGATGTTGCGTCCCCGGCCGAAGTAGGGCGAGCCCGTGGGCGCGAGCCACCGCACGGCGTTGGCGACGACGCGGCGGACGTTCGGGTCGCCGTAGATGGGGAACGTCTCGTGGCCCGGGCGGAAGTAGAAGATCTTACCCTTGCCGCGGCGGAAGGTGCAGCCGGAGCGGAACACTTCGCCGCCCTCGAACCAACTGATGAGGATCACCTCGTCGGGGGCGGGCACGTCGAAGAACTCGCCGTACATCTCGGTGTGCTCCAGCTCGAAGCACTCGCCGGCGAGCCCCTCGACGATCGGGTGCGACGGGTCGACGATCCACAGCCGCTCCCGCTCGCCCGCCTCGCGCCATCGGAGCATGCAGCTTGTGCCCAGAAGCCGTTTGAAGATCTTCGAGGCATGGGCGGAGTGCATCACCAGGAGGCCCATGCCGCCGAGCACCCGGGCGTGCACTCGCTCGACCACCTCGTCGGCGACGCGGTCGTGCGCCGCGTGGCCCCACCAGGTGAGCACGTCGGTCTCGGCCAGCACCTCGTCCGTCAGCCCGTGCTCCGGCTCATCGAGCGTGGCCGTGCGGACCTGGACCGCCGAGCCAAGATCGTCGGCGAGCCCCCGAGCGACCGCGGCGTGAATCCCGTCGGGGTAGATCGCGGCGACGGCCTCGCTCGTCTGCTCATGGACAAACTCGTTCCACACGGTGACGCGAATCGGTTCGGCACACATGGGTCTTCTCGCAACACGAGGCAGGTGGCCATCTCGCGGACCTTTGTACCACCGCGGCCCTCCGGTGGCAAGTATTCCGGGTGGCTAGGGAGCACAAGCTTCCACCGTGTCCATGGTCCCGGCCTGGCCTACAGCCGACACAGGCAGGATGCCCGTGCTACGAACTCGCGGGACCGTGCTCGAAAAGCTGCCATCCCGAACCTGGCGGGGGGCTTTCTTCGGTCGCGGATTCCGGGTATCGTGGGACCTGAAAAGCCGCGGCCCTGGCCGTTCAACACGGCTCGTCGGGTCGGTTCGGCGGCGGGCGCCAAGTCCAAGCACGGGAGTGGGGAAATGAGTGAAAACAGCACGTCAAGCCCGACGGTCCGTTGGGCCGTGATCGGGTTGGGATGGTTCGGGGAAGTCCACGCCGACGCGCTCGCCCAAATGCCGGGGATCGAGCTGGCGGCCCTCTCGACGCGGCGCCCGGAGCGGCTTGCGGAGATCGCCGACCGGCACGGCGTCGAACGGCGTTACACCGACTACCGCCAGCTCCTGGACGATCCGTCGATCGACGTGGTCGGGATCACGACCCACATCGACGATCACCGCGACATCGCCATCGACGCGCTCGGTGCCGGCAAGCACGTCTTCCTGGAAAAGCCGATGGCCTCGAACGTCGAGGACTGCGATGCGATCATCGAGGCCGTCGAGAAGGGCAGCGGCCTGTTCATGGTCGGCCACATCTGCCGGTTCGATCCCCGCGTGACGCTGGCCAAGCAGGCGATCGAGGAGGGCCGCGTCGGGAAGATCATCTCAATGCACGCCCGGCGGAACCTGTCCGTGGTGATCGGCCGCATGGTGCTCGACAAGATCTCGGCCCTGATGGGCGACGGCATCCACGACGCCGACCTCATGCTCTGGTTTAGCCAGGCCAAGCCGGTGAGCGTCTATGCCCAGGAGGTACACCCGGGCAAGTGCAAGTATCCCGACGCCGGCTGGGCCATGGTCCGGCTCGATAACGGTGCCGTGGCCGTGGTCGAATCGGTCTGGCACCTGCCGGAGAGCACGCCCTACCAGATCGACGCCCGGATGGAAGTGATCGGCACCGAGGGGGCGTTGTACGTCAACTGCGGCGAGGCGGGGCTGGAGATCCACGCGCCGGATCGCATCCACCTGCCTGACACGCTCTACTGGCCCCGCGTGTTCGGCGAGTATTTCGGCATCCTCCGCTCCGAGCTGAGATACTTCGCCAACTGCGTGAAGGACGGCCGCACGCCCGACCGCATTACGCCGCAGGAGTCCCGGGCGGCCGTGGAGCTGATGGTGGCCGCGGCCCGCTCGGCCGAGACCGGAGAGGTCGTGCACCTGTGAGGCGCGCGCCAGCCGCTTGCGGCTTCGCCCACTTGTACGAACAACCCACCTCGCGTACACGACGGAGACCCCCTTTGAGCTACCTCGGACTCGACGTCGGCACGACCGGGTGTAAAGCGGGCGCGTTCGACGCGGAGGGCCGCCTGTTGGCGTTGGCCTACCGGGAATACCCGCTGCTCAGCCCGGAGCCGGGCTGGGCGGAGATCGATTCGGTCGAGGTGTGCCGGGCGTGCCGGGAGGTCATCGCCGAAGCGGTCCAAGCCTGCGCCGGCGATCCGGTCCGCGCGATGGGGATCTCCTCGCAGGGAGAGGCGTTCACCCCGATAGGGCCCGACGGCCGAATCCTGGGCAATGGGATGGTCTCTTCCGACGCCCGCGCCGAGCCCCTCATGCACGCCTGGAGCCAGGAGTTCGGCCCACAGCGGCTCTACGAGATCACCGGGCACACCCCCCACCCGATGTTTACGATCTTCAAGCTGCTGTGGCTCCGCGACCACCGGCCGGAGGCTTGGGCCGCGGCTCGCAAGTTCTACTGCTACGAGGAACTGATCCAGGCCGATCTGGGACTGGAGCCGGCGATAAGCTGGCCGCTGGCGGGCCGCACCATGATGTTCAACGTGCGCACGCACGCGTGGGACGAAGAGATCCTCTCGGCGGTCGGCCTGGATCCGTCCCGCCTGGCGCGGCCGGTCCCGTCGGGGACGGTCGTCGGCACGGTTCCCGCCCGCGTGGCCGGTGAGCTGGGCTTGCCCGAGGACCTGCCGGTGGTAGCCGGCGGACACGACCAGCCCTGCGGGGCGCTCGGGGCGGGGGTGGTCGAGCCGGGGCTGGCCATGTACGCCACCGGCACGGTGGAGTGCATCTGCCCGGCGTTCGACCGGCCCATCTTCACCGACGAGCTGTTCCGCAACAACCTCTGCACGTACGACCACACGCTTCAGGGGATGTACACCACGGTGGCGTTCAGCCTCACCGGCGGCAACCTGCTCCGCTGGTTCCGCGACGAGTGGGGACAGCCCGAGGTGGAGGAAGCGGCGCGGAGCGGATCGGACCCGTACGACCTGCTGACGAAGCACATGGCCGCCGAGCCCACGGACCTGCTCGTGCTTCCCTATTTCACACCCTCCGGCACCCCCTACTTCGACGCCAAGGTGCCGGGGGCCGTGCTGGGGCTGCGGCTGACGACGAAACGGGGCGAGGTGCTCCGGGCGCTGCTCGAGGGCGTCGCCTTGGAGATGCGGCTGAACGTCGATATCCTCGAACAGGCCGGGCTTCACGTTCGGGAGTTCCGGGCGATCGGCGGCGGGGCGAGAAGCGGCGCGTTGACTCAACTCAAGGCCGACGTGCTGGGGCGACCCATCACCACGCTGGCCGTCACCGAGGCCGGCTGCCTGGGCGTGGCCATGCTGGCCTGCGCCGCTGAGACCGGCAGAGAACCGCTAGCCCTTGCCCGCACGTGGGTCAAGACGACGAGCGTGGTGAAGCCCGATCCGAAGCGGGCCACGATCTACAACGAGCGCTTTGAGCAGTACAGGCAAGTCTATCCCATCATGCGCGACTTCTACCACCGGACCGCCGGAAAGGAGCTATCGCAATGATCCGCCCGACTGTAGGGTTTATTGTTTACGGCGTTCACAAGGATGGGCTTCTGGACCCGATGGGCCGGCCGTTCATCGACGACGCCCTCGTCGCCCGATCGAAGCAGGCGCTCCGAGAGCAGGGCGTCGAGCTCGTGGAGCACGACGTGGTCGTCGCCTCGAAGGAGGAAGCCCGGGCCGCCATGAAGCGGATGAAGGACGACGACCGGGTCGACGGCGTGATCCTTTTCTCGGGCACGTGGGTCTGGGCCGCCCACATGATCGCGGCCGTGCGCGACTTCGCCATGACCGGCAAAGGCCTGCTCATTTGGACGCATCCCGGCTCGCAGGGCTGGCGCCCCGTGGGCGGGCTGGTGCTGCACGGGGCCCTGATGGAGGTGGGCATCCCGCACAAATTCGTCTACGGGGCGGCCGACGACCCGGCCGAGATCGCCCGCATCACCAGCTTCTGCCGTGCCGGCCACATGAAGAGCTGGCTCAACATGTCGACGATCGGCTCGTTCGGCGGGCGGGGCATGGGCCAGACCTGCGGCGTGGCCGACCCGAGCCAGTGGATGCGGACCTTCGGCGTCGATATCGACTCCCGCGACACCACCGACTTGATCCACACGGCCGGAGAGATCACCGACGAGGAGCTGGCCGCCCTGGAGCCGCGCATCGAGCAGCTCTTCGGCAAGCTCCCGGAGAAGAACGTGGTCAACGAGCGGTCGATGCGTCTGTACCTGGCGATCAAGAAGCTCGTGGGTGAGTACGGCTGGGATTGGTACACGATCCAGTCGTTCCCCGGGCTGGCCGACGACTACAGCGCCACGTGCTTCGCCCAGAGCATGATGCTCGACGACGGGTACGGCACGTCGACCCTGGGCGACTTCAACACGGCGCTGAGCGTGCTGCTTCTGACGAAGCTGAGCACCGAGCCGGTCTACTACGGCGATCTCCAGCACATCGACAAGGCGACTGGGGAGATCAAGATCATCGGCGACGGGGCCTGCCCGCCGTCACTGGCCGGCAAGCTCGGGCCGGCCGGGTTCGCCGAGCACGGCATTCCGACCGAGGGCGAGGCGGGGGGGCTGTCGGTCGAGCTCGTCTCGAAGGTGGGCGAGGGCGTGCTGGCCCGGCTGGGACGCGTCGACGGCCGATTCACGATGGTCATCACCCGGGCGTCGATCTTCGAGCCACCGGCCGACGAGCTCGATGCCCGGCGACGCGAGTGCGGTATCCCGTTCTGGCCGCACGGTTTCGTCACGGCGCACTCGAACATCGACGAGCTCTTGGAGCACTGGACCAACGAGTACGCGTGTCTCGGTTACGGCGAGCACTTGTTCGACGATCTGGTCGACTTCTGCAAGATGACCGGAATCCAAGCGATCCTTCCATAGCGACACGAGCGGGAAGCCGCTTGCGGCTTCGCAACACAACCAAACCCGTGCCCCCGTCGAACCGGAGCCGATCACGATGAATCCGCCCCCGGAGGAAGTCTTGCTGAAGGACTACCGCCCCAGGTGTCTGCTGAATCTCGCTTCGCACGAGCCCGAGACGGCCCGGTTCCCCGTGGTCGACGCCCACAACCACCTGTTCGGCGACCTGCCGCCGGAGAAGCTCATCGAGATCATGGACGCGGTGGGCGTGCGTGTCTGGGTGAACGTGACCGGCAACGTGACGCTCCCTCTGGAGAACAACACCTACACGATCGCCCGGCGCGACCTGGGCCACTTCGTCGAGCACTACGTGAAGCGTTATCCCGGACGATTTGCCGCGCTGACGATGTCCGATTTCGCCCAGTGGGGCGATCCCGTGTTGCTCCCAGACGACGGCTTCGCCGACCGGTGCATCGGGCACCTGGAGGAGGACTTGGCAACCGGCGCCTGTGGGCTGAAGCTCACCAAGGAGTTGGGGCTCTTCTTCCGCGATCGGTCGGGCGAGATGCTCCCGGTGGACGACGAGCGGCTCTACCCGATCTGGCACCGGGCGGGCGAGCTGGGCGTGCCGGTCCTGATCCACGTTTCCGACCCCGAGGCGTTCTTCGATCCAATCGACGCGGAAAACGAGCACTATCTCACCCTCCGGGAGTTCCCGGCGTGGAGCTTCCACGGCTCGCACTTCTCGAAGCGGGAGCTTCTGGATCAGCGGAACCGGATGATCGCCGCTCATCCCGACACGACGTTTATCCTGCCCCACGTGGCCAATCATCCGGAAGATCTGGCCTCCGTGAGCCGGTTGCTCGACGACCACCCGAACGTTATCATCGACTTCTCCGCGAGGATCGACGAGCTGGGCCGCCAGCCGTACACCGCCCGGGATTTCTTCATCAAGTATCAGAATCGGATTCTGTTCGGGCTCGACATGCCCGTCTCGCCCCAAGCGTATCGCTGCTATTTCCGTTTCCTCGAAACGCGCGACGAGCACTTCGACTATCCCGACTACATCGGCCGATTCGGCGTGTATACGCGGTGGAAGCTTTGTGGGCTCCATCTTCCCGACGAGGTGCTAAAGAAGATCTACTACGAAAACGCCCAGCGAGTAATCCCCGGGATCCGCGTTTAGGGCGCGTCGGAGCGTCACGTTTGCCAACCATAAGCCGCTTGCGGCTTCGCCCCGTCTGCGGCTCAGCCAAATCCGCCCCATCCCAACCAGGAGGACCAGCATGCAATTCGACCATATCGGCATCGTCACGACCGAGGAGAAGCCGGGCCAGATCTTCATCGAGCCGACCCGGGTATGGATCACCGACTTCCAGAAGCACCCCTACCGCGTCGAATGGCTGCGCTACGAGCCGGACACGCCCGTCACCGGCCCCGTGCGCGACATGCCCCACGTGGCCTTTCGCGTGGAGAGCATCGCCGAAGCGTCGAAGGGCATGAAGGTGTTGTTGGAGCCGTTCGACGCGGGCATCGCCGTCGTCGGCTTCTATCAGACCGACGACGGTGCCGTCGTCGAGTTCATGGAATATAAGGAGGAGTAGCCGTCATGCTAGACATCAAGCAAGTCATGGTGACCGGGGCCAGCGGCAAGCTGGGCGGCCCGCTCTGCGAGGCCCTCTTGGAGGGCGGCTATCAGGTGATCGCCGTGGATCGCCGGCTGCCCGTGGGGGTCGACGGCGTCGAGGAGGTCCAGGCCGACGTCGGCGACTACGCCGTGATGGAAGAGCTGGTCTCTCGCAGCGACGCGGTGATCCATCTCGCCTCGTGCAAGGAGGACCGCGACGCCGTGATCCCGGTCAGCTTCCAGGGCACGTTCAATCTGCTCGACGCGGCGATGCGCACCAAGAAGCCGAAGCGCGTGATCCTGGCCAGCGGCGACGCGGTCAACGGCATCTACTTCAACCCGCAGCCCGTGCCGATCCGCGAAGACATGCCGATGGCCGCCTATCCCGGCTACTACGCCTTCTCGAAGGTCGTCGAGGAGACGATGTTCCGGCAGTACTTCCTCCAGGCGGGCGTGCCCACGGTGATCTGCCGTATGTCGTGGATTCAAGCCGAGGATGACATTCTCATGCACCTGACCGTGGCCGGCGAGTGTTTCGGCGTGCCCGTGTGGACGGAGTTGATGGACGAGACCCAGCGTGCCGCCTTCGCCGACGGGCGCGACGCCGCCGTGGCCCTGCTCCACCCGGACGGCAAGCCCATGCGCCGCCACGTCGTCGCCGTCGAGGATTGTGTCCAGTCGTATCTTCTGGCCCTGAAGACCGAGGGAATCGAAGGCGAGACGTATCACATCGCCATGACCGACGCGTTCGACTACCGAGAGGCGGCCGAGCACGCCGCCCAGCAGCTCGGCATCGAGGTGCTGGAGCTGGTCGACCCGGTCGGCCAGGACTTCTGCATGGATACGACCAAGGCACGCTACCAGCTTGGGTATCAGCCGCAGTACGACATCCGCGGCCTGATCGACAGTGCCATCGAGTTCCGTCGGTCGGGCAAAGCACACCGCCCGCGCTCCGGCGCCAAGGGATAGGAGAGCCATCATGAGCGACTTGAAAGACAGAGTGATCCTCATCACCGGCGGCACGTCGGGCATCGGCGAGGCGTCGACGGAGCTGTTCGCGCGCTCGGGCGCGAAGGTGGTCACCATGTCCATCCAAGAGGAGGAGGGCAACTTGCTCGAAAAGCGGCTTGGCGGCGAGGGCCATGCGTGCGTCTTCCACTTCGGGGACGTGAGCAAGGAGGACGACGTCAAGGCAGCGGTCGACCTGGCCGTCGACAAGTTCGGCCGGCTCGACGCCGTGTTTGCCAACGCCGGCGTGCTGCGAAATCAGAAGATCACGGACTTGACGCTCGACGACTTCCACACGCTGATCAACGTCAACCTGTTGGGCGTGGTGCTCGTCTGCAAGCACGCGATCCCGGTGATGGAGCGGCAAGAGAAGGGCGTCGTCTGCATCACGACCTCGGTGGCCGCGGACATTGGATTCCCCGAGCACGCCGTGTACGGCGCCTCGAAGGCGGCCCTGGTGGCCCTGATGCGCTCGCTGACGACCGACCACAGCCCGAACGGCGTGCGCTTCGTGGCCGTGAGCCCCGGGACGATCGACACGCCCATGCTCGCCGCGTCGTGTGAGGGCTTCGACAAGCCCAAGGACGAGCTGTACGCCGAAGTGGCCCGGAAGATCCCGGTCCAGCGGATGGGACAGCCGATCGACGTCGCCCGGGCCGTGGCCTTCCTCATCAGCGACGACGCCGGGTTCATCAACAACTGCGTGGTGCCCGTCGAAGGCGGCACGCTGGCCTTGCCGCCGTGGTGAAGAGCTTAACGTGGCCTACAGCCGCAACCAACGCCCGCCGACGGCCGTCGGCGGGCGTTACGACACTGAACAGACTGCTGTACAGGATGCGCGCACGGCGCGAAGAAGCCACGGCGTAAGGCTCCAGCAGGCCCTACCCCTCTTCGCTGCCCCGAACCAACCAGGAGCCAAGCCATGTCGAAGATTACGCGTCGGAGCTTCGTCAACCGGTCGATCGAGGGCGCCACGGCACTGGCCGCGACGACGTCGACCCTGGGCGCCGCCCAGCCCGCACCGGCCCCGTCGGCCAACGACAAGGTCGTGCTTGCGCTCGTGGGCGCGGGTGGTCGCGGGCGCATGGTGATCAAGAACATGGCCAAGCTGGAAAACGTCGAGGTGAAGTACGTCTGCGACGTGGAGGAGAAGCGTGGGGCGAATGCCGTCGGCGAGCTGGAGAAGTTGCAGGGCTCGGCGCCCCAGTTCGTGGGGGAGATGCGGGAGGTGCTCGACGACAAGGACGTCGACGGGGTCGTCGTCGCCACCCCCGAGCACTGGCACGCCCTGGCCACCGTCTGGGCCTGCCAGGCCGGCAAGGACGTCTACGTGGAGAAGAACGTGGCGGCCTCCATCTGGGAAGGCCGCAAGATGATCGAGGCCGCCCGCAAGTACAAGCGGATCGTCCAGGCCGGCACCCAGACCCGCAGTGCCCCCTACATGTTCGCCGCTCGCGACTACATCAAGGAGGGCGGGCTGGGCAGAGTGATGTACGTCAAGGTCTTCGGGATGTACTCGTTCGTGTACGGCGGCTATCCGCGCAAGCCGGTGCCCGACAGCGACCCGCCCGAGGGCCTCGACTGGGACCAGTGGCTCGGCCCGGCCCCGGAAGTGCCCTACAACCAACGGCTCCACCGCCAGTGGTACGGCTACTGGCGCTTCTCCGGCGGCAACGGTTCCGACGCGATTCACACGCTCGACGCCGCCCGGATGGTGATCGGCGATCCACCCCACCCCAAGTCGGTCCAGTGCGTGGGCGGCCGCTGGAAGTTCGAGGAGGACGACGGCGTCATGCCCGACGTGCAGATCGTCGCCT
>CAZDHR010000139.1:0-15330 GCA_964505295.1 uncultured Planctomycetaceae bacterium
ACAAACCGAAAGACCAGCAGCAGATGCATCGTCGCAAGCGCCCTCGAACGTCGTGTGACTGTTGTTGCCAAGTTTCTCAACCTAATACGGATCCGCTCGTTGTCTCGCTTAAAACTGTCCCGCGGCTGAACCCTCAGGTCGCAGCCAAGACACTCGTTTCCGACTCGTTCCAAGTTGACTTACAATCCTCTAATGACACTCTATACTAACAAATTCTGATCGGACTGCAACCGAGGTTTGCCCGCCCGTAGCGAGATAACCCCCTCTGACAGTGCAAGTTACGGCGGATCCCCCGATGGGCCGGGGCGGTCGGGAGAGGCTGCCCGGGCAATCCGGCGAAAAAACCGCAGCAAGGTGAAAAACCCGGCCGGAGGGGAATGCCACGTCTGGCCGGTCCGGAAATACATCCGTAGAGGGAATCATTCCCCTCTGTGGGCCCGTGCCACCGCACCCTGTCACGATCGTCCGTCGCATGGCTCGTCTGCACCCCGTCGAGGCCGAACTCGCCGCCGCTTGGCCCCCCGAGGCCTGGGACGACGTGACCGTCCTGCTGGCCGTCTCGGGCGGGCCCGACAGCGTGGCACTCCTCCGGGCGATGACCGCTCTGAAGGGGGGGGGCCGGGGACGCCTGCTCGCCGCCCATGTGAACCACCAGTTGCGGGGGGAGGATTCGGAGGCCGACGAAGCGTTCGTCGTGGAGTTGTGCCGGGGCCTGGGACTGCCGTGCGAGGTGCAACGCGCCCGGGTGAAGCAGTTCGCGGCCGATTCCAACAACGGCCTGGAGACAGCCGCCCGGTCGGTCCGCTACGACCTGCTCGGCCAAGCCGCGTGCCGCGTGGGCGCCCGGTACGTGGTGACGGCCCATACGGCGAATGACCAGGCGGAGACGATCCTGCATCGAATCCTCCGGGGCACCGGGATTGCGGGCCTGTCGGGCATCGCCCGAGCCCGGCCGTTGGGGCCTGCCACGCTTTTCCGGCCGCTTCTGGGGCTCCGCCGCGCCCGGCTTCTCGGCTATCTGGAGGACCTGGGCCAGCCGTACCGGGTCGACGCCAGCAACGTCGATACGCGGTTCACGCGGAACCGAATCCGCCACGAATTGCTGCCGGTCCTGGAGGCCGATTTCAACCCGGGGGTGGTCGACGCCCTATTGCGACTCGGCTCTCTGGCAGGCGAGGCGCAAACGGTGATCGACGGGCTCGTCGAGGGCTTGAGGGAGCCGTGTGGGGTGGAACAGGGCTCCGACGCGGTCCGGATCCGGGTCCAGCCGCTTGTCGATCAACCGCGCTACGTGGCCCGCGAGCTTTTGATGGCCGTGTGGCGGGATCGCGGCTGGCCCCTCCAGGCGATGGGGCTCGCCCAGTGGGACCTCCTGGCCGACATGGTGTTGGCTTGCCCCGAGGACGGTACGTGCCCGGAGCGCTCGACGTCGGTGCCCCGGAAGCAGACGCTCCCGGGCGGTATCCTGGCTGAGTTGGGGGAAGGCCACCTGCGGTTGAGGCCGGTCGATTTCTGAGGCGGCCAGCCGACCTCTTGCCAAACTCCAGGGCGGATGGGGTGACACGGTGATGGGGTGACGCGGTGAACATGTCGCCACCGAGTCACCTGGTTACCCAGTCACCTTACCCATTCACGTTTCCTCTCGCGAGCGGCTACTCCCCTGTCTCGGTCGCCGGCTCTTCCGCCGCGGGCATCTCCAGGGTCTGGCCTTCCATCCCTGCCTTGGCTAGCAGGTAGTACAAGATGAACCCGACAAGGAACGCCATCACCGGCGGGCAGGGGATCACGCCGGCCATGCCCGGAATGAAGTCGGCCGCCCCCACGATGAAACCGATGACCCAGGAAATCCACCCTGCCAGATTGAAGCCCGCTCGCGGGCCGGCCCACTTCTTGCCGGCGAGCAGATAATCGGCTGCCATGGCACCGCAGACGGGACCGAAAGAGGCACCGATGATCGTGAACATGCCGATCACGTCGCCAGCGAAACCGGTGACCGCCAGGAGGATGCTGACGGCCGTGCCGCAGCCCACGGAAATGAACGGATTGACCTTCGGCAGCGTGGTCTTGAAGCTGTTGGCGGCGATGAAGGCCGAGAAGCAGGCCGGCGGGAACGCGGCGATGGCAAGCAGGTACATGAACACCTTGGAGGTGCCCGGGCCCACGATACCATCCATCAGGGCCGTAGTCCGCAAGACCGCGCCGTCTGAAGTCATTCCACCCCCATGGGCTCCAGCGACGACGAGCACAGCCAGCCCGCCCGCGAAAAGCGTGGCCAGGGCAATTCCGACCAAGCCACCGATCTGCACGTCCTTCGCGTCGCGGTTGTTCATCCCGAAATCGACCCCTGCCGCTCCGGCCGTAGCAAAGAAGCCGACGATGTAGGTCACGATCAGCGCGATCACACCAAACGCCGACAGCGGTGCCGCTGCCTGAAGAGTTGTCCCGTCTTCCATCGCAACGGTTTTCTGCGATCCGGCAGCCACGACTGCCTGGGAGTCGAAGTTGCCGATGCCCCCAATCGTCGCGAAGAACAGAATCGCGAGGATGGCGAGCGGGATGAGCGGGAGGAACGAGGCCACCTTCGCCACGTACTGGATGCCCTTCAGGCCCATGAACGCGGCGGCTACCGCCCACGCAATGGAAACGATTGCATGGGCAGGCGTGCCGACGCCTTGTTCCCAGGGCGCGCAAAGCAGCAGCCCAGCAAAGAACGCGTTCACACCAAGCCAGCCGAATTGCAGCAACCCCATGAGGAACCCGGGCATGAGGAATCCACCCCGCACGCCGTAGGTCGAGGTTCCCACAATGTACAGCGGCAGACCCGTCTTCAAACCGAGCAGGCCCGGCACCAGGAAAAACAGGAAGTGGCAAATCAAGGCTGCCAGGATCAGCCCCACGAAGGCAACGAGCAGACCCTGGGACAAGATCCCACCTGCGAATCCGCTGTACTGCCCCATCTCAGGCGAAATGCCGCTACCGACGGGCACGTCCTGCCAGAACACGAACCAGAGCATGATCCCCGCATAGGTCGGCGCCGTGTTCAGAAACCACGCCGCGCGGTTCGCCTGCGGCACGGGCTGCGCCGCCTTGACATAGTCCGGTAAGGTCGATGCCATAGGTCCCCTCCTGAAGGTGAATCAAAGACCGTGCGCGCCCCTGCCCGGCAAGCCGCCCGGCAACCGCTCCCACCCGGTGCCGGCAGTGCTGCCTTCCGATGAGACTGGAGTATAGTCCGTCCGATGCGGAAGTCCACCGGTCGGCTATTCAGTTCCGCGTCCCTTTCTCCAGCCCTCTGTCAAACAGTCACTACGAAGAAAAGGTGGCAGCCACCAAATTTGGGTAATCTGCGCATTCTGCCAGGCGGCATCTTCTCCACCTTCGCCAGATTTGGTGGCTGTCACCTTTTCTCCCCGATCTGGCTTGACCACGCCAACGAGGTAGAAGTAGGATACCACGCCCCATTTTTTCGTCCGGCCAGGGCCGGCAGCCCCCGGGAGGTGCCGACGCCCTCGGATCATTGCGCCAATGCCGATGAGACTGTCTGCCGCCAAGCAGCTTGCCGTGGTCCTGATCGTGGCGCTTGCCTTGCGCCTGGTGGCCGGCTGGGTTTGGCAGGCGAGGTTGGACGGGCGTTTCGGGTTCGGCGACAGCGAGAGTTACTGGACCCTGGCCCACGCCGTCTCGCTCGGCGGGCCCTACCAGATTGACGACGCGAGGGTGTTCCGCACGCCCGGCTATCCGCTCCTCTTGGCCCCGATCTTTCTCCTGACCGGCGGCGAGCCCTCGGTGATGTGGGCGAGGGCCGAGAGCGCCCTGTTGGGCACGCTTTCGGTCGGGGCCGTCTGGTGGCTGGGGCGGACATTGTTCGACGCGCGCGCGGGCCTGGTCGCCGCGTCGATCGCGGCCGTCTATCCCGGGGCAATCGCCATCGGGGCGCTGGTGCTTAGCGAGGCCGCGTTTTGCCCTTTGATGCTTCTCCAGTTGATCCTCTGGACCGCCGCTTGGCGTGCCCCTTCGGCCCGACGCGCAGCCGGCCTGTCCTGTTCGGCTGGGCTGGTGGCCGGGGCGGCGACCCTGGTGCGGCCCAGTTGGCTGCTGTTTGTGCCGTTTGCGATCGTCGTTGGGCTGGCAGCGGGGAAGCAGCGGGCGCGGCATCTCGGCGTGGGCGCGATGGTGATGGCCGGGCTGGTGGCGGCGATGATCCCCTGGTGGGTCCGCAACGCCCGGCTGACGGGCCATTTCGTGCCCACCACGCTACAAGTCGGGGCCAGCCTCTACGACGGGCTGAACGCGAACGCGACGGGCGCCAGCAACATGACGTGGAGCGATCAAGCGACCGCCCAGTTCGTTGCCTCGGAGCGTGCCCGCTCGGCCGGGCCCGAGGAGGCCCGGTGCGCGCTGGATTACCGGCTCGATCGGCATTTGCGGGCCGAGTCGCTCTCCTGGGCCCGAGCGCATCCCGGTCGCGTGACGCAGTTGGCGGCGATCAAGTTCGTCCGAGTGTGGAACTTCTGGCCCAACGAGGCGGCTTTCTCGGCGTGGCCCATCCGGCTGGCGGTGTTCCTCACGTACGTCCCGGTGATGATCTTGGCGGTCATCGGGGCCTGGGCGACGATCCATCGAGGCTGGCCGTACGTATTGTGTTGGTTGCCCGCCGTTTACTTCACCGCGTTGCACGTGGTGTTCGTCAGCTCGATTCGCTATCGCCAGCCGGCCATGCTGGCCCTGATGGTTCTGGCCGCGGGAGCGATCCAGCGCACGATCGGGGGAAAACGAGAAGGATAGGGTGCGTGAAACGCACCATTATCTCCGGGCCAGGCAAATACGGTGCGTTTCACGCACCCTACGACGTCAACCATGGAGGGTTACTTCCCATCATTCAGGCCGTGGTCAACTTCTGCTGGTCCGTGCTCAAGTGGGGCCTGCTGGTCGGTCTGGCGGGGGCGGTGATTGCCGTCCCGCTTCTGTACCGGCGGGTGGACGAGGAGATTCGGCGCCGAGTTGAGCAGCACTTCGCCCGGCAGTATCCCGACTTGAAGGTGACCGTCCGCTCGGCCGAGTTGGTCGAGGGGGAAGGGATCAAGGTTCGTGGGGTATCGATCCTCGATCCCTCGCTGGCCGGGCCGCGCGCCGAGCTGCTCCAGTTGGAAGAGGCGTTCCTCCACTGCCGGGCCGACCTGAACGCGCTCTTTGCGGGCGAGCTGGAGGTGAGCCGGGTGACGGTGTGGCGGCCCGTGCTTCGCCCCACGCGGCAGCCCGACGGGCGCTGGAACGTGGAGAAGCTGCTCGATCGGCCACCGTCCGGCGCGCGCATGCCGACCGTGTGGATCGAAAGCGGGACGATCGAAATCTTCGAGCCGTCGAAGAGGCCGCCGGCCGTGTTGACGCTGCGGAACGTGGGCCTGCACGTGACCCCCTGCGAGCAGCCGTGCGAGCCCGGCTTCGGCCCCCGCACGCGCGAGTTCCGGGGGGCGTTCAACGGCGATTTCCTCCAGAACGTCGAGATCGAGGGACGGTTCGATCCGGACCGGGGCGCCTGGAGCGCGAGCGGCACGATCGACGATCTGGATCTTTCTCCCGAGATGCGCCACGCCCTGCCCTCGGACCTGGCCGCGCAGCTTCCCGTGCCCGACGTGCTGCGCGGGCTGGTGACGCTTCAGTTCCGCGTGGGCAGTGGTCCGACCGAGGAGTCGCCGGTCCGTTTCGAGCTGGGCGGGCAATTGACGAGGGGCCGCATCGACGACCCCCGCCTGCCGCGTCCGGTGACCGAGTTGGAGGCCGCGTTCCGGATCAGCGACGAGGACCTGTTGATCGAGAACCTTTCCGGCACAAGCGGCCCGTCGACGATCGAGATCAAGCTGTTTCGGCTGGCGGGGTTCGAGTTCGGCGTACCGATGTGGCTGGAGGCAAAGGTCCGCGAGCTGGATCTCGACGAGCGGCTCCGAGACATCCTCCCCGACCGATTGCGCCCGGAATGGGACAAGTACCTGCCCGCCGGCAAGATCCACGCCGACGTGCGTTTGCACTACGACGGCCGGCGCTGGAAGCCCGACGTGACCGTCGACTGCCTGGACACCGCGTTCACCTACCACAAGTTCCCCTACCGCTTGCAGCACGCGCAGGGGCGGATCGAGTGGAAGAACGATGAGGTGGACGTGGATTTGGTGGGCCGGGCCGGCAGCCGGGAGGTGCGCGTGGAGGGCAAGATCCTCGATCCGGCCCCCGGATGCAAGTTCTGGTTCAAGGTGGGCGGCAGCGACCTGCCCCTCGACGAGAAGCTGTTCGAGTCGCTTCGGGGGAAGGCCCGCGACACCGTCCGCTCCCTCAACCCCCGCGGCACGATCGACGTCTTCTTCCACTGCTGGCGGGAGCGACCGGGCGAGCCCCCCCACAAGCATCTCCTCGTCGACGTGAAGGGCGGCTGGGTTCGCTACGAGAAATTCCCGTATCCGTTGGGCAACATCTCGGGCGTGATCGAGCGGAACGACGACCACTGGGACTTCCGCGAGTTCGTCGGCACCAACGACACGGGCCGCATCTCCTGCGAGGGCGAGCTCGACGTCACTCCGGAGGGCAGCCGCTGGGCGCTGCGTTTCGCCGGCACCAACGTCCCCCTGGAAGAAGAGCTCCGCGGTGCCCTGGGACAGCCCCACATGCAGCGGTTGTGGAACGACCTGAGGGTGCGGGGAATGGTCGACCTCGACGCCACGGTCCGCCGCCTGCCCGGCGAAGAGAAGGCGACCCTCACGTTCCTCGAAGCCCGGCTGGATCCCGAAACCACGTCGATCGAGCCGGTCTGGTTCCCCTATCGCATGGAGAACTTGCACGGCACGCTGGTCTACCGCGACGGGCACGTGTCGTCGGCGGGGCGGCTCGAATCGCGCCATGGAAGGACGCGGATGTGGGCGTCGGTCGACTGTGGTTTTCCTGAAGACGGGACCTGGCACGTGCAGCTCAACGACCTGTTCATCGATCGTCTCTCTCCCGATCGCGAGCTGATTTCGGCCCTCCGCGGCCGGTTGAAGGAAGAGGTGGAGTTGCTCAATCCGAGCGGCCCGGTCAATCTTCGCGGTGCGCTCGGGCTCGCCCACGGCCGCCGTCCGAACGATCCGGTCACCTCGACGTGGGACGTGGCGTGCACGCTGCACCACGGGAGCATCGACTGCGGCGTCAAGCTGGAAAACCTCAACGGCGACGTGACGCTGCGCGGAGCGTACGACGGCCGGACGTTCCACTCTCGCGGCGAGCTGGACCTCGACTCGCTCACCTACCACGGCGTGCAGTTCACGCGGGTCATGGGACCGCTGGAGATCGTCGACGATCTGATGCTGTTGGGCTCGTCGGTCAGGCGACCGCCGGGCGAGCCGGACCGCAAGATCACCGCGGACCTCTTCGACGGGACGTTCTGTGGCAGCGGTTGGGTCGCGATCCGCTCCCGGCCGCAGTACCAGTTCCACGCCACGCTGACCGACGGCGACCTGAGCACGTTCGCCCAGGAGATGATGCCCGGCCGACAGCACCTGCGAGGGCGGATGGCGGCGTGGGTCCGCCTGGGGGGCGAGGGCCAAAGCCTCAACGGGCTGGGCGGGTTCGGACGCGTCAAGCTCCGCGACGCCGACATCTACGAGCTGCCCTTGATGATCGCCCTGTTGAAGGTCCTCGGCGACCCCGAGCCCGACCAATCCGCCTTCAGCACCAGCGACATCGACTTCCAGATTAACGGGGGGCACGTCTACCTGACCGACATCACCTTCGACGGCGACGCGTTCAGCCTCGAAGGCGAAGGGATGG
Organism: uncultured Planctomycetaceae bacterium; assembly: GCA_964505295.1. GTDB lineage: Bacteria > Planctomycetota > Planctomycetia > Pirellulales > Thermoguttaceae > DATKZH01. The sequence goes on from CAZDHR010000139.1 coordinate 7,792, forward strand.
TCGACTTCGACGGCTCCATCCAGCTCACGTTCCGAACGAACATGGGACGGCGGGAGTGGCAGCTCCCGCTGGTCCGCGAGGTCTTCGGCCGAGTCAGCGAGGAGATCATGCAGATCCACGTCGGGGGCACGTTGCAGGACCCGATCCGCTACCGGGAGCCGTTCCCCGGCCTCAACGAAGCCCTGCGACAATTACAGGCCGAAGTGCAAAGGACGACCGGCGCCCCGCCCCTTTTCTCCCCGCCGGGACCGTATTCCCCGCCGGGCGGGCGGGCCCTGAACGGGGCACGGAGGCTGCCGAGAAGAAGATGACGGCCGCGTGGGCGGCCATCCCCACACATCTCGACGAGCTACACTTTTTACAGGGGACGGACAACACGCTGAACTCCCGACCGAGAGGAGGTCTCTCATGAGCCTCGGACCGTTAGGAGGAATCGCCTCGAGCGCCGCGGGCTCCCCGCTAGCGCAGACCAAGGGCTCGGACGTCGAGCGAGCCGAACAGGACGCCGCCAATTCCGCCCGCCGAGCCCAAGCCGATCAGAAGGCCGAAAACGCCGCCGGCATCGGAGAGGCGGACGGCGAAGACCACGAGACGGCCGAACGGGACGCCGACGGCCGCCGCCTCTGGGAAGGGCCGCCTGAAGCACAAGCCGCCGAGGAGCCGGACCAAGCGGACGAGGACCACGCCTCGGGCGCCCCCGCTCGCAGCAAAGACGCCTCCGGGCAGCGCGGCAACCTGCTCGACCTGAGCGGCTGACGTCCTGACCGGAACCACGGGGCAACAACCTCGTGACGGCCCCCAAACCTCGTGACGAGGCTCTGCCTCGTCACGTCCCGCCGAAGCGCTTCGCCTCCGGCCCGGCGCCGCAAGCGCGGAGCCAATCGCGGTTGTCCGCCCCCCTCCGATCCCGTAGAATCCCGTACTTGCGGGTGGTTTTTCGCCCGGGCGGCGTTCCTTTCTGGCAGGGAGCAAAGCGGTGCGTTTCGTCAAGATGCACGGGGCCGGCAACGACTACGTCTTCGTCGACTGCTTCGCGCAGCCAGTGCCCGACGACCCGGCCGCCCTGGCCCGGCAGGTCTCCGACCGCCATTTCGGGGTCGGCGGCGATGGGCTGATCCTCATCCTCCCCTCGCAGGTGGCCGACGCCCGAATGTGGATGTTCAACGCCGACGGCTCCGAGGCCGAGATGTGCGGAAACGGGATCCGCTGCGTGGCTAAGTACCTCTACGACCACGGGCTCTGTCGCCGAGAGAACATCCACGTCGAGACGGGCGCCGGCGTGCTCTCGCTCGACTTGGAGATCGACCGAGGCCGCACCCGGCGCGTCCGCGTCGACATGGGCGTCCCGGCCCTGGAGCCGAACCAGATCCCGACCACCTTGCCCGGCGACCCGTCGCGGGAGGGAAGCCCGGTCGTCGAGGCCGACCTGGAAGTGGCCGGCGAGACGCTCCGCGTGACGTGCGTCTCCCTGGGCAACCCGCACGCGGTGACCTTCGTCGACCGGCTGAGCGATCGCTGGGCGTTGGAGATCGGCCCGAAGATCGAGGTCGATCCCCATTTCCCCAACCGGACCAACGCGGAGTTCGTCGAGGTGATTTCGCCGACCGAGGTCCGCATGCGCGTGTGGGAGCGGGGAAGCGGCGAGACGTTGGCCTGCGGCACCGGGGCCACCGCCGTGTGCGTGGCTGGCGTCTTGGCCGGACGCACCGAGCGAAAGACCGTCGTCCACCTGCTCGGCGGCGATTTGGAAATCGACTGGGCCGACAACCACCACGCCTACATGACCGGCCCGGCCGTCGAAGTCTTCACCGGTGAATGGAACGGGAGTGGGTAGCGGGCCGCTCGCGGCTTCGCCCCTTGGCCAACGGACTCGGCCTCTAACTGTACCGCGATGACCACCAACAACTCCTTCCTCCTCGGCCTGGGCGGACTGCTGGGCACGGGCGCCGTACGACATTGGATGGGCACCCTGGACTACCAGGTCGCCTACTACGACCCGGCCGTCGATCCCGCGCTGCCCGGGTGCCAGGGGCAGAAGATCTACCTCTTCTGGCACGAGTACATCCTGTTTCCCTTCTTCATGCGGGGACACTGCAATCTGGCGATGCTCCTGAGCCGGCACCGCGACGCCGAGATCCTCTCCCGGGCGGCCCGCCACATGGGCTTCGAGTTCGTACGCGGCTCCACCCGACGCGGCGGCGTGGCCGCGATCCGCAAGCTGCTCCGAAAGAGCCGCAACACGCACCTGACGATCACGCCCGACGGCCCCCGCGGGCCCCGACGCCGGATGGCCCTCGGATCGGTCTTCCTGGCCTCCCGGCTGGGCCTGCCCATCGTGCTTTTGGGCCTCGGCCACGACCGTCCCTGGCGCGTGAACACCTGGGACCGCTTCGCCATTCCCCGGCCGCACTCGCGCGCCCGATGCGTCCTCAGCCCCGAGATCCACGTCCCGTCCGTCCTCGACCGAGCGGGGCTGGAGCACTTCCGCGTCCGCATCGAGCGGGTGCTCACCCGCCTGACCCAGGAAGCCGAGGCATGGGCCGAGTCGGGTACGCGCAAGCTCGGCCAGACCCCCCTGCGCCCCGGTCCTACCCGGTTCCCCTATCGCCGCGTCGATCCGGCGCAGGTGATCTCCCCTTCGCACGTGGGCGTCGTCTCGCGGGCCGCAGCGCCCCGGAACCATCGCGATCGGGTATAATGGCCGGGTCCAACCGCATCGTCATTCACGTCTCGCCAGGAAGGCCTCCATGTCCCAGGGCGATCTCTTTTCCGAAAGCCGGCGACGCCCGCCCATCCTTTCCATCTCCGAGCTCACGGCCCGGATCAAGGATCGCCTGGAGACGTCGTTCCCCGATGTCTGGGTCGCCGGCGAGATCTCCAACTTCGCCCGGCCCCGCTCGGGCCACTGCTACCTGACGCTCAAGGACAAGGAGGCCCAACTGCCGGCCGTCATCTGGCGCACCACGGCCCGGCGCGTGCGGTTCGACTTGCACGATGGGCTGGAAGTGGTCTGCCGGGGGCGGATCGGCGTGTACCCTCCCCACGGCAAGTACCAGTTGATCGTCGACGAGATCGAGCCGAAAGGGATCGGAGCGCTCGAGATGGCGTTTCGGCAGCTCCACGACAAGCTCGCCCGGGAAGGACTCTTCGACCCCCGGCACAAGCAGCCGCTCCCCCGCTTCGCGCGGCGGATCGCCGTGGTCACCAGCCCGACCGGGGCGGCGATCCACGACTTCCTCCAAGTCCTCGGCCGGCGATGGCGGGGCGCCGACGTGCTGGTCGTGCCCGTCCGCGTGCAGGGCGAGGGCGCGGCCGAAGAGATCGCCGCGGCGATCGACTTGGTCAATCGTCTCGCCCGGCCGGTCGACTGCCTGGTCGTCACCCGTGGCGGCGGAAGCCTCGAGGACCTTTGGGCGTTCAACGAGGAGGTCGTGGTCCGGGCGATTTTCGCTTCCCGGGTGCCCGTCGTTTCGGCCGTGGGCCACGAGATCGACGTGACGCTCTCCGACCTGGTGGCCGACGTGCGTGCGCTGACCCCCTCGGAAGCCGCCGAACGGATCGTTCCCGCGGCCGAGGAGATGATGGCTCAGCTTCGCCAGTATCAGGAGCGCCTGCTCGCGGCCCTCCGATCGCGGACCGCGGCGGCCCGATCGCGGCTCGGCGCCGTCGCCGGCCACCGCGTGTTCCGCCGGCCGCTGGACCGCGTGCGCCAGTCGGAGCACCGGCTCGACGAGCTGGCGTCGCGTGCCGATCGGGCGGTCCGCGGTTGCGTGCGCGCGAGCCGGCGCCACGCCGACTCCCTGGCCGCCCGGCTCGACGCCCTCAGCCCGCTGGCCGTGCTCGGACGCGGCTACAGCCTGACGCAGCGCGTGGCCGACGGCCGGGTGATTCGCAACGCGGGCGAGCTCGCGCCCGGCCAGCAGATCCGCACCCGATTCGCCCGGGGGAGCGCGCTCAGCCGGGTGGAGGAGGTCGAGCCGGAGGAGTAGTGTATAAATACTATTCCTGACGTCCCGGCGACAGGGCCGGGCGAAGCCGCAAGCGGCGATGCGCGAGGCACGGGTCACCGGCCACGGACGGCTTCTTCCGGTAGAGCACCTTGCCGCCGACGATGGTGTAAAGAACCTGGGCGCCGAGGATCTCGTCCGCCGGCACGGTGAGGACGTCCTTCGACAGGACCACCACGTCGGCCAGCTTGCGCGTGACGCTGGCGTAGAAACACTCGATCGGGCGGAGGATCTCGCCGCCCTGGGGGCTCTCGGTGTTCCTATCGACGCCGGCCAACTCCATGGCCTTGGCGTTGGCCAGGCACATGTGCCCGGTGCCGTGGGTGAGCATCACCGGGTGGTCGGGCACGGCCTGGGAGAGCTTCTCGTGCGTGGGATATCCCTGCACGCTGGGGCTGGGCGGCGGTCGCCACTTGGCCTGGTGCCAGCCGCGGCCCACAATCCAGCGGCCGGGCGGCGTACTGTGGGCCGCCCCTGCGACCAACTCGACGATCTCGTCCCAGGGCCGCGCCCGAGCGGGATCGACGGCGCCCGTCGGGTCGGTCGCTCGTCGGCCGGAAAGTCATCTCTCGCACCGCATCGGCTCCCAAAGCATGAGGACGCGACCGCCGGTCGCGGCTTTTTGGGCTCGCGCTCCCACGATTACCGTTCGTCAAGGGGGTGGGCAAACGCTCGTCGATTCGCGGGCAAGTTGGGCGCCCGTCGCCGGGATGGCACAATGGCTCGCCGGCGCCCGGGATCAACATACCGTGCCAACCGCCGTGGTGCAAACCACGGTTGGGCCGAGGCTGGTTGACAACGGCTATCCCCACAGGTCACAATGACGGCATTCTGTGGCGGCTCCTCAGTCGCACACATGAGCCAGTCTCGCGAGTGTCGCCTTTCCGAAGGAGGTACCAAATCGTGAATGCACGTGACAGTCTTCGACAGGCCTCGCCGCACGGCTATCAGCAGGTGCTCCTGCCGCGTTCGGACGCCCAGGCGTGGTGGCTGAACGCCCCGGCGGAGGTGGTGAACGTCGTCCCGTGTTCCGACGATCTGACGGCGTGGTCCTCCCTTTTGAACTCGGCCGAGAAGCCGGCCGCCCCGGAAGGCGCGGTCCCGTTCGGTCCGATTGCAGCGGAACACTTGGCCACAGGCTTGAAAGTCAGTTTTTCGGAGGTGTAGGAGCGTTGAACCCGAAATTCGATACCGCGTGTCAGTCGGCGATCGATCTGGCCAAGAGCAGCCTATCGGACGATTCCCGGCTCGACGTGGAGCCCCTGTTGGACGCCCTCTATTACGGCACGCACTTGAAGGAGGAGATGCCCGATCTGGGTGGGTTCTTCCAGCGCCCGAATCGGCGGCGCGATCCGCCCGACAAGGTGCCGCTGAGCGACTCGCTCAAGCCGCTGATCGGGGAACTGAGGGAGCGGTCGACGGTGACGCCCGAGGACCTGTTCCTGGTGCTGATCAAGAGCAAGCCCGGTCGGAAGATCCTCGCGTCGCGGGGGATGCCCGTCGATCGTCTTTCCCAGATGGAGTCTGCGCTGACCTCGGCCGCCCCGAGCGGACCGGCCAAGCCGGAAGCCTGGCGAAGCTCCCCCGATCGCAAGAAAGCGATGGCCGAGCTGGGGTCGTACGGCCGGATGCTCACCGACCAGGAGCCACCCAACCGGGGAAGGCGCGAGATGGACCGCCCCTTGAGCGCGCTGGTCACCGTGCTGAGCAAGATGAAGCGGCACAACGCGATCGTGGTCGGCTATCCGGGCACGGGCAAGACGGCGCTGGTCTACGAGTTGGCCCGGCGGATCGTTCACGGCGACTCCTCCATCCCGGAGCGGCTGCACGAGTACGACATCTTCGAGCTTTCGCCCACGTTCCTCCGCTCGGGGGCGTCGGTCGTCGGGCAGTACGAGGAGCGGATCCGAAAACTGATCAACGTCCTCTCGAAGCATCCCAAGATCATCCTGTTCGTGGACGAGGTGCACTCGCTGTTCCAGACGGGCGTGCACGGGGGCGGACCGTTCAGCGACGCGAACGAGACGTTCAAAGGGGTCTTGTCGCGGGGCGAGATCTCCTGCATCGGCTGCACCACACTCGCCGAGTACAAGCACGCCATCGAGCCCGACGGAGCGTTGGCCCGGCGGTTCGAGCTGATCCGCGTCGACCCGCCCTCGGCGGAGGTCACGCTCCGTATCCTCGAAAGCCGGTTGCCGGCGGTGGAGAAGCACTACGCGCCGCTTCGCGTTCCGCAGGATACGCTCCAGAAGACGGTGGAGTTGACCGAGGAGTACCTGCCCGGCCGGTATCAGCCCGACAAGTCGATCCAACTTCTCGACCAGGCCTGCGCATGGTGCGTTACCAAGCAGCCGGAGGCGACCGAGCTCGGCGAAGACGCCCTGATTCAAGCGTTGGAGCACTCGCTGGGGCACCGCGTCGTGCTGCCCGAGCACTTGACCGAGGAGGAGGTCTACCGGCGGCTGACAGAGAAAATCATCGGGCAGGACGCGGTCCTGCACGAGATCACCCGGGCGTTCACCGCCGGGTTGGGCAACTGGAGCCGGCGCAAAGGGCCGCGGGGCGTGTACCTGTTTGGCGGTCCGACCGGCGTGGGCAAGACGGAGGTGGCCCAGCTTCTGGCCGTCATCCTCGGCGGCCAGCGCGACGCCCTGATCCGCATCGACTGCAACACGCTCGGGGGATCGGGCTACGACGGCGGGCCGACGCGCAATATCCTCCTCGGCGTCCCGCCCGGTTACATCGGCTACGCCCGCGGACAGGGCGGCCTGCTGTCGAAGATCCGCGATCTGCCCGCCAGCGTGGTGCTGTTCGACGAGTTCGAGAAGGCCGGCCCCGACGTGGGCGAGCTGCTCCTGCGGATCATCGACGAAGGGCGCACCGAAGACGTCGACGGCAACCTGCTCGACTTCCGCCGCTCGTACATCATTTTCACGAGCAACGCGGGCTGCACCTACGATCACTCGGAGATCGGGTTCCCCACGGGTGCCGAGGAGGAGGAAGATCTGCCGACGGTCGACCGTGGTGCGCTTCTGGACGAGCTGCACCGCCGCGTCGGGCTGGGCCAAGAATTCACGGCGCGACTCAGCCACATGTTCCTGTTCCAAGCACTCAGCGCCAAGGCGATCCGGCAGGTGCTGGCGATGCAGTTGGAACGGCTCAGCGAGACCGCCGAAGTCCGCGGCTACCGGCTCACCTGGGAGCCGGACCTGATCAACCACCTCGCTTCCCAGTGGCAGCCCCGGTTTGGGGCACGGTTCGCCAGTGCCATGCTCCGCAACCGGATCAGCGAACAGCTCAGCGTCGCCGAGACGCAGGGAGAGCTGGCGGGAGTCGCCGAGATTCACCTCGACAAGCTGGCGGTTCCCGAGAGCGCCGGGCTGTCGGCCGCCACGGGGGCCGTCGCGCGGGAACGGAAGGGCGATACCCTGTTCATCCATGTAACTTAGCGAGGCAGGGCCTCAGATCGGGGCGAGGGGGCAGGGTTCAGGGTTCGGGGTGCAGGGTGCGGGGTTCAGGACTTGGAGGTCCA
>CAZDHR010000140.1:0-15326 GCA_964505295.1 uncultured Planctomycetaceae bacterium
TTCCCACCATGATGGCCACGTGGTTGTTGAAGAACCCCCGGTCGAAGAAGAGCTTCCATCGCGACGACAGGTATCGGTCCTTGACCGTCCCGGCCAGCACGAGCACGTCCGCCGCCTTCAGCTTCTGGTAGGTGGCAAAAACCTCGTCGGCGTCCCGATAGACGCACGTGTTGTCGAGCCCGCACTGTATGCACCCGCCGCACCCGCCGCGGATCTTCACCTCCTGGAGATTCACGACCTCGATCGGGTCCGCATAGCAACGCCGAAAACGATCGACCATGCGGCCGAGGTTGGTCCCCTCGTCCGTCTCATCGGTAAGGAGGATCACTCGGCGGCCACCGGTCGATATCGCCTCGGCGCCCGGGGCGGGGGCATAGTCGAATGGCCGAAGCTCGATCGGGCCGTGCATCCTCGGCATGGGGGCGTCCGCATGAATCGCCTCGAAGAAATGCCGGGCGAACAGGCCGAGCCGTCTCCGCTCCGGCTCTTCGAGCAGGTCGTACATCGCGGCGGAGTACGACCCGAAAAAACGCATCCCCAGATCGTCGCAGACGGCGTGGATGTAGTTGTGGGCCGTGTGGTCGAAGAAGCGGATCGACGTGGACAGCGCGGCAGCGTACTTCCCCTGGAACGCGTCGCCGGCGCCCCGCTCGAAAACCAGCTCGATGAACCGCTTGTAGTGGGCATGGACGAGGAGGTAATACAGAGGAAACGCCCAGATCACCCCGTCCGCCCCCTCGATCGCCTGAACCACCGCGTCGAAGGCCCCCGAGTCTTCTTCCAGCCGCCGCAGGTCCCGGCAGACGTGGAGGATCTCGAAATCGTGCTCCGGGTACTTCTTGGCCAGGAACAGGACGTACTGGATCGTCACGCTCATCATGCCCTTGGGGCTGCCGCTTAGAACGACGATTTTCATGAAGTCGGGACCTCTCTGCGCGGAACGGCAACAACGTGAGTCGACCGGTTACATCTCTGTGAAGCAGGCGTCTGGCCTGCCCCGGGTAGCCGGGACGGGGCAGCCGCACCCGACGTACGCGACCCGCCACTGGGCAATTGACATCGTGCTGCCCGATCGTGCCACCCTCACTTCAGGGGGATGGCGTCTCGGTGATCGCAAGCCGCGCTTGTGGCGGCCCCGATTGGCGTGCGTGCTGGCGCCCGGGCGTGACCAGCCCGTGGCTGCGAGCAGCCACCCTACTGCTCGCTGGGAATCACCGGCAGGATCAGGCACGAGGGATGCCCGGCGTCGTGGTAGACGGTTTGCCGGGCCTTCTCGACCCGGGCGCTCGTGCCCAGCGGCAGCCCGGTGTTCTGGTTCCTCGCGTAGCGGGGGAAGTTGCTGCTGGAGACCTCCAGGCGGATGCGGTGCCCGGCCTTGAACACCATGCTCGTCTCCCAGAGGTTGATCGTGAGCCGGTAGACCTTGCCCGGCTCGATGGGGCTCGGCTCTTCGAGCGACTCGCGGAACGTCACGCCGCGAATGCCTTCGCAAATGTGGATCGCCGTCCCGTCCGGATGGACGTCGGTCAGCGTCGCCGTAAAATCCGTGTCCACGGCACTGGAGGCGAAATGGAGCTCGAGCTCCACCGGGCCGGTCACCTCCAGATCGTCGGACAAGGGCTCGGTCGTGTAGACGAGCACGTCGTCCCGCTCTTGCACCGAGCGCCGGTCCTTCGCGCCGCGGACGTCGCCATGCGTCGAGATCTGCCCGCCGAGCGTGTACACCGGGTTTTCCGGGTCGTAGACGAAACGGTCGGGCGGCGAGTCTGCCGGGCAGGGCGCGGCGGCGAGCGTGCCGTCGCCGCGCGCGGAGTTGGCGTGCCCTTGGCTGTGCAGATGGAACCGGGTGAACTGCGTCCGGGCCAAGGGCCACTCGTTTTCGTCGCGCCACTCGTCCCGACCCATCACGTAGATCTTGATCGGCGACTCCCGGTCGATCCCGTTGGGGATGCCCTTGAGCCAGTAGTCGTACCACCGGAGCTGCAAATCGAGCAGGCCCGGGTAGCGCGACGACCCGCCGTGGGCCCAGTTGCCCACCAGGATCTTGCTCCCGTTTCGGGCCGCCTCGGAGCCGCCGTGTTGGCGGAAGCCCGTGAAGTTGCGCCAGTTCTCGCGCAGCAGGTTGTCGTACCATCCCGTGATGAAGTAGGCGGGAGCGGTGATGCGGGCGTACTTCTCCTTGATGCCGTACGCCTTCCAATAGTCGTCGTACCGGGCATGCCGGAACCAGTCCTTCACGTGCTGGACACCGGCGAATTGGTCCACCGCGTCGATCAGGGGAAGGCGGCGATAATGGGGATCGTCGACCGGGAAGATCCGCTGCGTCTGCGAGCCCTGCTTGGTATGGAGGCCGAACTCGAAGATCACGTTCAGTTGCATCACGCCATCGTTGTACAGATGCCCGAAGTTGGTCTGCTGCCCCGACCGGGCGAAGATGCACTTCAGGTGCGCGCCTTCCAGCGGAGCCGCCATGTACGAGGTGAACGCGTTGTAGGAAAGCCCGAACGTGCCGATCTTGCCGTTCGACCAGGGCTGCGAGCCGAGCCACTGCTGGGCGTCGTAGCCGTCCTGCGGGTCGTTGACGTAGGGCGTCCACGTGCCTTCCGAGTCGTAGCGTCCGCGGCAATCGACCAGGGCCACGGCGTAGCCCCGCTCGGCGAAGAACTCGCCCCGCGCGGCCTGGTGCCTGCCCCGGAAATACCGCAGCAGCATCAAGGCCGGGAACTTGCCCGGGGCGTCGGGCCGATAGGTCTCCGCCGCCAGCTTGACCCCGTCGCGCATCGGCACGGGGACCTTCACTTCGTGCTTGACCGAGTAGACCGCCTCGGACGCAGGCTCCGCGGCGAGAGCGCCGTCCAAAAGGACGATCGAAGCCGTCACAAGCATCCCGAGGATGAGAACCGGTGTTGGCCTTGGCATCAGCTTCTCCTCATTGCGGGGACGACAGGGACCTTCCGCCGGATGAAACGAGCCCCGTCTCGGAGACTCCAAGTCGTCGTGTTTGGTAGTGCGACCGCGGGCGTCTGCCAGCCCAAGGCATTATAGACCGAGGCGATACCATTCTGCGAGCGAAGCGGGCAAAGTTCTCTTCCGTGCCGGGGGAGATCGCCGAGATGCCCCGAGCGGGAGGTGCCGGTGGCGCCTCGGCCGGCTGTGTCACGAGGGTCCTTTTCCGAGGCACGTCACGAAACCCATGAGCACGTGGGACGACCGCTTGGCGTAACGATAGAGCTGAGTCGCGTGTTCCTCCGCGTCGCCTTCAGCTCCCCGTTCGGCGTTGAGCAAGGCTTTTCACGTTTGCCCCAAGTCGCACCAACTACTCGGGCGCGCGAGGGTCTGTCCGGTTGAGCCATTCCTCGATGTTGGTGTAACCGTCGTCGTCCGCGTCCTCGCGGTGGTCGTGCGGGTCGGCGGGATCCAGTTTGTGGCTGCGTTCCCAGGAGTCCGGCATGCCGTCGCGGTCCTCATCCCTGGGCGGCTCCGCGCTGCCAAGCGGCGGCCAGCCGCCCACGTCCTTGGGATGATCGATGATGCGGCCCCCGCGCTCGGCGACCTCCTTCACGAGACGCCGGTCGACGGCATCGCGCTGGGGAAGCGTTGCGCCCGCGTGCTGCACGATCAGGTTGCACGCTTCCCCGTACGGATGAGTCGTCACGGGCGGCGCTACGTCGAAGCGCCTTTCCGCCCGTAGCCCGGCGCGCTCGCACGGGCCGCGCCACTGGATGCCCGCATACTCGTCCATTTCCGGCGAGGTGCGCACCGGGCCAATGTTCCCCTTCGCATACACACGCGTGTCGACGTAATGCACCAGGCTCGGGATCTTAGCGCTGTTCGGCCCCATGATGTACCAGTTGCCCACGAAGTTCATGTCGACCTGGTGGTTTGTCTTCGCGTGCGTATGTCCGGCCCTGACGCCGAAGTTGTAGACCACGTTATTGACGAAGTCTACAAAGATCGGCTTGTCCCCCTCGCAGGGGAACAGGGGATTGCGCATATCGCCGTGCATCATCAGATTGTGGTGTAACGTCACGCGATTGGCGCCGCCGTCGATCATCACCGTCTTGCTATGCGTGCCGATCTCCCCGGGTTTCTTCACGTGGGCGCGATGGCGGCTCCGGTTCAGGCTCTCCGAGATGATGCAATACTGGACCGTAACGTCGTGCGTGGCCTGGTAGTATTCCTTGCCGTGCGTGTTCCACCAGGCGGCCTTGATGGCCAGCGTTTCGTCGACGTCCCAACTCAACGAGCAGTGGTCGACGATGACGTTATTGGCGTGCTCGATGGAAAGCGCGTCCACGTCGTTGTAGTGCTGGGGGCCGTCGGGCCCGGGCCGGATGCGCAGGTGGCGGAGAACCACGTCGCGGACCGGATGGGCCGCGTCGCCGATCGCCATCGAGCCGTTGCGCAGGCAGACGCCGTCGCCCGGTGCGCTCTGCCCGGCGATCGTGATGAACGGCTCGGTGATGACGAGCTTGTCCTCGAGCACGATCGTTCCCGAGACCCGAAAGATCACGATCCGCGGCCCCGGGATCGTGCAGGCCCAGCGGAGGCTCCCCGGAATCGGCTCGTCGCGCTGCGGATGATAGTCGTCGAGGGTCGTGACGGGAGCGATCCGCCCATAGCGTCCGCCGGGGGTAAGGGCCCCGAAGCCTTCCGCTCCGGGGAATGCGGGAACCTTGGGAGCCGCTCCACATAGTGCCTTGTCCATTGCCGGCAGCACTATCAAGCAGGCAAGTCCGATGAGCCCCGTCTTCTTCAAGGTGTTGTTCCTCCCTGGTCTTGCCGAGATTGCCTCGATTCGGCCCAGTTTGCACGACTCTTCGGAGCATTGTACCATCTTCCAAGGGGAAGTGTGCGAGCGAGGAACCGGGGACAGGCTCGTGGCCGCTCCCCCGCCGCGGCGTTCGGCAAATCGCGTCCTTCACCCGGCATCCCCTATGGGACCGCTCAGGGATCACTTATCCTGGAAGCTCTTGAACGCTAACAGGGAGACAGCGATGCACCACAGACTTCTCCAGACGATCGCGACCGGGTGTGTGGCGGCCATGCTGGCTGCAACCGTTTGCGCCGGGGACTGGCCCACCTACAAGATGGACGCGGCGAGAAGCGGCGTCACGGCCGAGGGCCTGTCGCTGCCGCTTGCCGAGCAATGGGTCTATGGGCCGAGCCAAGCGCCCCGGCCCGCCTGGCCCGAGCCGGGCAAGGAACTGCATCGAGTCGACTTCGACTACGCATTCCAGCCCGTCGTGGCCGGGGGTCTCGTCTACTTCGGGTCGTCGGCCGACGACACCGTGCGTGCCCTGCGTTTGGAGACGGGCGAGCTCGCGTGGCGGTTCACGACGGAAGGGCCGGTCCGCTTCGCCCCGACGATCGCCCGGGGCAAGGCGTACGTCGTATCCGACGACGGCCTGCTTCACGCCCTGGACGCCAAGACCGGGAAGCCGCTCTGGCAGTTCCGCGCGGGGCCCGGTCGCGATCGTGTCCTGGGCAACGGCCGCCTGATCGGGCGCTATCCCTGTCGCTCGGGCGCGCTGGTCGTCGACGACGTGATCTACGTCACGGCCGGGATGTGGCCGACCGAAGGCGTGTACATCTACGCCCTCGACGCCGACACGGGCGAAGAGCGATGGTGCAACGACTCGAGCGGCAGCATCTACATCGACCTCCCCCACGCGTTGGCCAGCGGGTTCAGCGGGGTCGCCCCGCAGGGATACCTGGTGACGTCGGAGGACGTTCTCCTGGTGCCCACCGGCCGAAGCGTGCCGGCCGCCTTCGATCGGCACACGGGTCGCCTGCTGCACTACAAGCCGGAGAAGACGCACTACCACGGGGCGACGTACGGCGGGGGCGTGTGGTGCACGGCGACCGGCGATCTCTACTTCAACACGAACAACCGGTTTCACAATCCCTCGGAGGCACACGTCGGCGAGGCGGATCCCTCTTCGCAGGACGGCATGATCGCCTACCCGCTGACCACCGGCGACCAACTCTGCCACCTGCCCGGCAAGTACCGCGTCCTGATCGGCGGCGACGTGGTCTACGCGGCCGGCAACGGGAGCATCGAGGCGATCGACCTCGACGTGCTTCGCCGGAAGAGAAGGATCGGGCCGAACGATGCCAACTGGACGACGCCTCACCCGGCGCGCGTCTACTGCCTGGCCCTGGCCGGCGAGACGTTGTTCGTCGGAAACCGCGACAGCGTGGCCGCCTTTGGCGCGGCCGGCGGCAAGCCGGTGTGGCGAGCCGACCTCCAAGGGCAACAGGTCCGCGGGATGGCCGTCGCCGAGGGGCGCCTGGTGGCCGCCACCCAGACGGGAGCGATCCTCTGCTTCGGCCCCGGCAAGGGCGACGGCGCCCCGCCGAGGCGCGTGAAGGAGGGACTCCCCTCGCCAGCGATCTCCGACACGCAGGAGCAGAGGGCTCACGGCATTGTCGGGCAATCGGGCAAGTCGGAAGGCTACGCCTTGGTGATCGGCGAGCCGGACAGCCGCCTGGCTGAGGCGCTGGCCCGAGAGACCGGGCTCCATGTCGTCTGCCTGCTGGGCCATGCGGCTTCTGTACCGGCAGAGCGCGAGCGGCTTCTCGACGCCGGATTGCTGGGTTCCCGCGTCGCCGTGCACGCCGTCGACGATCCGGCAAGCGTGCGACTTCCCCCCTATTTCGCCGACGTGGTGGTTGTCTCCCGCGCGGCCGAGGGCGTCTCGCCGGAGCAGTGCTATCGGGTGCTTCGACCCTGCGGCGGCACGATCTGTTTTCTTGGCTTCGACGACGCTGCCAGGAAGGAGTTCCTCCGCGCCGCAGACGTACCCAAGGCAGAAGTGCACGGGAGCGTCGTTGTGCGCGGGAAGCTGCCCGGAGCGGGCGAGTGGCGCTATCCGTGGGCCGACGGCGGACGCCGCGGCATCGGCAGCGAGTCGCGCGTGCGGTTCCCGATGCAGGTGCTCTGGTTCGGCGGGCCCGGGCCGGGCCGGCTGGTCGACCGCCACCTGATGGGCTCACCGCCCGTGTCGACCGGCGGCCGCGTCTTCATGGCGGGGCAGCATCACGTCGTGGCCTTCGACGCGTACAACGGCCGCGAGCTGTGGAGCCGATCCGTGCGCGAGGTGGGCCGGAAATACTCCCAGTACTACTCCAGCAGCCTCGTGGCCGACGCGGAGAGCGTGTACGTCATCGAGCGCGACAAGTGCCATCGAATGGATCAGGCCACCGGCGAGATGCTTTTCACCTATACGATTCCCGAGTCCGTGATCCAACAGACGCCTCCCCCCAGCGTGCCGGACTACGTGGACGTCGAGTGGCCCAAGGCATGGCGCGTAGTCGGGCCGTTTGCCCAGGGCAAACCGCCGCTTTCGCGCGACGCGCTCGAGACCGTGCCCGAGCGCGTGACGGTGAAAGGGAAGGAGTACGTTGCCGCCGAGCTGGAGGCCGCGGGCGACGTCCTCGATTTCACGGCGCTCTATGCGGGGTACGGCTTGAAGCCACTGGCTCCGGGCACGAAGCCGGCCGTGCATCCCCGGAGAGGAAAACAGTTCAGCTATCACGACGTCGGCCGCATCTGCTATGCGTTCGCCACCATCAACTGCCCCAAGGCGGGCAAGCTGCTGGTCGGCGCGGGAGCCGACTGGGGGATGCAGTGGTTCCTCGACGGCGAGCCGGTCTTCAGCGCCTTGCGAGACGACAGCTCCTCCAGGCGTCGCGGCTTCTTCAGCAGGGAGCCCTGCTCGGCGAAAGACGAGTTCTTCGACGTCGACGTCACGCCCGGCGAGCACGTGCTGGCCGTGATGGTCACCGCGGGCAGCCGCGGCTGGGCACTGGCTTCGGCGAGCATGGCCGACCGGGCGAAGGAGCTGATGCCCATTGCCGCCGGCGAGAATCCCAACGTTCCCAACCTCCGAGATCTGATCTGGGGGTACCTCTCGGCGACGGACGACCTCCTGCTGGGGAGCTACAACGTCCCGCTCACCGAGGGACAGTCGGCCGAATCGCACCTGCTCTGGCGGTCGGAGAGCAAGGCGCTCTTCGCTCTGGACAAGCGGGATGGATCGCTTCGCTGGGTCTATCGCCCTAGGCCCGACCGGATCGTGGCGAATATCGAGATCGCCTTCGGCGACGGCCGCCTTTTCCTGATCGACGGCACCTCCAAGGCCGACTTGGTCAGGGCCAAACGCCGCAACGAGCCGATCGAAGCCAAGCTCACGCTGGTGGCGTTGGACTTGGCCGACGGCTCCGAGCTGTGGCGCCAGGACGACGTTCCGATGCTGGGCGATCGGACGGCGCTGAGCCGGCTGAAGACGAATATCTCCCATCTGTTCATGGGACAGCCGAGCTGGGGACACCTCGTCTATGCCGACGGCGTGGTCCTCTACGGCGCGAACGCGGCGTACGACGCCGCCACCGGCAAGAAGCTCTGGCAGACGACCACCCCGCCCAAGAAGCTCCCCGTCGTCTACGGCGATCGAATCATCACCTCGACCAGCGCCTACGACCTTCGCACCGGCGAGCCGTGCATGGCCGACGACGCGCTCACCGGCCAGCGCGTGCCGTGGCGTTACGCACGCGCCTACGGTTGCGGACCCGTCGCCGGCTGCCAGCATATGCTCTTCTTCCGATCCGGGGCCGACGGCTTCTTCGACATGGAAACCGAGGGGACGACCAATTTCGGCGGCGTGCGATCGGGCTGCGCGCGGACCTTGCTGGCCGCCAACGGACTGCTGATCCACCCGCAAGGCTACAGCGGGTGCTGCTGTTCCTACAACTTCAAGACCAACCTCGCCCTCATCTCCGCGCCCGACGGCGGCGATACGTGGTACGTCTTCCCGGCTCGCGCAAGCGCCGGCCTCATCAAGCACCTCGCGGTCAACTTCGGCGCCCCCGGCGACCGCAAGGACGCACGAGGAACGGCCTGGCTCGGTTTCCCCAGGCCGATGCTCGATACGGCCTGTCCGGCGCCGGTTACCGTTTCCATGAAACGGGCCGCCTGCGCCTATCGCCGCCGAGCGTCTGCCGCGATCCAGAACACCGACGCTCCTTGGGTGTACAGCTCGGGGCTGTCCGGCGAGGGCCGGATTGCGATCGACCTGGTTCTCCGGTCGGGGGTCGCCCTGCCCCGGCGCGATGCCCCTCCCAACGTCGACGGCGAGCTCGACGATCCGTGCTGGAGGGACGTTCGAGCCGTTCCCTTCCAGAACACGCCGTTCTCCATGCTCGGCGCGGCGATCGATTTTCGCATGTTCCGCGACTCCGAGAACATCTACTTCGCCTATCACTGCGGATCGACGGAGAGCGCCCGCGGCGACGCCCATGCGGCCGCGGGCCCGGACGACGGGCTGGAGATCTACGTGGCCGACGCGGGGAAAGGCGAAGGCATCCGCCTTGTCATCCCGCGAAACGGGGAGGCGACGGCCACGTTTGGCACCGTCGCGACGAGCAGGAGGATCGATCCCAACTGGAAAGGCCCCTGGCGCTCCGCCGTGCAGGAAACGACGGACGGTTGGGCGGCCGAAGTGGCCCTGCCGATCAAGACCCTGACCGAATCCGGGATGGACCTCAGGCGGCTTCAGCTCAACTCGATGGCCGAGAGCCGGACGCCCTCGGGGCCGGAGGCCGTCTTCCTCACCGATCCACGCTACGGCACCAAATTCCGAAGCTGCGTCGGGTTCCTGCGCATTGCCGGCGCCCCTGCCGAGCGGTCCAAGCCGAGATTGTTCACGGTCCGTCTTCACTTCGCGGAAATCGACGACGTGCAACCGGGCCAGCGCGTCTTCGACGTCGCCGTGCAAGGGAAGACGGTTTTCAAGGGCCTGGACATTGCCGGCGAGGCGGGCGGCAAGAACCGGACGCTTGTCAAGAAGCTCAGCCACGTCGAAGCGAGCGACCAGATCGTGATCGAGCTGACGCCCCAAGGCCAACCGAGCGACGGTAGGGTGTCGCCCACGATCAGCGGTGTCGAGGTGGTTCAGGAGCAATAGGCGGTTCGGCGGAAGCGATCACGCGGACGCGTTTCAACGGTAGCATTCTGGCCAACGACCCAGCCCACGGCCGGATCCCATCGCACGTGCTTCGGATTCGGACGAAGGGGCGGGTTGATCAGCAAAACGTGTGCCAGATTGCCCAGACCGGGGTGGCTCCGACCTGACCCAGCACGACCGCACGACCGGGAACCACGGCAAGCACGACCCGCCACAGGAGTGTTTCGCGACGGGTCGTGTTGCAGCACATCTCGTGCCGCACGGATTCTTGAGACAAGCGCTGGACTTGCGAGAGAGAACCTCGCCGATCCGTGCCGCGGTGCCGGCGGCGGAACGCCCGATGGCGCAAGGGTTGCGAGAGGGCCGAACTCCTGCAGCCACATGGCGTTTTCAGTCGCAGTCGGCTCGCCGCATCGGAGTTGAGTATGCTGGATTGCCTATCGCACGGTAGGGCGTTTGTACTCAGCGAGCACTTCGTCGGCCGTCAACGGGCGGTCCCACAGTTTCACGTCGTCGATCGAGCCGTCCATCCAGTGCAGGCCGCCGTAGCTGCCGATCCTCAGGTCGTAGCTGCCGGAGTGGAATGCTTCGTCCCTGGTCAAGCTGCCGACCGGCTGGCCGTCGCGGTAGTGTGTCACGGTGGACTTCTTGCCGTCGCACTCGAAGACCGCTGCGACGTGGTACCAGCGGTCGATCGTCCATTCCAGGGGGCCGGTGCCGAACGAGGCCCCCCAGCGGTGGTTCAGGTCTCCCATCTCGAGAATGAGCGGATGGCTGGGCGGATAGCCGATCCACCACCAGAAGTGCTGCACGGGGGCCTCGGGGCCCTTGTTGACTATCGTGCGTCCGTTCCCCGGGACCGGCAGCCCCTTGAGCTTGACCCACGCCGATAGGCTGAACTGTTTCAGATTGTGATACGAGTACTCGGCCGGGATGAGAACCTCGCCCTCTCGTCCGTCGAAATTCAGGCAGGCACCGACTTTGCCCTGGCCCCAGGTGGCATCGCGCATCCTACCATGGTATGCAGGTCCCTGCGACGTGTCCGCGACCGTTGTGCCTTCGCCTTCGTCCATCGACCAGTAGCCGATGAGCCCGGGCTTCTTCGCAGGGGGTACCAACAGCGTGGCGGCGCTGGGGCTGAGCAGCGTCGGAAGATGCTCAAATCGCAGACCCACGTCTCGGAGCGGCGTATCACCGTTGCGAGCGATGTCGATTGACCACGTACCGGGCCTGGTCACCTTGACGGCAAGTGTGTCCGGCGTATCGATCTCTCCGCCGCTGCGCGCCCGCACACCGCCGTCAGGATCGCGCACGGTCACCGACGCGGCGTTCCGGTCGCCTCGTGCCTGGACGATGACCTCGAAGTCTTCGGCACGCTCGAAAACCGTGAAGTAGAGCGTCGTGGGCGAGGCAACGCGAATGGGGAAGCCGGGCTCCTGCTGGCAACGCACGATCTCGGCCGGCGCCTTGGGCACGCCGCCTTGGATCTTGCCTTTCCACGGCACCACGTCGAACGCGTCCAACGGGCTTTCGCGGCCCGGCTCGGCCCCCGTGGCCGCGATTTCCTGGTTGGCCCACGTGCAGGCGTCCCAGTAGTCCTCGAAGTACGCAGGCTCGTTCAGGTAGGCGAAACGCGAGCCGTAGTCGCGATAGAGCTCGTCGCCCGGCCAATACAGCCAACCCTCGTCGCGCACGGCCAGATTGTAGGCGTGTGCAGCCAGGAAGCCGGGCTTGGTCGGCGGGAAGTGAATATCCCAGAGGGCACTGCCCTGCAACACGTTGGCGCCCCAACCGCGGAAACGCTGGTGCGTCTTATCCAGCCACTCGCGATCGTAGCCGACGCTGTAATACGTGTGCTCGCAGAAGTTCACCACCGGCAGGTCGGGCCGGCCCAGCCCGCGGGCAATTCCCTTGCAGAACCAGTTGCCAATGTCAATGACGAACATGTCCAAGAGCAGGTCCGCGTTCGTTCGGTGGAGCTCTTCACGACACCACGCGGCCAACTCGGTCATCTGCTCGGCCAGGTAATCGTCGTAGGCTTCCATCAACTTCCGTTCCCTCAGCCACTGGTAGCGGTCCTTGCCCGTGGTCTTCTGGGCCAACACGGCGCGGTCGAGCTTCTTCGCGTTAAGGAAACCACCCAGACAATGGTCGCAGAAGCAGGTGCCGCTGAGCATGTAATGCCCGTAGAGCCAGCACTGGTACATCTCCGGGTCGATCCCGTAGCCGACGACGTACGGGTTATCGAGGGAGAGCCTGGCCACCTGCCGGCCGCGACGCAGAAGAATTCGCTCCCAGTAGACCTTCTGGAGCGGGCAAGGTGCAAGCGGCTTCTCCGGATCGTGCTCGATGTAGAGTCCTTTCGGCGAATCCCCCCAGGCCTCCACTTCCCGCGGCGTGCCCCCGAGGTCGATCACGGGCATCACGCGGAGCCGGCAATCTCGGGCATAGTCGGTCCACCGCTTGACCGTCTCGGTCCAGGCGGCGAGGCCCTCGTCGGTCGCAAAGTCCTGCGGCAGGCGCTCGAAATCGATCATCGCCAGGTTGAAGCCGCCCAGCTTCAGATCGCGGAGGAAATGGTAGTGCAGCGGGCTGCGGTTGTAGACCGTCCGTGGCGTGCTGTCGATGGTCCAATGGGGATTGAGCACCGCCAACTCTACGGCGCTCTTCGAAGCGGGGCCCGAGTTGAGCAGGACGACGTGCGGCCCCTCGGCACCGGCCGCTACTTCCACGACTCTCTCTTCGCCTCGCCCCACCGTGCCCTCGGCGATTTGACTGCCTTGCGGGTCGAACACCGCGTAGAGACTGCCTTGGAAATGCGTCTGGCAGGGAAGGTCCTTGAGCCGAAAGATGACCTTGCCCTGCTTGTTCGGCAGAACGATCAGGTGGTGCCAGCCGCGCAGGGCGATCGAAACGGGCGCGCCCGGCCGACCGCCCGGATCGACAGGCGCCACGAGCATCGGCCGAAGCGGCTCGACAAGCGGGTTATGAAACAGCGTCCCTCGCAACCGTTCCGTTGCCAGCCAGCGTGCTTTGGGCCGCAGCGCGTCCATCTGTGCACTGCAAACCGGCGATGCGGAACCTGCCAGCACCATCAGCGCAACGGCCAGTCGTATCATCGGACTCCCCCTTTCTCGATGTGGGCTTCGCTCTCAGTGTGGTTTTCCCAGAAACCGCAACTGCTTCATCCGGACGTCCTCGCAGCGAAGGTCGAACTCGCAAGACAATGTTCCGGAACAGACGTCGGTCATTGAACGGTTTGTCATTTGCCGATGAGCATCACGGTGACCTTCGCCCGGGCGGGTGGTTCACCGCCGGCTTCGAGCCGAACGGTCGAGCAGCCCGGCGTCACCACGGGCGGAGCGCCGAGCTTGACTCGCCGCAACTCGTTGCCATCGGCGCTGAAGACGCGGCAGAGAGCTGGGTCGGCCGCGCCCCACCAGTCGCCCGTTTCGAGGTATTGCTCCGGCTCCAGCGTCACGGGTAGCTCCAGCGTCGCTTGGCCGGGGGTTACGCGCGGATTGGCCAACCGGCCGCCGGTTTCGTACAGCGCCTCGATGCGGCCGATCTCCAGTTCGACGTTTCGGCCGCGCGGCGGGTTGAGAATCATCAGCGTCAGGCCGGCAAAGCTGTCGAGTGGGAGGTCGTGCAGCGCGTGCTTCTCGTAACTGAAGTAGTCCATCACGCGATCTCCCTCCGGCTCGCCCCGCTCGCAATACCGCCAGCCTGTGAAGGTGATCGGCTGGTAGAAATGCAGGTAGGACTGCGGCGTCCGCTCCAACTGCACGTTCAGCGTTGCGCCGCTGCCGTCGCCCTTGATCCAGGCGCCCAGCGCGCGATGGCGACTGAGGTTGAGCTTCACGGGGAACGTCGCGGAGGCCTGCGCCCAGGCCGGCTGGCCGTGACCCACGAGTTTCGGCGGCAGGAGGGCGTTGGGCGCGGGACCGGTGCAACTCAACCGCGCAACGGCGCCGGCTTGCGGGTGGGTTTTGCCGGTAACCCGGATCGCGGTCTTCGCCGCCGCGTCGCCGCCGGTTGTGAATGGGAGCTGCGCAAAGTCGGCCATCACAACGTTGTCCGCCGCACCATAGGCCGCCACCGCCGGCAGCGCTTCGACGCGGAGACACGCCGGTTGCAGGCCCAGGCCGTTCTGGATTTGCCACGCAGCGCCCGGCCGAACGATCCCGCTCTTCACGTAGCATGCCGGGACGAGCCGGTATCGTTCCCGGTCGGCTTCCGGCGGCAGCAGACGCCACTCGCTCGCTTGCTCGCACAAAGGCCGGCGCGTTTCTTCGGGAAAGTAGTCTTCCATGCGCAGCTTCTCGTACGTTCGGATGACGCCGGCGATTTCGTCGCGCCGGCCGTTGCGGCTGAACGTGTCCACGTTGGACGGGCCGCCGTAGCAGGCGGCGAATCCCCAGCCGATCGCGGCGTCGTAGCCGAGGCTTCGCGCGCAGACCAACTCGATATTGGCCGCGTCGTGTGGCTTCCCGTACTCATCGTATTGTAGGCAGTCCTTGCCGAAGACGCCAATTCGCCCGCCTTTCTCGCGGTATTGCCGGATCTTGGCAACCACGTCGCCGCCGACGTGCTTCGCGCCGGGGACGATCAAGAGGTCACAGTCGGCAAGTCACCCTTCGCAGATCATCCGCCCGGTGATGAAACCGGCGGGGTAGTCATGGAAGTAGAGGGCCTCGGAGGCGTCGCGTACCTGGAGCGGGTAGACGTTCGGGTCGTGGATCGCGGACGGCTCCGAATACAGGATCCGCACTTTTCGCTCCAATTGGGGAAACAGGACCAGGCAGCCGGCCAACAGGCCCTCCGGGTCCGACTGCTTGATTCCGTCGATTTGCCACTGGTGGAAGCTTGTCAGCCGGTGTTCATTGAACGAGTACCCGTTGTAGTATCCGCCTTTGGTTTTCATCGACTTCTTCCCGGCCGCCTTCGCCCCCAATACTCGTCGACCACGGTCGGATACCGGGCGTCGTGCTGCCGGGCACACTCCCCCAGGTCGACGAGCCTGCGCAGGGGTTCACTTGCGTTCGGTGCTGCGGTTCGCCTCCAGCTTCCATCCCACACGCCCTCTTTCCGTTCCGTTCCCTATCCGAAACGCGAGTTTTCCCCACGAGGTGACCTCGAGGTATTGATGACCAAGTGACCTCGAGGTTGTGATAATTGGCCACTCGCCGTTGGGGGGTGAGCCCGGTTTATGGGCCGCAAAACCGGTGGAAGGGGTCCGCAAGCCCGCGTCAGGATGTGTGGGTAATATGGGACGTTGAATCTGCCCCGATTCGGCCCGTCGCCCGTACTTTCCGCACATCTCGTCTGCAATATCTCTTGAATTTCAGGGAGCCCGTC
>CAZDHR010000141.1:0-15254 GCA_964505295.1 uncultured Planctomycetaceae bacterium
AAACTGACTATGAGAAAAGCGTATGGCTTTCGGACCGCGAAAGCCATTGAAATCGTCTTAGGGGCGGCCGAAGAATAACTTTCCGGTTTCACTCTCTGGTTCGGGCGGGTTGGAATGGTGGAGTGGTGGAATGCCGTGGTATCTACGATTCCTGTTCGGCCGGTTGGTCGTGTACTCCATCATTCCAACACTCCATCATTCCATTACTCCACCGTTCCACCAGAGAACCGGTAACTTGTTGATCGCCCGCCCCTTATATCACCAACTCGGAGACCTCCCCGAGCCAGAATTCGCCCACGAATTCTGGTGAGGAGGCTCCTTTCTGTGCGAGGATTTTTCCGCGGCCGCCTTTTCCCAACAGGCGGTCTCAGCCAGGAGCGGCTGGCAGTCCTTGCCGGCAGCGAGGATTGTGCGCCGCAGCCCATGATCTGCTCGAAAAGCCGGGCGAAGCTGGCCCGACCGAGCTTCTGGAATCGACCGGTTGCCCGCCCGAAGCCAGTGGTCTGTCAGTCCTTGTCTTGGGAGTTGGGTTCTCTTGTGAGTCGGGTGGCACCCGGGAGACGGCTCGTGTTTACTTCACCTGGCGCCCGCCGACGAACGTGTTGACCACGTCGACGTCGTACGCGCCTTGCGCTCCATTTACGCGGAGGAGGACGACGTCGGCACGCTTGCCGACCTGGATGCCGCCGGCGCACATGCTGACGTCCTGGCCGAGCTTCTGGTTGGGGGGATCGAAAATCTCCATGGCCCGGGCGGGATTGATCGAGCAGAAACGTGAGGCGGCGAGGACGGCCTCGTCCAGGTCCAGAGGGTCGTGAACGTCCTTCCAGATGCCTCGCATCGGTTTGGTCAACCACGACAGGAAGTTGGCGAAAGCGAGGCGCATCGAGAGCACGCTGCCGAAGAGCGTGCGTCGCTTGCCGGCGACCGCGAGATACCGTCCATCCTCGCTGCGCCGTCCTTTGACGCCGGCAAGCTCGAACTCCTGGATCTCGTCGGCGCCGGTCACGAACATGGAATCCGTGATGGCGATGATGCGGTCCAGGCCCTTTCGCCAGAGGATGTCGAGAACGTAGGAGGGGTTGACGTGGTATCCGTCGGCGATGATCTCGGCGTAGACCTTGCGAGATCCAAGCACCGCCTGGAGCACGCCGCCTCCGCCGAACGGCTTGAAGGTCGAGCCGGTCGGGCCGTTCGTGAAGTGGATGGCGACCTTCAGGCCCCACCGCACGGCTTCGGCGTACTGCTCGGCGGATGCGTCGGTGTGCCCGGCGCCGATGAGGACACGCTGGCGCGTCAGGTGCTCCATCAGCGGGCGGGCCGCCTGGCCGTAGTCCGGGACGACGTTGACGTAGGCGATGTTGCCGTACGCCGCGTCGTTCAATCGCTCGAAGGCTTCTACGCTGGGCGTCAGGAAGTGCTCCGGGTTCTGAGCGCCGGCGAACTCGGGGTACTTGATGAAGGTGCCTTCCACGAGGACGCCGTGCAGCAAGGCGCCCCGGCGCCCGTTGTCCTCGCTGCCGATGTATCGCCCCGCGCAACGGAGGGCGTGGGTGAGCTTGTCGCTGGGCGAGGCCACCGTTGCCAAGAGCACGCGCGTCGACCCCTCGGCGGCCATGGTCTGGAGGGTCCGCTCGATTCCCGTCGTGTACGCCTCGTCCGAGTCGCCGAACGTTTCGGTCTGCGGGTCGTAGAGCCCTTGGGTCAGGTCGAACAGGCTGGCGCCGTGCGTGTGGATATCGATGAAGCCCGGTAGCGCGTACAAGCCGCTCCCGTCGATCACGCGGCAGCCGGCGGGCGGGCGCACCGCTTCGCCGATATAGGTAATCACGCCGTTTTCCAGCCCGAGATCGCCCTCCAGCACGCGAAGCGGTTTGACGATGTGCACGTTTTTGATAAGGAATCTCTCGTTAATCTCCATCGAACCTTTCCGCGTCCGCTATAGGTTCACGTTCGATAACACGACCGAAGCTTGTCAGAATAACAGACGGGGAAGACAGCGTCAAACGTCGGTCCTCTCCCTGCCCGAGGCGTGTCTCCGCTTCCCGGCTCCGGGCTCGAAGCCTGCTCGGCGCGCTGCGAGTCAAATGCAAGACGGCCCTGGCCCACGGCGCATACCTTCGGGTACAATCGTGCGGAGGTCGCAATCCCCCCTCGTTTCCAGGCTCCAGGCTCTGCCTGGGACGGACGAGGACGGAAGGCTCTGCCTGCCGTCCGCATCGTCCGCCAGGCTTACCTCTCGTACGCCGTGCGGGGCGAGGCGGAGCCTCGCGGTAGTGCGTTCCCAGGCGGAGCCTGGGAACGAGAGAAGACTTGCGTTGTGGAACGATTCCACCCCACGGAACGGCGGGACCTGCCGATGTTGCACGAGAGAAGTCGAGCCGCGTTTGCCAAGGCCAGGCGACTGATGCCGGGGGGTGTGAACAGCCCGGCCCGGGCGTTCGGGGCCGTGGGGGGAGAACCGGTCTTCTTCGAGCGCGGCGAGGGAGCCTACCTGGTCGACGTCGACGGCAACCGGTACCTCGACTACGTCGGCTCGTGGGGCCCGATGATCCTGGGCCATGCCCATCCGGCCGTGGTCGACGCCCTGGAGGCCGCGATCCGGCGGGGAACCAGCTTCGGCGCGCCCACCGAGGCCGAAAACGATCTGGCCGAGCGGATCATCGACGCCGTCCCCTCGATCGAGAAAGTCCGCCTGGTCAACTCCGGCACCGAGGCCACGATGAGCGCGATCCGGCTCGCCCGGGGATTCACCGGCCGCGAGATGATCGTCAAGTTCGCGGGCAACTACCACGGGCACGTCGACAGCCTGCTGGTGGCGGCGGGCAGCTCCGCCGCGACGTTGGGCGTGCCCAACTCGCCCGGCGTCACCGAGGGGACGGCCAAGGATACGCTGGTTCTCCGCTACAACGACCCGGCCGGGCTCGAGGCCGCCTTCCGCCGGCACGCCGATCGGATTGCCGGGGTCATCGTCGAGCCGGTCGTCGGCAACATGGGCTGCGTGGTGGCGTCGCCCGAGTTTCGCCGGGCCCTGGCCGACCTGACGTCCCGGCATGGGGCGATTCTCGTGTTCGACGAGGTGATGAGCGGCTTTCGCGTGGCCTACGGCGGGGCGCAAGAGCTTTTCGGGATGAAGCCCGACCTGACCACGCTGGGCAAGATCATCGGCGGCGGGCTGCCGATGGGGGCCTACGGCGGCCGGGCCGAGATCATGGACCACGTCCTGCCCGCCGGCAAGGTCTTTCAGGCCGGCACCCTGAGCGGCAACCCGCTGGCCACCGCGGCGGGAATCGCCACGCTGAACGTGCTCCGCGAGACCCGTCCGTATGAGCAGCTCGAGCGATTGTCAGCCAAGCTGGCCACCGGGTTGGAAGAGGCCGCACGCCGCGCCGGCGCTCGGGCCTCCATCGGCCGGTGCGGCGCGATGCTGACCCTCTTCCTCAACGCCGAGCCGGTCACCGACTGGGACGTGGCCAGCCGGTGCGACACGGGCCGGTTCGCCAAGTACTTCTGGGGTCTGTTAGATCGCGGCGTCTACATGCCGTGCAGCCAGTTCGAGGCCCTATTCCTCTCCACGGCCCACACGGAGGAAGACGTCGACACGACCGTTGCCCAAGCCGGCGAGGTGCTGGCTGGACTGGCGTAAGTAAGCCAATACGTCTGAAGATTCAGGCGGGGCACGGGGCCGTCGCCCCAGTCCGTGGCCTCTTCGGCGGCAGTCTCGATCAGCCGCAAGCCGGGGGCGTGCGCGGGATCGCCAGCGTGCTTTCCCCCTCACCTGCCCCGCTTCTCCCACTTTTCTTCGGCGGCGCTCCGGCGGCTGTAGCGGGGGACGAGGCTCCAGACGTCGTCTCGGCGACCACTCGCGTAGTCTCGGACGGCGACCCGCGCGACGGCCGCGGCCGACGGGGCCCAATACTGCGGATCGAGCACCGCGAGCCCGGCGGGCACCCGATCGGCCACCTTGCGGAGGATCGGGCCCGTGATGCACACGCCGGCCTCGACGCTCTCGAGCCACGCGTCGACGTCGACCAGCTCCGCCGATCCGACCGGCTCCAACCACCCGTCCGGCCCTCGCTCGAACGTCCGGGCGACGACCTGCCCCCGCTGGGCATCGAGGGCCGCCGACAGGCGCTGGACTCCAGCGGGCGCCCGCGCGGCGATGATCTCCAGGGTATCGACACCCAAAATGTCGACCCCGACGGCGTAGGCAAACGCCTTGGCCGTCGCCACCCCCACCCGCAGCCCGGTGAACGAGCCGGGGCCGACCGGCGTGGCCACCAGCTCCACGTCCCCCGGCCGCCACCCGACCTGGGCCAGCAGGGCCTTGATGCCGGGCGCGAGCGATTGAGCGCTCCGCTTCTCGCGATCTAAGGTCAATTCACATAGGAGCTTATCGTCAGCCGCCGCGGCCACGCCGCCCACTCGCTCGGTCGTTTCCAGGGCCAACACGTTCACGACGAAACCACCCGAAAGAGTGTAGTCCGCGGACCCGGTCCCCATCGAGCCGGGCGGCCGGGCTTCGGCCGGAGAGCTGCCGATTCTCCTCCAAGCTTGGCGTTCCGGGTGGTGTCCGGCAAGGGGGGAGCCTCGACTTGACCCTTGCTTGCTGGGAGAATACACTGTCCGGCAAGCTAGGGACTTCGGACACGACTGGTGAGCCGGAAGGGAGTCAGCGGACTCCGCGCACGCCCTCGTCACGTACGGCCAGGGGGCGTCAGCGGTTTCGGCGGGTGTTCTGGGAGAGTGTCCGGAGAGCAGACGGCACCCGCGGTCGTGGGCCCCGACGCGGCGGGCGATTCTCAGACACCGTCTTGAGTCGGCTTTCGATCTCGTCGTCCTGCGGTGGAAGGGTCGCGTGCAGCCCGCAGGCCTTATGAAAGTGTCGATGTGAAACGAGCGCTCATCAGCGACATCCACAGCAACCTCGAGGCCCTGGCCGCGGTCTTGGCCGACGTCCGGGAACAGGGAATCGAGGCGGTCTTCTGCCTGGGAGACGTCGTTGGTTACGGTCCCAATCCGCGCGAGTGCATCGACGAGATCATGAAGTGCGACGCGTGCCTGCTGGGCAACCACGACCAGGGCGCACTGTTTGATCCCGAAGGCTTCAACACGGGGGCGGAGCGGGCGATCTTCTGGACCCGCGCCCAATTGGAGAATAGCGACAGTGGCACGACGGCGAGTCACCGCCGCTGGGACTTCCTCGGCGAGCTGCCCCGCAATCGGCAGGAAGGGCAGTTCCTCTTCGTTCACGGTTCGGCCCGCAATCCGTTGAACGAATACGTCTTCCCGGAGGATATCTACAACCGGCGAAAGATGGAGAAGATCTTCGCCATCATCCAGGGCCACTCCTTTCAGGGGCATACGCACGTACCCGGCGTGTTCACCGAAGACCTCCGTTTCTACAGCCCGGAGGACGTGGGCTTCGAGTACCGGCTGACCGAAAGCAAGACGATGGTCAACGTCGGCTCGGTGGGGCAGCCCCGTGACGGCGACTGCCGCGCCTGCTACGTGGTCCTGGACGACAACGACCTGATGGTTCGCTTCCGCCGCGTCGAGTATCCCTTTGAGGAGACAATCAAGAAGATTTACGATATCCCGGATCTGGACAATTTCTTGGGTGATCGTCTCCGTGACGGACGGTAGCCCGGGTGAGCCTTGGGCGACCGCCTCCGTGACCCACACTGGCTCGGGCCGTGCGTTCCCCCTCGTCGAAGGCAGATCTCGCCGCCCCCCCCCTATCGCCCGAATCGCCCCCCCGGTAGAACCGTCTCTCGGAACCCTTCACTTCTGACAGGGCAGCATTGCCAAGATTCCGGGCGAGCGGGACAATACACAATGGGATACTAAGTTTTAGCAGGGCAGCTTCATTCCCCCCTAAGTGGCGGGTAAGGTTGGGGCGGCCGCGTCTGGTGCTCCCAGCACTCAAGGTTTCTCACACATGCAAAAGCGTGAAATGACAGGGTGGTGGGCCCGCTATGCCCTCTTCCTCCTGCTATCCTTTGGGATTCTCGGGGTCCACCTCGCCCTGACCGCCAAGTCGCGGAAACCTCCGGCGAAGCAGCAGGTCGTCCAACAGGGGATGGATCAGGACTTGCCCTCCGGCGATGAGGAAGAGCAAGACATCGCCGATCAGGGGCAGGACGAGCCGAAACCCGAAGCGTCCGAACAGCCCCTCGAGGCCGGGGCGGCACCGGTGCGGCCGGGTTCGTCGGAGCCGGAAGCTTCGTCCGAGCCCCAAGCCCCGGCCGAGCCAACCGAAGTCGACGTCTCGCCCCGCGTGGTCCCGGATCCCACGCTGGTCACCCTCGGCTCGCTCGATCCGGCCAGTCCGTTCCGGGAGATGGTCACGCTGACCAACCTGGGCGCGGCGGTGGTCCGCATCGAGCTGAACAGCCATCGCTTCGGTGACCTGGAGGATCGCAGCGGCTACCTGGGCCACCCTGCTCTGGATGAGATCCTCAACGAGAACCACCAGCTTGCCCCCGACGAGAGGGAGCGGCGGGTCAAGCTCCTGGGCTGTCGGGTCGACGTGGTCGGTCCCGGGACGCCCGCGGCACGAGCCGGCCTGGAACCGGGCGACCTGATCACGTCGGTCGATGGTAAGGAAGTGACGGGCTTCCGAACGCTGCGTCAAGCCCTGAAAAAGACCAAGCCGAAGCAGACGGTCGAGCTGACAGTGCTTCGAGACGGCAAGCCGCTCGGGCTTTCGGCCACCTTGCAGCGGCGCCCGCTCGACGTGGTGCGGCCTGAAAACGGCGATCCCCTCTCGTTCCTGCTCACGCTGCGGCGGATCGACGACAAGTTGCTCGACGACGTCGTCACGGCCAACGGCGAGGCCGAGGAGCAGGACGAAGAGGAGGAGAAAAAAGGGCGGCGTGGTGACAAGGAGCGGGACGAGAGGATCAACCTGGAGCTGGCCGGCCTCGATCTGAGGACCGGGGCCTGGGAAATCGAAGAGGAGGAGTCCGCCGGGCGCGGGCCCCGCACGAGCGTGACCTTCTTCCGCGAGCTGCCCGAGTTCGGCTTGAAGATCAGCAAGACGTTCCGCTTGGCCCAGGTGCCCGAGGGCGAGCAGGACGACCCCAACCCGATGGCCTATCACCTGGAGCTCGAGGTCAAGATCGAGAACGTCGGCAAGGAGCCCCGGCAGGTCGCCTACCAGTTGGACGGCCCGACCGGGCTGCCCGTCGAGGGCAAGTGGTACGCGTACAAGGTTGGCCGCGGCGGGGGGTTGCGCGACGTGGTCGTCTCTTGGGAGCTAGAGGCTCCCAACACGGTCGCCTGCCGGAAGATCGCCGACGACAACTGGGGCGTGCCCTGGGGCCAGCAGTCGATGACCTACGTCGGCGTCGACGCGCAGTACTTCTCCGCGATCATGATTCCGCAGAAGCAGGACCCGTACGAGGTCTGGCTTTCCCAGTCGCACCCGCTGCGGGTTGGGGCCGTGGACAAGGACTGGAAAAAGATCGTCAACACCTCGTACCGGGTCATCAGCAAGGTCCACGCGCTCGATCCGGGCCAGGCGTCCTCCAAACAGACGTCCTTTGAGCACACCTACACGATCTTCGCCGGTCCCAAGAAGCCGCCCTTGTTGGCCAAGTACGGGCTGAAGGACGTCATCTACTACGGCTGGTTCGGATGGGTCGCCGTCCCGATGCTTACGGTTTTGCATTTCTTCTACGCGATCGTCGGCAACTACGGGATCGCGATCATCATGCTCACGGTCCTCGTCCGGGGCTGTATGTTCCCGTTGAGCATCAAGCAGCAGCGCGGCGCCCAGAAGATGCAGGAGCTCCAGCCGAAGATCAAGGAACTCCACGAGAAATACAAGAACAACGCGGAAGCCAAGGTCCGGGCCCAGCAGGAGCTGTTCCGAAAACACAACTACAACCCGCTGAGCGGCTGCCTGATTATCTTCCTTCAGTTCCCGATCTTCATCGGCCTGTATCGCGGACTGGCCGTCGACGTGGAACTCCGCCAGGCCCCGCTGATTCCGTGGGAATCGATCCGCTGGTGCTCCAACCTGGCCGCCCCCGACATGCTCTTCGATTGGAGCGGGCTCTGGAACTCGATCGGGTGGACGTCGCTGCCTCAGGGCCTCGGCATGCTCCCTCTCGGTCCGTACTTCAACCTGCTGCCGCTATTGACGATCGGCCTGTTCCTCGCGCAGCAGAAGATGTTCATGCCGCCCCCGGCCGACGAGCAGCAGGCCATGCAGCAAAACGTGATGAAGTTCATGATGATCTTCATGGGCGTCATCTTCTTCAAGGTGGCCAGCGGGCTGTGCCTCTACTTCATCGCTTCGAGCCTCTGGGGCTTGGCCGAGCGCAAGCTTCTGCCGAAGGCCGTGTCGGCGGGTTCCGGGGGCCGGGCCAAGGCGTCGAAGCCGCCGCCGGCCAAACCGAAACCGCGCGCGCCCGAGCAGGCCAAGCCCGCGCAACCCGCACGGCCCAAGCCCGCCCAGCCCAAGCCCGCGCTCTCCAAGCCGCCGCGCCCCGGCTCCAACCACGACGGGGCCGCGGCACGCAAGAAGAAGAAAAAGAAGAAGCGAAGCCGCGGCAAACGGTAGCGGAGCCAGGCGAGGAGACGGGGCGGCCGCCAGCCCGAACAGGGGGCTTCGTTTCATAGCAGGCACACGGCGTGTGCCGTCCGCCGGTTACGGCACACGCCGTGTGCCTACTACTTTGGAATAGATCGACTTATGTCTTGGCGCGCCCTAGGCCGGGCCGCCGCGCTTCGTCGCCGGATTGGACACGAGCTGGTCAGTCGGTCAACTCGAACGGGAAATCGTTATCGCCATCCTTGACGTCGGCCGTCAGACCGGACGTGTTCTCGTCCTTGTACTTCACCGGCAGCTCGTCCTTCTGCTCGTCGGTCGGGGGGCCTGCGCCGCTTTCCATGAGGGCCATCGCTTCCTCCGCCGTCTGTGGCCCTCCCCCGACCGTCTTGGCGATCTTCACCTTGTACGACCCGGGAATCGCGCCGTCGCCGGCCTCGAACGTCGTCAGTTGGAACTTGCCTGAGGCGTCCGTCGTCCCTACCGCGCCGCGCCCCTCGGAGGAACCGGCCATGAACGTGACCGTCGCGCCCTCCACCGGCTGGCCGTTGTAGGTAACCGAACCGGTGACCGGCGCCGTCGCCGGTCGATCCGCGTCACCCGTTTCGCCACAACCAACGAAGACCAACACCAGAATCGAGCAGCCAATGAACCTACTCATCAACACGTCTCCCATTGATTGGTGAGAAAAACCGCCTGATAGCCGAAACACCATCAGATCGCCGCACCCGGCCGGTTCGCGGCGAGCCATCGATCACCGATTCTAGGCGGTGCGGCAGGGGACCGCAATGGCCTTCCGCGTAACTAGTCGCGACCCCCTGCGTGTGGGGCATGGCGGCTGTACGCCCTGGAAATGCGCGGCTTTTTCTGCCCTGCGACAAGAAATCGCTTGCGGGAAAACCGTGGTTCTGCAAGACTATTATCGTACAAAGGGTTCTTCAGACTGCTCCGGGCGGTAGGTTCCCTGCCGTCTGGGGCGCCAGACCGAAAGACGGCCGTTTCCCCTATCTCACGTATTCCCGGGGAGGTGCAAGATGTGGAAGTCTGCTAGACGCCTAGGTTTCACCCTTGTAGAGTTGCTGGTGGTCATTGCGATTATCGGCATCCTGATTGCGCTGTTGCTTCCGGCCGTGCAGGCGGCCCGCGAGGCCGCACGACGCAGCCAGTGTACCAACAACCTCAAGCAACTGGCGCTGGCCGTTCACAACTACAACGATTCTCACAAGGTATTCCCCGCCCGAATGGCAGGGACGGGCTGCGGGTGGGGGACCAGCGGTGCCAACACCAACCGTGGCAGGCTGGCCGGTTGGATCGCGTTGTTTCCGTATATCGAGCAGACCGCACTCTTTGACCAAATCAACGGTCCGTTGACGGTAGGTAGCACGACGTATCCCCCGTATGGCCCCGTACCCTGGAGCAGCTCCTATCCGCCCTGGACCCAACAGGTGGGTTCGTTGCAGTGCCCTTCGGACGGCGCCGCCTCCAGGAAGGCCCCGGGGCAGCTTCCTCGTATCAACTACCGATTCAGTGTTGGAGATAGCATTTATTGGGCGGGAGTTCCGGCCTGGAAGGCCGGGGCGAATTGGGGCAATCCTCGCGGTCTTTTTGGGTCCGGCGGGTGCGGTCAAAATACCGCGGCAACGAGTTCCGTCGCCGAAATCTCGTTTCGTGACATCAAGGACGGTTCCAGCAATACGGCGATGCTCTCCGAGCACCTTTACGGCGACAACAAGCGAATGGTCTTGCAGGGGACGGTCGTGGGCGGGCTGACGGGGGGTGCCTATGTGGTGCCCGGCGGTTGTTATGCCATGATCGATCCGGTCAACCCAAAGCAGTACCTCGCATCAGCCCCACTCTGTGCCCCAGGACCGGGAGATTGGGGGTATACCGGTTGTCCCATCATGGCCGGATTCAACACCGTGCTGCCGCCCAACGGCCCATCCTGCGTCGCAAGCGCTTGGTTCGAAAATAGTACGGTTATACCACCGACCAGCTACCACCCGGGCGGCGTCGTCCTTGCGATGGGCGATGCCTCGGTTCGTTTCATCAGCGAGACGATCGATACGGGTGATCCGACCCTGCCGGAGGTGTATTCGGGGCCGAGCCCTTACGGGGTTTGGGGAGCCCTGGGCAGCAAGTTCGGCGGGGAGACGGTAAGCCAGTTCTAGCTCGCTGCCTCGTCCGAGGAGCATGAGGGATGCTCGCGAGTTAGCCCGACGCTTGCGTGAGGCCCGGCCGACTATCGGACCACCGTGACCGAACAAGATCGAGATTGCTCCTCGACGGACGATCGTGGTGGTCAACACGCACCACGGTCACGCCGGCGCTTCCTCTGGCTTTCCGCCATTGCGGTGATCTGCGCCGGCGCGATTGTCTTCTGGGGCCTGCTGCGGTCCCGGGTTGCTGAGGTTTCGGCGGAGCCGGGGGCCGCAAAGCAGGACGAAACGGCGAAGCCCTCCGTCGAGGCACCACTGGCGCAATCGCCGATATCGCATACCCCACCGGCGCGAGAGCGCGACGTGGCCGTTGCCGATTCCGCGGAGATCCCGGAGACGGTGCCGGAGCTCTTCGACGAAGCCGAGCGGAACGCCCGGCAGCTTCTCAAGCGCTTTCCAAGCCATCCCGACGCCCTGGAAATCATGGCGCGGCTCCAGTTGCTCGTGGGCCAATCGGCCGAGGCGGTCGCCTGCTGGGAGAAGGCGCTGGAATTGGCACCCAACTACGCCTACGCGTACGACGGCTTGGGCACGGTGGCCGTGCAGCGGGGGGAATTCGAGCGAGCCGTGACGTGGTTCCGGAAGTCGCTCGCGCTGCGACCGGCTTCGCCGAAGACCCGGCTCGATTTGGCCAAGGCCCTGATCAAATCGGGGCGCCTGGACGAGGCCGTCGGGACGCTCGAAAGGCACGTCGAGCTCGATCCGAGCTCGGCTGAGGGCCAGGTGCTTTTGGGCCAGGTGCAGTTGCAGCGGGAGGAGTACGAGAAGGCCAAGCAGGCGCTTCTGGCCGCCGAAGCACTGGTGCCGGGGAATCCTCCCACGCACCACGGTCTTGCGGCCGCGTGCCGCGGGCTCGGCCAGATGGACGCGGCCCGCCGCCATGCGGAGACGTTCGCCCGATTGCTCGCCGCGCAACGCCGTGCCAGGCAAGATCGCCAGGACCGGCAAGACGGCTTTCGCACCGTGGCCAAGATACGCCCGGAGGTGGCCAAGATCTACACGAGCATCGGCCGGATGTACGCCGCGGCCGGACTCGCCGCGGACGCGGAGCGATTCTGGCGGCGAGCGGGACGCATGGACGAGAAGGACCTCGACAGCCGCGTTCAGTTGGCGTTTCTCTACCTGCAAACCTCGCGAGCGGAAGAGGCTCTCGAAGTCGCAGGGCAACTGGAAAAGGCTGAGGGGGAAGCCCCGGTCTTCTATCTGAGCGTCGCGGTCCTCTACGCCCAACTGAGTCGCCTCGACGAAGCGGCGGCGATGCTCGAGAAGTGCCGAGCGCTGGCGCCGAACGAGGGCTGGCCCTACCGGGAAACGGCGAGGTGCTACCTGGAGAAGAACTGGAGAGTACCCGAGGCGCTCGAGCTTGCCCGGCGGGCCGTCGAGCTGGAGCCGGTCGCCGTCAACTACGCCGTCCTCGGCGATGCGTGCCGGAAGAGCGGCGATCGTGACGCGGCGCTGGCCGCTTTCTCGCGAGCCGCCGAGCTGGCCCCGCAAAACGCCGACTACGCCAAGTCGATCGAACTCCTCAGGGAGGCAGAATGAAGCGCCGTGTGACGGTACTGGGCAAACCATGGCCCTGGATGACGCTCTGGCTCGTCGCGTGCGCCGCGTCGTCCTCGATCGTGCGTGCAGGCGACGAGGGTCGGCCGATCGTGCTCCGCGACGTCACGCGGGAGACGGGAATCGACTTCCGGCACACCGACGGCGGCAGCGGCCGACACTACATCGTCGAATACGTCGCCTCGGGACTCGCGCTGTTCGACTACAACGGCGACGGGCGGATCGACGTCTACTTCCTCAACGGGGCACCACTGCGGGGAACGAAGACCGACGCGGTGCCGCGCAACGCGCTCTATCGGAACGAAGGGAACTGGAAGTTCTCCGACGTGACGGCGGAGGCGGGCGTCGGCGATACGGGACACGGGCTCGGCGTCGCCGTGGGCGATTACGATAACGACGGCGACGCCGACCTCTACGTGAACAACTTCGGGCCCAACGTCCTCTACCGGAACAACGGAGACGGCACCTTCACCGACGTCACCCAACGAGCAGGCGTGGCTAACGGCAACCGCGTGGGAGCCGGGGTCTCTTTTCTCGACGTCGACGCCGACGGGGACCTCGATCTCTACGTGGGTAACTACATCGAGTTCTCCTACGACCGGCAAGTCGAGCATACGGACAAAGGGGTCGACGTCTATCCGCGACCGTTGTCCTACACCCCCGACCCGGACACGCTCTACCGAAACAACGGCGACGGCACCTTCACCGACGCGAGCGCCGAATCGGGAGTCAGCGGGT
This sequence comes from uncultured Planctomycetaceae bacterium, assembly GCA_964505295.1. Lineage (GTDB taxonomy): Bacteria > Planctomycetota > Planctomycetia > Pirellulales > Thermoguttaceae > DATKZH01. The sequence goes on from CAZDHR010000141.1 coordinate 13,075, forward strand.
TTGCAGGCAACTGCATGGGGATGGTCTGCGCCGATTACGACAACGACGGCGACACCGACGTCGTGACGGGCAACGACGAGATGGAAAACTTCCTCTACGAAAACGACGGAACCGGACGGTTCCAAGAGATGGGCCTCCTGGCCGGCTTGGGCTTCGACGTCCAGGGCGTGGCGCAAGGCACCATGGGCGTGGAGTGTGGGGATTACAACAACGACGGGTTCCTCGATTTCTTCATGACCTCGTACGCTCAACAGTTGCCGCAGCTCTATCGTAACTCGGGCGCGGGGTTCTTCGAAGACGTTACCGTGCCCTCCGGTGCCGGGAGCGCCGTCTTCCCGCCCGTCACCTGGGGAAGCGGCCTGGTTGATTTCGACAACGACGGAGACCGCGACCTGTTCATCGCCTGCGGACACATCCAGGACACGATCGAAGCGATCGAAGACACCGCCTCCTACGAAGTGCCCAATGCGCTCATGGAAAATCGGCAAGGGAAATACGTCGACGTCTCGCGGCGAAGCGGCGACGGCATGGCCGTCCGACTCAGCAGTCGAGGAGCCGGCTTCGACGACCTGGACAACGACGGCGACGTGGACGTCGTCGTCCTGAACATCCGACGCGAGCCAACCGTGCTGCGCAACGAGACTCAGAACGGAAACCACTGGCTGGAAGTCTCGCTCCGGGGCGCCCGGTCGAACCGGGACGGAGTCGGGGCCCACGTGAAAGTGATTTCCGGTGACCTGGCGCAAATCGCCGAAGTCCATAGCGGCCGATCGTATCAGAGCCACTACGGCACGCGGCTCCACTTCGGGCTGGGCCGCCGCGATCGGATCGACCGGATCGAGGTCGTCTGGGTCGGCGGCCGTCGCACCGTCGTGAACCAGGTCCACGCCGACCAGATCATCACGATCACCGAAGACCCGGGCACCGCGCCGTAAGCGAGGGGGCGAGGAGTCCGGGAGTTGCTTTCCGATCGATTCCAGGTATCGTGGGCCCTCAGAGGCTCGATCGCGAGGGCCCGCGTTAAGGCGTACTCCACCAGCACGCCGTCAACCAGCGCAAGTCATTGAATCACTCGGGGATTGTGAGCCGGGTTTCCATGTCACCCTATCCCTTGGACGACACGATCGCCGCCATCGCTTCGCCGCCCGGCGGCGGGGGGCGGGCGGTGGTGCGGGTAAGCGGGCCGGACGTGGCGAGGTGCGTGGAGCGGATCTTCCTGGCGGACGAGCCGGTCGAGCTGTCGGCGATCGCGCGTGCCCGGGTAATCCCCGGCTCGCTCGTCTGGGCCGAGGGCTCGGCGCCGCTGCCGTGCGACCTCTACTTCTGGCCGGGCCGGCGGAGCTACACGGGGCAGCCGCTGGCCGAGATCCACACCTTCGGCAGCCCGCCGCTGGTGGAAGCCGTGCTCCGCCGGCTGTGCGAGGCCGGGGGCCGACTGGCCGAGCCGGGGGAGTTCACCCTCAGGGCCTTCTTGTCCGGCCGGATCGACCTGACTCAGGCCGAGGCGGTTCTGGGCGTGGTCGACGCGGCCGATCCGCGGCAGTTCGACGTCGCCCTGGCCCAACTGGCCGGCGGGCTGGCCGGCCCTTTGCACGGCCTGCGGGAACGCCTCGTCGAGCTTCTGGCCCATCTCGAAGCCGGCTTCGACTTCGCCGACGAGGACCTCCCCTTCATCACCCGCGACGAGCTGCTCGGCGCACTCGCCGAGGTCGCCGACACGGTCGCCGCACTGGCCGGGCAGATGGCCTCCCGACGCGAGGCCGCCGAGTGGGTCCGCGTGGCGATCGTCGGGTGGCCCAACACGGGCAAGAGCAGCCTGTTCAACGCCCTGGCCGGCCGAGCCGGCGCCCTGGTCTCCGAGCACGCCGGCACGACGCGCGACTACCTGACGGCCGAGCTGGACTTCGACGGAGCAAAATGCGTGCTGGTCGACACGGCCGGCATCGAGCCGTCGCCCGAGGGGGCGGACGTCGACGTGCGGCGCGCCGCCCGGGCCGTTGCCCACGAGCAGAGCCGGACGGCCGACCTCCGCGTCTTCTGCCTCGATTCGACCCGGCCGCTCAACCCGTGGGAGCGCGAGCAACTGGCGACCGACGACGCGGGCCGGCTCGTCGTGCTCACCAAGATCGACCTAGAAAAAGGGGACAGGTCCAATTTGCCGGGACGGCCCGGAGGGTGCT
>CAZDHR010000142.1:0-15239 GCA_964505295.1 uncultured Planctomycetaceae bacterium
CGTACTGGAACACGCGATCGTACCGCTTGATCGCCTCGCGGCACGCCAAATCCTCGGCGACGCTTACCCCGAGCGGCTTCTCGCACGAGACGTCTTTGCCCTTCCTGGCCGCGGCGATGGTGACGGGTACGTGCCAATGGTCGGTCGTGCCCACGCCCACCGCGTCGATGTCGTCGCGGTCCAACAGCTCGCGGAAGTCGTTGTACGCCCGGCAGTCGTTGTTTTTGTAGTGGGCGTCGACGTGGGCCTTGACCTGCTCGCGGCGGTTTTTCCAGACGTCGCACACGGCGACCACCTGCGCCTCGGGGCAGCTAAGCTGCTCGCGGACGTTGAGAAACCCCCGGGGGCCGACACCCACGTAGCCGGTCACCACCCGCTCACTGGCCGGCGGCCGCCCTTCGCCGCCCAGGGCCGTCGAGGGGATCACGTACGGCGCGGCGGCCAGTCCGCCCAGCGCCGCGGCGCGTCGAAGGAACCGCCGCCGGCTCAAACGTCGCTTCACGGGCTCGTTCATCGGTCCCCCTCTCTTTTCGAGTGACGGGAGATAATGGAAGGACGGTCATTCGTGTCTCATTCCTGGTTCCCAAGCGGACGCTTTCCTGGTTCCCAATCTCCAGCTTGGGAACCTCCAGTCCACGAAGTTCCGCCACCGCTGTGTGTTGGCCACGCTTCCCCCGACGTGCGTTCCCAAGCAGAGCTTGGGAACGAGCGAAATGAGGGAAACCGCGGCACCGCCTCTCACTTCGTCATCTTCATCCTGCTCATCCTGTTATCCCGTCCAATCTCCTTCTCTGTATCCCGTCGCAAGCCCCGTCTCATCGACCTCAAATCCGCCACGGCTGGCGCATCGGGCGCCACGTGAGCCGGTTGGCCTCGTCGTCGTCGACGAACTGCTCGGCGGCCGGGTCCCACACGAGCTTGCGGCCCAGCTCCATGCCGATGTTGGCCAGGTGACAGACCGTGGCCGAGCGGTGGCCGATCTCGGGCGTGACGTTGATTCCCTTGGCGCTCCGCCGGCGCACGCCGTCGAGCCAGATGCCCATGTGTGTGCCACCTTCGCCCTCCGGGGCCAGGCGGATCTCGTCGGGTCCGATCCGCGAGGTGAGCAGCGATTTCGGCTCGGCGTCGAGCTTCTCGCGGCTGACGTAGACCGAGCCCTCGGTCCCCTCGAATCGCAGGCCGCCCGTCTTCACTTCCCTCCCATTGTCGCTGCTTCGCAGCTCGACCGTCACGCCGCAGGCGTATTTCATGTCGACCTCCATGTCGTAGAACGTGTCGTGGATCCCGCTGGCGTTCCGCTTGCCGCGCCCCACGATCTCCAGCGGGCCCGAGTCGTCGGCCGAAAGCGCCCACTGGGCGATGTCCAGGTGATGGGCACCCCAGTTCGTCATGTCGCCGCCCGAGAAGTCGCTCACAAACCGGAACTTGTAGTGAACCCGGTCCTTGTGGTACGGCGAGTAGGGGGCCTGACCGAGCCACATCTCGTAGTCGAGTTCGGGCGGGACGCGTTGCGGGCGCCACGGGTTGTCGTTTCCCGGCCGGGCGTAGATGGTCACCTTCACCGTCTTGAGCTCGCCGATGCGGCCGTTGCGCACCAGCTCGCACGCCTTGATGAACTTCTCGTCCGACCGCTGCTGGCTCCCCACCTGGACGATGGCGTTGTACCGGGCGGCCACGTCGGCCAGGATGCGCCCTTCTCGAATCGCCAGCGACAGCGGCTTTTCGACGTAGACGGCCTTCCCCGCCTGAATCGCGGCCATCGCGATCGGCACGTGCCAATGGTCGGGCGTGGCCACGACCACGGCGTCGATGTCGTCCCGGGCGAGGACCTCGCGGAAGTCGTCGTAGGCGGCGCAGTCCCGGTTTCCGGCCGCCTTGTCGATCGTCGCCTTGGCCGCGTCGCGATGCTTCGCGTCGACATCGCAGACGGCCACGACCCGATCGCCGCCGGCCATGATCTGCTGCCCCCGACCGCCCGAGCCGATCAGTGCCGTGGTGATCCGATCGCTGGGCGCCGGGCGACCGGGGGCGCCCAGTGCGGTCGAGGAGATCACGCAAGGCGCTGCCAGGGCGGCGCCGGCCGTCTTAAGAAACCCGCGTCGTGTGCGACGGCTCAGGTCTGGCTTCATCGGAATCCCTTTTCGGTTCGGAGTGCTGTGTCAGAGCCGCGCCGTAGCGCGACGACCGCTACCGGTCGATCCCTGCCCTCAGACGCGGGCCGACTCAGCTTCGACCCAGGGACGGGACCGCTCGTCGGGAAGGCAGGGGCTTGCGAGGCCAAGTTATCCTGAAGGTGTGCTCCGGAGAAGATTCTACCCTGGCCATCACACGGCTCGCAATGGTCCGTCGGCCGTGGCGCGGGCCGCGAGACGTTGAGCCGAGTAGCCCGATTAGGGGGGCGTCGGAACGCGGTCTTTGCACGAAGACGTGCCTCTCGAGAGTCGGGCCCGCACACGCGACTCGCCTTCGTCGCGCGTGGCGAGTACACTGACGTGGAGTTCCGGGGCGGCCGAGGCTTTGGTTACGCAACGGGCTTCGCAGTCCGGGAGACGTGATGCAGAGGACTCGCTTGACCATCGTCGTGCCAGGGCTCATCGCAGCATTGTGGATGGGTCCTGTCGCAAGTACGACTTCCCCAGCGCACGCCGCCGAGGCCGACGCCACCGACCTCGAGCGGTTCCTGCCCAACCACGGCAATTCCGTGTACGAAGCCCCGGGCCTCCTGCGCCGGTGGCCGCCTGAAGGGCCGAAAGAGCTGTGGCGCGTCGAGATCGGCTGGGGGAAAAGCGCGGTCGTCGAGGCCGACGGCCTGGCCTTCACCGCCGCGGAGACCGACGACAAGCAGTGGGCGATCTGCCTCGATCCGCTCACCGGCGCCACGCGGTGGAAGCACCTGCTCCACCCGGAGAAGAACCGCCACTTCGCCAAGGGCCCGGTGACCTCGCCGGTCGTCGACGGCGACCGCGTCTACTTCATCGCCTATGCCATCCACGAGGGCGACGTGTGGGAGATGCGCTGCCCCATTGTGTGCCTCGGAACCGACGGCACGGAGCGGTGGCGCGCCGACGAGACCTTTTGGGGAACGGAGGCGTCGACCCCGATGGTCGTCGGGGACACGCTCTACGTGGGCGCCGACAACCCCGAGCGCGTCGTCCTCGTGGCACTCGACAAGATGACCGGCGCGTTGCGTTGGTCCGTGACTCCGCAGGAGGAGAAGGATCGAGAGCTCGGCGCGCCGGCCTCGCTGACCTACCAGGTCGTCGATGGCGTTCCGCAGGTGATCGTGGCGACCTACGGCACCCGAGAACTGCTGGGCGTGCACGCCGACACCGGCGAAGTGATGTGGCGCTACCCCTATCCGGCCGACATCCGCATCGGGCTGGTCAGCACGCCCGTGGCCGTGGGATCGCGCTTGTTCGTCTGCGGCGGAGAGGGAAAGGGCCGCAACTTCTCGGTGTGTCTCGACATGGACGCGGCGGACGGAAAGATCGCCTGCCGGGAGCTCTACTTCAGCGACGAGCTGCAAACGAACATGTACAACACGGTCGCCGTCTACGAGGACGCCGTGTTCGGCTTCGGCGGCAACCAGCGGGTCGGCTTCCTGCACTGCACCGATCTCGCCAACGGCCGCCTGCTCTGGAAGGAAGACAGCGACGATTGGACCAAGGACCAGAACCTGGTGATCGCCGACGGATTGATCTTCGCCCTGACGAAGAACGACGAGCTGGTGATGGCCGAGGCCGGCCGAGAGCGTTACCGCGAGCTGGGCCGCGTGCCGTTGGGGCTCGAGCTGGGCCGACCGCAACAGCCGACGATTGCCAACGGCCGGATGTACGTCCGGGGCCTCCAATCGGTGGTCTGCTACCAGATTGCCGAGTAGGGCCGGAGCGGAGCGATCAGCAATCAGCAGGCCATCGTTCCCACGCTTCGCGTGGGAACGCACGGCCCCGACGCTTCGCGTCCGAACGGCGCGAGTGCCTTTGGGTGAAAGGGTTCCGCCGATCCGGGGACGCGAAGCGTCCGAAGGCTCGTTACGACGCGAAGCGTCGTAACGATGGAAGCTTTGTAACGATGGAACGACAAAGCGCAGATCCTCACGGACCTGAAAGGAACGCCAACCGATGCGACGCTCTCTCCACCGGCTCTCCTGGGCCGCGGCCGTTCTTGCGCTTCTTGCATTGGCCCCGGCGGGTCGCGCCGAAGCGCCCGGTCCGGTCCACCCCAACGTGCTCTGGATTACCTGCGAAGACATCAGCCCCCACCTGGGCTGCTACGGCGACGCCTACGCCCGGACGCCCGTGCTGGACAAGCTGGCCGCCGAGGGCGTCCGCTACACGGAGGCGTACGGGATCACCGGCGTTTGCGCGGTGAACCGCTCGTGCCTGATCACCGGCATGTATTCTTCCACGCTGGGAAGCCAGGATATGCGCAGCACCACGCGGCTCCCGGACCAAATAAAGTGTTTCCCCGAGTACCTCCGCGGCGTGGGCTACTACTGCTCGAACAACGTCAAGACCGACTACAACTTCGCCACGCCCAAGACCGCCTGGGACGATTGCTCCCGCAAGGCCCACTGGCGGAACCGCCAAGGTGGCCAGCCGTTTTTCAGCGTGTTCAACTTCACCGTCTGCCACGAGAGCCAGATCCGCCAGCCGGACGCGAGCTTTTTCAAGAAGACCGCGCGGCTCACGCCCGACCAGCGCCACGACCCGGCCAAGGTCGCCGTGCCCCCGTTTCATCCCGACACGCCCGAGGTGCGCCAAGACTGGGCACGCTACCACGACCTGATCACGGCGATGGATTACCAGGCCGGCGACGTGCTCGCCCAGCTTGAGGAGGACGGGCTGGCCGACGAGACGATCGTTTTCTTCTTCTCCGACCACGGGGCCGGCATGCCCGGCTGCAAGAAGTGGGTCTGGGAGTCGGGCCTGCACGTGCCCTTCATCGTTCGGTTCCCCGAGAAGCACCGGAAGTGGGCGCCGGGCGAGCCTGGGAGCGTTTGCAGCCGGCTGGTCAGCTTCGTCGACTTCGCCCCCACGGTGCTCAGCCTGGCCAACGTAGACGTCCCGCCGCACATGCAGGGGAAGGCCTTCCTGGGCCCTCAGACGGCCGAGCCGCGCCAATACGTCTACGCGATCCGCGACCGGATGGCCGAGCGGTACGACACGGTCCGCGTGGTCCGCGATCGCCGGTTCCAGTACATGCGCAACTTCGTGCCCCACCGGAGCTGGTCGCAGTTCGTCAGCTACACCGAACAGATGCCCACGATGAAGGTCTGGCGGCGCCTGGCCGGCGAGGGCAAGCTCGACGCAGTGCAGGCCCGGTACTTCCGCCCCACCAAACCGATCGAAGAGCTTTACGACACGGCGGCCGACCCGTACCAGGTCCACAACCTGGCCGGCGATCCGGCCCCCAACGTCCGAATCGCCGTCGCCGAAGCGCTCGCGAACCTCGACCGCACCGACGACGCCTTGCCCACGCTCATCGCCGGGCTGGAGCACCCGACGGCGTTTATCCGCCTCCGGGCGATCAACGTCCTCGACCGGCTCGGCGAGCGAGCCCTGCCCGCCCTGCCCGCCATCGAACGGGCCAAACTGAAGGAAAAAAGCCATGCGGGCGACTATCTGGGCCGCATGGTCGAGTACGTCCCCGAGAAGTTTCACCAAGCTCCCAAGAAATGATCCGGAGGCCAGCCATGCGATCCTCATCTTCCTCCCGCCGAACGTTTCTCAAAACCGCAACGGCCGGGACCACCGCCCTGGCGATGACCGCCGCCGGCTACGCCCGGGTCGCCGGGGCCAACGACCGGATTGCCGTCGGCCAGATCGGCTGCGGCAACCGCGGCTTCGGCGCCCACATGAAAGGCGTCCACGCGCACGCCGAGGAGCAGAACGTCGAGATCGTGGCCGTCTGCGACGTGTGGACTGAGCACCTGGATCGGGCGGCGGCGCAGGTGGAAAAGTGGCACGGCCGGGCGCCGCGCCGCACCACGCGGTTCGAGGACGTCCTCGCGATGAAGGACGTCGACGCCGTGATGATCGCCTCGCCCGACCACCAGCACGCCATGCACCTGGAGGCCACCGCCAAGGCCGGCAAGGACGCCTACTGCGAGAAGCCGCTTTCGGTCGATTTCGAGGAGCTCACGTCGACCTGCAAGGCGGTGAAGCAGGCGGGCATCGTCGTCCAGATCGGCACGCAGAGCCGCAGCTACCCGGGCATGGTCGGCTGCAAGAAGCTCTTTGAGAGCGGCGTGTTGGGCAAGGTCTCCCGCGTCGAGCAGTTCCGCAACGGCAACCGCCCCAATTGGTACAAGCGGCTCACGCGTCTGCCGATTAAGGAGTCGGAGGTCGACTGGCGCGAGTTCCTGCGTCCCCGGCCCGATCGTCCCTTCAACGACCTGCTGTTCGCCGGCTGGTACGGCTACCGCGAGTTTTGCAGCGGGTCGATCGGCCAGTTCATGGCCCACTTCATCGACCTGGTCCACTTCATCACCGGGGCCGGTTTCCCGGAGAGCGCGGTGGCCCAGGGCGATACGTTCGTCTGGAAGGACGACTACCGGTTCGACTGCCGAGACCAGGTGCAAACCACCCTGGTCTACCCGGAGGGGTTCATGGTCAGCTACTGCACGAATTTCGGCAACGGGAGCGGCAATCGCACGGTGATGTACGGCACGCAGGGCGTCCTCGACTTCAACAGTCGGACCAAGCCGGTCGCCTCCGGCGAAGGCGCCTACCAGAAAGGGCCCCTCGGCGAAGAGAAGCCGGTCGAGCCGGTCGAGTGTCCCGACCACTTCCTCGATTGGCTCCAATGCCTGCGCAGCCGCAACCAGCCGGTCGCCCCGATCGAAGCCGGCTACCAGCACAGCGTCGCCTGCATCCTCTCCGACCGCGCCTGCCAAACCGGCCGGCGCCAGGTGTACGATCCCAAGAAGCAGGAGATTCGAGAGGGGTAGCCAAGCACCCACGACTCGATTCCACTGGTTCCCAAGCTCCAGCTTGGGAACCTGCGGATGTCGTGGTTCGCTGGGGCGAACAAGCGTTTTTTCACGGCGCGAAAAGTGACTATGGCGTGCACAAAGCTCTCAAGTGCGTTCCCAAGCCGGAGCTTGGGAACGAGCGAAAGCGACTATAACGAAGCCACCCACAACCGTTTCAGGAGGACACGCCCATGATCTCGGGAACACGACTCTCGATCGTCGCACTGCTGGCGGCCGCGCTCCTGGCCGGGCTGCCGGCCCTGGCCGCCGAGCCGGTCAATCTGCTCACCAACGGCGGCTTCGAGGAGGGCACGGTCGGCTGGACTCCCGACGCCAAGCATTCGCTGGTGACCGATGCCGGCGAGGCCCATTCCGGCCAGAACTGCCTGACCGGCGAGGTGGCCGGCCCGAAGCAGGCCCTTTACCTCAAACGCCGCGTGCCCGTCAAGGCACAGAACCGCTATCAGTTCGAGGTCTGGGCCAAAGCGACCAACCGCACGAAGCTCGTGCTGTGGGTCATCCCCCCCGGCGCAGCCAACCGGCAACTCGTCACCGCCTGGGAGAACGTGCCGCCCAAGTGGCGCCGCTTCAGCACGCCGGTGACCGTCGCCCAGGACGGCACGCTGGAGCTGCTCGTGATCGCCCCCTCGTCGCACAACGCGCCCGCCGGGCAAATCTGGGTCGACGATCTCGCCTGGTTCGAGACGAAGATGCCCCCGATCGCAAGCGTCTCCCAGGGCGTCGGCTACAACGACGAGCCGGCCATGGCCGCGGCCGACGACGGCTCGATCTACTGCGCCTGGAACAGCTTCCGCGACGGCTTCGACTCGCTCCAGGTCGCCCGCTACCGGCTCGAGGGCGAAAAGCTCCAGCCGGCCGGGGCATGGCAGGTCGTCGGCGGGAAAGGGACGTACGTGCTCGGCCCCCGCGTCGTGTCGGCGGGCGTGGGCGTCGCCGTGCTCTATGCGGCGGAGGTGGACAAGAAGTGGGACGTGTACGCGGCAACCTGCGGAGCGGACGGCCCGGGCCGCCCGGTGGCCATGACCTCCGACGCGGGCGTCGACGTGAAGCCGGCCGCCGCCTGGCGCGACGGCACGCTCTGGGTCGCCTGGGAGTCGAACTCGGACGGGCCGCGCGCGATCCACGCCGCCTCGGTTCGCGACGGAAAGGTGTCGACGCCCCTATCGATCAGCCGGCCCGAGACCTCCAGCTACGCCCCGTCGGTCGCCGTGCTCCGTAGCGGCGAGGTCTGCGTCGCCTGGCATAGCTTCCGCGAGAACAACTACGACGTCTATCTCCGCCGGAAACCGGCCGACGGCGACTGGGCGGGCGAGCGGCGGCTCACCTCGGCAGCCACGGTCGATCGCCATCCGGTGCTGATTCCCCGCGGCGACGACCTCTGGCTGGCCTACGAGAATTCGCAAACGGGCGGGCGCACCAAGCCGTACCGCATCGGCGCCACGGACCAGCGACGCCTGATCGTGGCCCAGGTGACCGCCGAGGGGCTACTCGCCCCGAAGGACTACGCCCAAGCCTCGCCGCTCTACGCCCACTCGGAGGGCGCAAGCGCGGCGTTCGACGCGAGCGGGCGCTTGTGGATGGCTTGCCTGAGGCCCCGATCACCGGCCAAGAACTGGGACGTGTTCCTCACCTGCCTCTCGGGCGGCGGTTGGCAGAAGCCCGCACCCGTGTCGAACCAGAAGGGGCTCGACCGGCCGCCCGTGCTCGCCCTCGGAGACGATCGGGCCCTGGTCGCGTTCCAGGCCGATCCCAATCCGAACTCGTGGAAGAACGAGGAGGAGTCGGCCGCGGCGACCAGCGAGGTCTACCTGGCCGCGATGCCGCTCGACGCCCCCCAGGCCGCCGGGCCCATCGAACTGGAGCCGCTCGTCGAACCGGACGAGCCGTTCGAGGCGGGCGAGCTCCGCGTGGCCTACGGCGAGGACCGGCCCACGCGGTCGATCGAGTACCAGGGCAAGAAGCTTCTTCTCTTCTTCGGCGACCTGCACGAGCACACCGACGTGTCGATCTGCAACCGTAACGGCGATCAGACGATCGACGAGAGCTACCAGCACATGCGCGACATCGCCCGGTACGACTTCGCCTGCTCCACCGACCACGGCTACAACCTCAACCCCTACCTGTGGAACTACACGGCCAAGCTCGCACGCACCAACGACGACCCGAACCGCTTTCTCACCTTCCTGGGCGAGGAGTGGACATCGACTTTCGAGGAGTATAGCGAGGAGCACCCGTACGGCTTCTACGGGCACCGCAACCTGATCCTGGCCGACCTCTATTTCCCCCGCTGGTGGAACGCTCGCAACTACCAAACCCCGGCCCAGGTGTGGGAGGACCTGCGCAAGATGAACGCCAACTTCGTGCACATCCCGCACCAGTTGGCCGACGAAGGCAACGTGCCCACCGACTGGAACTACACCGACGAGACGGCCCAGCCGGTGGCCGAGATCTTCCAGATCCGCGGCTCGTACGAATACCAGGGCACGCCGCGCGAGGCGGGGCGCTCGACGCCCAAGCCCGGCTACTTCCTCCAGGACGCCTGGGCCCGGGGGGTCGTGATCGGCGTGATCGCCAGCCCCGACCACGGCGGCGGCTACGGCAAGGCGGCCGTGTTCGCCTCGGAGCTGACGCGCGAGGCGATCCTCGACGCCATCCGCGCCCGCCACTGCTACGGCACCACGGCGGCCAAGATCTTCCTTGATGTCCGCGTCGACGGCCACCTGATGGGCGAGAAGATCGCCGGGGAGGCCCCGAAGAACGTCGAGGTCGAGATTTTCGCCGACTGCCCCGGCCGGATCGCCCGGATCGACGTCTGCCGCAACAACCAGTTCATCTACACCCACGAGCCCGACCGCCGCGACGCCCGGCTCACCTACGTCGACCGCGAGCCGCTTTCAGGGCGGAGCTACTACTACGTGCGCGTGATCCAGGAGGACGAGGAGATCGCGTGGAGTAGCCCGGTGTGGTTCGGGGCGGAGTGAGAAAAGGGGGACGCCGCTCTTTTCTCACCGGGGAAGGCTCTCGCAAAGGCGCAGAGGTCGGACGCGGGCCCAGGTGCCGCAGAGCGGCGAATCCAAAGATACGTTTGGGCTGTCGGAGTGCGTCATCGCCGGACGCTACTCACCCCGCGCGTCGATGATCTTCCATGCGACAAGCTCGTTCTCAATGGCGTCGATGTCTTTCCAAGAATCGCCTCTTGGGGCGATCGCAGAACGGTGAGCGACGTCGTTTCGCCGATCCACGCCGTTCTTGTCTCGCTCGAAGACGTCAATCGACGGTGACGTACTCCGCCGACGCGGCCGGCTCGGGAATCGGGAGATTATCTTCGCGCAGCCCTTCGACGTGCATTCGTATTGCGTCTTCCATGTTGGCTTCCGCGGCCTCCCTGGTTTCCCCCGTGGCAACGCATCCGGGAAGATCGGGGGAGTAGGCCGAGTAGTTGCCCGCTGCCTTTTCGATCACGATCAGAAATCTGCGCATGGCGTTACTCCTTCAGGCCGGCCTGTTTGAGAACGCTGTTCAGCGTGCCCGCAGCGAGGTCGTCGTTCATGTTCCCAGGCACCGTAACACGCCCCGGCTTGGTAGGATGCTTGTACTGCCGATGGCTACCCCGGGTAGTCACCAGATGCCAGCCGTCGTCCTCCAACAGCCTGATGACTTGACGGACTTTCATGGACGATTGCCCGTTGAATACCAGGAACCACTTGATTCTACCCCCGGAGACAGCCCCTGGGCAAGCCTTCTTTGGGCGCGGGGCGCGTCACGCCCCAGCCCGGGCCATTTCCTGCAGGACGCAATCGCCACAAGCCGTATTGAGGCGGGCCTTTCCCAAAGCCCCCAGCCGCCGTTCTACCCTCGCGCCGCCGACGTTTCGTACGTCCGTCCCTTCACGCCGTTGCGGTGGTTTTCCGCGGCGCGCTCGGCGAGCTTCTGGCCGAACGGGGTAGGGTATTCGCCGGTGATGCAGGCCTGGCAGAGCTGGTCGGCGTCGAGCCCGACGGCCCGGGCGATGGAATCGACCGGCAAGTAGCGGAGCGACTCGGCGCCCAGCGCTTCGGCCATCCGGGCCTCGACCTCGGGGGTGAGCGGGCCGTCGCTTAGAAACTGGGGGGCAAAAAGCTCGCTCACCGTGGACATGTCGATGCCGTAGAAACACGGCGAGACGATCGGCGGCGACGCGACCCGAATGTGAATCTCCGCGGCGTGCCCCACCCGGCGAATCCGGTCCACCAAAACCCGCATCGTCGTCGCCCGGACGATCGAGTCTTCCACCAAGAGGACGCGTTTCCCCTCCAGAACTTCGCGCAAGGGCGTATACTTCGTGCGGGCCCTTTCCTCGCGGCTGCCGGTCCCCTCGATGAACGTGCGGCCCGTGTAGCGGTTGCGGATCAACCCTTCCAGGCAGGGGAGGTTGAGCTTGTAGGCCATGGCGTCGGCGGCCGCCTTGCTCGTGTCGGGCACGGGGACCACGATCGTCTCCTCGTCCCGCGGCACGGTCTCCAGCCGGGCCAGCTCCTCGCCCAGGGCCTTCCGGACCAGGTACACGCTGCGGCCGTCCAGCACGCTGGCCACGTTGGAAAAGTAGATCCACTCGAAGAAGCAGTGCGCCCGGCGCGGACTGCTCGCAAACCGCTCGACCTCGAACCGCCCGTCGAGGATCGTGATCGCCTGGCCGGGCAGGAGCGACTTGACGCTGTCGGGCGAAAAGCCGAGATTCACCAGCGCCACGCTCTCACTGGCCGCGGCAAACAGCGGCCCCTCGATGGCATAGCTCAGCGGCTTGATCCCCAGCGGGTCGCGCGCGACGAGCATTTCCCCCAGCGCGTTGAGGTAGACGAGGCTGTAGGCCCCGTCGAATCGCTCGGCGAACTTCCGACACACGTCCACCAGCGACGGCCGCTCCTGCTTGGCCACCGTGGTGCAGATGGTGTGCATGATGATTTCGGTGTCGGCCTCGCGGGCCAGATGGTTGTCGTCGTCGGCCAACAGCTTGCGGCAGAGTTCCTTGAAGTTGGCCAACTGCCCGTTGAAGGCGAAGCTGAACCACTTGTGCTTCTTGATGTGGTGGCGCTCGAATGGTTGGGCGTAGCTGCGGTCTTCCTCGCCGCAGGTGGCGTACCGCACGTGCCCGATCGCCGCGCGACCCGCGTACCGCCGCATCAGGCTCTCGGCCTTGCCCCGGTGGCTGAGCCGAAACGCCTCGGTCACGGTACCCGTCTGCTTGTGCGTGTCGATCAACTGCTTGCGCCTGGGATGGTACGTGGTCATGCCGGCGGCGAGCTGGCCGCGGTTCTGAATGTCCAGAAGCATCCGCGGCATGAGCCGGGAGACCTGCTCCGGGCCCTGCTCCGGACAAAGCGAGCTGACCCCTCCGTGCGGCAGATGGTAGATCGCCGCCACGCCGCACTCTTCGCCGAGTTGGCTCATGATGATCCGAAGGCCGACGCTCTCACGTCCGGCCGATTTGGTGTTGCGTAGATGATAGGCGTCTGCGTTATCAATCAGAAGACGCGACCCTTCCGGCGCCCCCTTCGCCTCCCGCACACCATTCTAGCGCCGCCCGCCCGTTCTCTCAAGCACTTCGGACGCGGCCAGCCTTCCTGGCAAGGTACGTTCCATCCGTAACTCGGCCACCCTGCTTGAGTTGCAGATCGACGCGCATTCTGCGATCGACCGGCGCGAAGCGCGCTGCTGGGGCCTCGGGGAACCTGACGGCCCCCGGAGCCTTCCGGTTCTTGCGAACGAGCGGTATCCTAAGAGCATGCCTCAGAAGGTTGGTAGTGGCCGCATTCATGCGGTCCGCGACTGGGCCGAATCGGGTCACTACGAGCCTTCTCAGACTTCACGCGACGACGCGACTCGTTCCGGACCGCCGCCCCGTACCCCCTCTCGGCAACGATGACCGACATCCTCCGTCAAGAGATCGCCACCGCGGCCTCGACCATCGTGGTCAAGGTCGGCACCCGCGTGCTCGCCCGCGACGACGGGTGCCTCGACCAACCGCGGGTCGCTCAGCTTGCCGAGGAGCTGCACCAGGTGCTCGCCACCGGCCGCAAGGTGGTGGTGGTCAGCTCGGGGGCCGTGGGTGCCGGGATCGGACGCCTCGGGCTCACCAGCCGGCCCACCGACGTCGCCCGGCTCCAGGCCGTGGCGGCCGTCGGGCAGAGCCTGTTGGTCGAGGCCTACGAGCGCTCGCTTCAGGCCTTCGGCCGACACGCGGCCCAAATCCTCCTCACCGCCGAAGACCTGGAGACTCGCAGCCGCTACCTCAACGCCCGCAACACCATCCGCTCCCTGCTGGACTACGGGGCGGTGCCGATCATCAACGAGAACGACTCGGTCAGCGTCGACGAGCTCCAGATCACCTTTGGCGACAACGACCGGCTGGCGGCGATCGTCACCAACCTGATCCAAGCCCCCCTCCTGGTCCTGCTCTCCGACGTCGAAGGGCTCTACGACGGCGACCCCACGGACCCGGCGTCGCGAGTGATCCCCACCGTCAAGCGGTTGGACCAGTCGATTTTCGACCTGGTTTGGGATCGGGCCACGGGCGTGAGTCGCGGCGGCATGGCCAGCAAGCTCGAGGCTGCCCGACAGGCCACCGTCGCCGGCGAGAACGTGATCATCGCCGGCGGTCGTTCTCCCGGGGTTCTGGGGAAGATCATAGCGGGCGAGCCGGTGGGCACTTTGGTGTTGGCGCAGAAAAGGGTGGTCGCTGCCAGGAAGCGCTGGATCGGCTTCACCCGGCAAACCCGGGGACAACTGATCGTCGACACGGGAGCCCGCCGGGCCGTCGAGCACGACGGCCGCAGCCTGCTGCCCATCGGAATCGTCAAAGTGAAGGGCTCGTTCAGCAAAGGGGAAGTCGTCGCGGTCTGCGATCCCGGCGGCGCCGAGTTCGCTCGCGGCCTGACCAACTACTCGGCCGACGATGTCCGGCGGATCCGCGGCCTGAAGACGGGCGAGATCGCAGAGGCCCTGGGGCACTGTCCGTACGACGAGGTGGTCCACCGCGACAACATGGTGGTCACGGCCTGACGCGCGGCGGACCAAGCCCGATTCCTGGGCCTTGCGGGCTAGTCGCCGGGCAGTTCCTCGCCCGCACACGTGCCCGAGATCCTCCAAAGGGCCGCGTCGATGCTTTGAGAAACGAACTCCACCGCCCCGTCGCCGTACAGGACGTTGACGCCCCCGGGGTGCCGGCTGCGAGCGGCAAACGGAGCTTGTCGGGGGTACAGCTCACACTCGCTGGATGCGAACACCTTGTCATTGGGTCTGAGCCACGTACTGTACGACCAAGCCTGGTTTCGCCGGACGAAGAACCAGGAGAAACCGCGCGGCTCGGTTGGAAGGGCGCGGGGACGCGGGGCGCGAGCCAGGCACTTGAGATATTCGTTTGTGTCGCCGTCCCAGAATTCAATCGCCGGGGTCTCGATCACGCACTCCGAAACCAGCATCGTGTTGGAGCTGCCGTCCCGGATCTTTGCAAAGGAGGTGTCGCTGTTGATGCCGAACGCGCCCCGCAGTTTCTTGTGGGTTTCCTCGCGCAAGTCGCCGTGGTCGGTGTGCCCGATGCACGCGACGTAGTTGGTTGGAGCGTAGCCGGCGGTCGGGGCATCGGCCGGATTGCTCGGACAGCGTACGACCTCCAGTTCCATCCCGCAAAGCCGCGCGTTATCCCCCTGGTTGCCCGGTTCCATCTCCCAATCGATCCGGTTGTACAGGGTCTCCTGTTCCAAGTGTGGCAGAATCCGCGCAATCCACGAGATCATGCTCGTTTGCGACGACTCCTCAGCCGTCATCCCAGCCGTCATCCGACGAACGGTGCCCGGCGGAAGACAACCATACACGTAGTGGTACTGGTGGAGTGCCAGCCCCAATTGCTTCACGTTGTTGGTGCATTGGGTCCTTCGGCCCGCCTCCCGGGCGGCCTGCACCGCAGGCAGCAACAGCGCAATGAGGATGCCGATGATGGTCATTACCACCAGCAGCTCTACGAGGGTAAACCCATTACTGGCCCATTTGCATCGGGACATCGAGACCGCCTCCTCTGTTCATTTGACGGGACGGACCCCTCCTTGCGTTCGGCCTGGTTTCACGTCGTGGGCACAGATTCACCTCGCGCGGTGAGGCCCAGAAGGCCTCGCTAGAAGTCGGGGCCGTGCGACTTCAGCTCAAAGTCCTTCGTGGTATCTGTCCATTTTGCAGGACGTGTAGACGATTGGGAAGAGAGCGAGATGGG
>CAZDHR010000143.1:0-8703 GCA_964505295.1 uncultured Planctomycetaceae bacterium
AGTTCAGGCTGTACCCACGCCTTAACGCCTTGGGCGTACGGATGGAACAAAAACCAAACTCGATGTGCCCCGTCAATGACGGCCGGTTTTAGCAGCCCACACGGCGTATGCCTGCTACTGGAACCCGTACTTCCGGCACAGACGCTCCGCGGTCGGCGAGAATCCTTGCTTCTTTGCCGGCTCTTCCTCTGCGTGTTGTGTTTCCGCAACGTATGTTTGTTGCGATCGTTCTTCATTCTGTGGCCATTAAGCGGTCCGTAAGACGTACAACCTGCACGATCACGACGAACGGCTGCCGATGGGACAAGCTCGATCGACCACGCTTCGGTACCTCTCGCTGGCCTCGATCGCCTGGTTGCTGATCGGGCGCGGGGACGCTTGGGCGCTGGTCGGCGTGCCGCTTGGCGGCGTCGAGCGGCCTGCGGCGGAGCGGTCGGCCGGGCTGATCCCGGGGCACGGCCCCCCACTCGGCGAACCGTTGTCGCTACCCGTTCCGTTGGGCCCGGGCAATCGATCCGGCGACCCGACCTACCACCCCTTCTCGTCGCCCTGGCGGTATCTCCAAGGCGATCTGTCTCAATTAGAGCGGAGCCTGTTTGCCGACGCCGCCGACGGCCGCTGGGACGAGCACTCGCTGTTTGGCGCCGCCTTGATCGCCAGCGGCGTGCTCGACGCCGAAGCGCTGGATCGCTGCCAGGCGCGCTTCGACGAGCTGGCCGCCGAGCTGGAAGCGTCGGGTACGGTGGCCGGCTCGCCGCGTCGCCGGGCCCAGGCCCTGTTCGAGCGGATGCACCGCCGCATCCTCACCGGCGGATACCAGATCGACGCCACCGACTTGGCCCTGGCCCTGGACCGGGGACGGTTCAACTGCGTGAGCGCGTCGGTGCTGTTCAACTGCCTGGCCGCCCGATTTGGCCTCCCTGCCCGGGGACTGGAGCTCCCCGGCCACGCCATGAGTCGCCTGATCCTGCTCGACGGGCCGATCGACGTGGAGACGACCTGCCCGGGCTGGTTCCGCCTGATGGACGACCCCGAGAAGCAGGCCGAGCTGTTGGAGAAGACGATCGGCAGCCGGCTTGCCGCGAAGAGCGCGTCGGCCGAGCGCCGGGAAGTCTCCGACGTGGCGCTGGTGGCTACGATCTACTACAACCGGGGCGTCGATCTGTTGGGCCAGAAGCAGTTCGCCGAGGCCGAGGCCGCCAACGCCAAGGCCCTGCGACTCGACCCGTCGAGCACCACCGCCCGAGGCAATCTCCTGGCAACGATCAACAACTGGGCGGTTGACGCGGGCAGCGCGGGCCGCCACGCGGAAGCGGTCGAGCTTTTGCGCCGGGGAATCGCCTTGGATCCCGACTACGAGACGTTCCAGATAAACTACGTGCACGTGCATTCACAGTGGATCGAGGAACTCTGCGGCGAGGAGCGCTTCCGCGAGGCGCTCGACCTGATCGCCCGAGCCGCCGAGGACCCGGTGGACCCCGGCTACTTCTCCCAGGCCCGGCTCGACGTTTCGCGGCGATGGGCCCGGGCACATCTCGAGACGGGCCGGATCGAGGGCCCGATCCGGGAGCTTTCCGCGGACTAGCACGCGCCGCCGCGATTTGACAACCGGCGGTTTGTGACCTAGATTTCCCTTGGTCGCCGCTTGGCGCGTGCGATCCGATCGCGTGCTCTTCTGGAGCCTCTCCGGCCTCGTCCGCTTCTGGCGACGGCTCACCGCCTCGTCCAGCGAGTAGAAGACCGCCTCGTCCGAGTGATCCCTGGGCTTCCATCGATGGTCGCAAAGGTATCCTGCCCGGCTTCACGCTGACCCGGGCGGGCAGTCCGCGCCGCCGCGTTTCGTCGTCCGTGCCCGTTCCGTCGCGGGGCTCGTCGGACGCGTTCGCCGGGCCGGGGTTGCCTTTCCGCGGCCACGTTCGTTCCGTCGCCGATCGCCACACACGCCGGTAGCGCCGACTGACAGAAGGGGTGTTTATGGGTACACCAGCCGGGCAGCCGCAACCGCCGACCCCGCCGGAACCGAATCGCCGGCCGCCCGACGCAGCGCTGGAGGGCGGAGTGTCGAGAGTGCTCTCGGCGCTCTGCCCGCAAAGCAACGGGACCGAGCGGCGCTCGGCCCGCCGCCATCCCTATCCGTATCTCGTGCGGTTGACGCCGGTCGGCGACGACTGTGTCACGGCCGTGGGAGAAAGCGTGGTGGTCGTGGGAAAACACCTCTCGGAGCAAGGGCTAGGGTTCTATCACCCAGCGCCCTTGCCGCACCGGCGGATGATCGCCCTGCTGGAGACCGCCGGGACCCGGCTGGCTCTGCTCATCGACGTCACCTGGTGCCGCTTCCTCAAGCAGGGATGGTACGAGAGCGGGGGCCGGTTTCTTCAGACCGCCCAAGAATCGCCAGTTCCAGAAATGCTGCGACACTAACCCGAAGCGCCAGCGAGGAAGAAGAACGGGAAAGCGCCGTTCCTCGCTTGCGCTTCGGGCTAGTGTGGACCACCAGCACCGGTTGCAGCTTTTCTGGAACGGGCCGCGGCCCGTGGGCTTCAACCGGTGCCGGCGCTCTCAGCCCGCAAACTCCGCAAACACCCGCTTCGCGTACTTGCAGCTTGCGCGGTGCGACTCGACGGCGCCCATCGTCTTCGGCGTTTCCTTTTCCACGGCCTGCTCGATCACCAGGTGCGGCTTGACGCCGATTTCGAGGAGGCGCGCGGCCAGCGCGGGGTAGTCGACATCGCCGTCGCAGAAGGTCTCCGTCCAGATGGTCTCCTTGGATTGGCGGAAGTGCAGCTCGGTCACGCGGGGGCCGTAGAGCTTCACCACGTCGAACAGCGCGACCGACGAGTTGCCCGACCCGCGGTAGATCCAGTGGGCGTCGAGGCACAACGTGACGTGCTCCGGGTCGGTGCCGAGCATCATGTGGTGGAACTCCCGGGCGGCGTTGCGGAGCTCGACGTCGTGGTTGTGATAGGATAGCACCAGGCCGATCGACTTCAGCTCGGCGCCGAGCTTATCGAGCGACTTCGCCTGGAGCCTGAGCTGGGCGTCGTCCTTGTTCTCCGGCCCGCCCCAGCGGATCGGGCTGGGGTTGGTCACGATGATCCTGGCGCCGATCCGTTTTGCCTTTTGGGCGATGGCCAGCACTTGGGCGATGCTCGCGTCCACCTGGTCCGGCTCGTGCAGCACGCTGTTCACGTACAGCGACCGCATTTCGAGCCCGTGCTTCTCGAGCAGCGGCGCCAGCCCGTCGATCTGCTCCGGGGCGGTGACGATCGGCTCGAAGCCGTCGACCCCGCTTTGGGCCACCTCCGCCAGGCCGGCATCGAGCGACGCGTTGAAGTCGCGCCCCTCGCGACGGTAGAACACGATCCACGGATAGTGATTACACGCCAAGTACAGCTTGCGGGCTGCCTCGGCGCGGGCAAGCCTCGCCGACGGGGCCGCAACCAGCGCCGAGCCGGCCACGGCGCCGGCTCGCTTCAGGAATCCGCGACGGGTGGGGGTAGGGTGCGACATGAGGGTGCCTCCGGTTTGTTGGCTGCATGCTCGGGAAAATGCGTTCTGGGTTGTTGGCCGGGCCGCCGGGCCTGGCGAGGCGGAGCCTCGCGTTAGGGCGTTCCCAGGCAGAGCCTGGGAACGAGAGTGTGGGAGCCTTCGAACCCGTGTCAAAGCGTTGTCCGAGGATCCTTGCATTGATGGCGGAGCGTCAATCGGCTCCCAAGCCCAGGGGTTGCAACCCCTGGGCTTCGAACGTGTTCCCTCCTCAACACAGAACTCCACAGATCGCTGTATCACTCCATAGACCACCACATCATCATAGGGGACCGGACGCCAAGCATTCAATACCCGTGGCTCGACCGAGCTAAATCGTCGCCGGAGACTTGCAGCAGGCGGCAGACCGGCGAGAATGGAAGGCGTCGAGATCATCGAACGATGTGCAGTTTCCAGGAGAGACCCACACACGGAACGAACATGTACGCGAAGCTGATGCTCGTCGCCGCCGGTTGTGGCGCGATCGTCGTTTTCACGCCTTTCGGCGTCCTGGGCGACCTCCGTGCCACCGAGCTCGTCTCGCCGGTGGCCGTGCCGTTCGCCTCCGGGCCGGCGTTTCCGCAGGGCCGCGCAGGCGGCAATCCGCCCGACCCGGAGTACGCGGCGGACCGGGCGATCGACGGCGACCCGGCCACGTTCTGCTGCCTGTTGGACGATACCCTCGGCGGCCCCAGCGCGACCACCCTTCCCGCCAACGCGGCCGCCCCGGTCACCGGACACATGATCTTCGATCTCGGCCGGCCCGTGCCGGTCTGTGGCGCCCGGCTCACCGCGCGCGTTCCCGGCGGGCCGTACAATCCCAAAGAGGTCGACTTTTTCTGCTTCGCGGACGACGACTCCGGCAATCACCCGACGCTCGGCGAGCGACTGGAATCGCTCCGGCGCGAAGCGCTCGTCGACGCCACCCCCCTCATGCCCCGGAAGCTGCTCTTCGTCAAGCGGTACACCTACAGCCCCGGGTGGTACTACGCCGAGTTCATGCGGGCGAGCCGGTTCGGCGGCAACCTTTGCGTCCTGTCGGTCGATGACGGCAAGGTGACCGAGCTCGTGCCCGAGCTGGCCGGCGGGATCTTCGACCGCTACGACCTCTCGTTCGACGCCCGGCGCGTCGTCTTCGGCTCTAAGGCCGCGCCGGGCAAGGGCTTTCGCATCTACGAGGTGGGGGTCGACGGCCACGGCCTGCGCCAGCTCTGTCCTCGTTCCCAGGCTCCGCCTGGGAACGCCCTAACGCGAGGCTCCGCCTCGCTCGGCCAGGCGCGCCCGGGCACGACATCGCAAATCACCACTCACCGAGGGAGGACCATCATGAGGGTGCGATTATTTCAAAGCCAATTCCGCCATGCCGCCGTCATCTTCATCGCACTGCTGGCCGCTTCCCGCGTGTTGCCCGCCGCCGAGCCCCCGCCCAACTTCATCCTCATCGTCTGCGACAACCTGGGCTACGGCGACGTGGGCTGCTACGGCTCGAAGCTGCACCGCACGCCCCACATCGATCGGATGGCCGCCGAGGGAATGCGATTTACCGACTTCTACGTGACCAGCGGCGTCTGCACGCCGTCGCGCGCGAGCCTCATGACCGGCTGCTATCCCCGGCGGGTTAGCATGCACGTCGACGAGGACGGGCGCCAGGTGCTACCCGCGGTCTCGCACAAGGGGCTCCATCCCAACGAGATCACCATCGCCGAGGTGCTCCAAGGACGCGGCTACGCCACGGCGATCGTCGGCAAGTGGCACCTGGGCGATCAATTACCGTTCCTGCCCACGCGGCAGGGCTTCGGCTACTGGCTCGGCATCCCCTACAGCGACAACATGACCGCCCATCCGCGGCGCCCCACGTGGCCGCCGCTGCCGTTGATGGAGAACGAGCGAGTGATCGAGGCCCCGCCCGATCGGAACCTGCTCACCAAGCGGTACACGGAGAAGGTGATCGAGTTCGTCACGGAGAACCGGGATCGGCCCTTCTTCGTCTATCTGTCGCAGGCCATGCCGGGGAGCACCCGGGCACCGTTCGCCAGCGAGGCGTTCCGCGGCAAGTCGGCCAACGGCCCTTGGGGTGATTCGGTCGAGGAGCTCGACTGGTCGACCGGCGAGATCCTCGCGGCGGTGAAGCGCCTGGGGCTCGACGAGCGAACGCTGGTGATCTGGACCAACGACAACGGCGCGCCGCGGCGCAACCCTCCGCAAGGCAGCAACCTGCCGCTGGCCGGCTGGGGCTACACCACGGCCGAAGGCGGGATGCGCGTGCCCTGCGTGATGCGGTGGCCGGGCAAGATCCCGGCCGGCGCGACGTGCGGCGAGCTGTGCACGACCATGGATTTCCTGCCCACCTTCGCCCGGCTGGCCGGCACCGAGCCGCCGCAGGATCGCATCCTCGACGGGCACGACGTCCGGCCCTTGATCTCCGGCCAGCCCGGCGCCAAGTCGCCCTACGAGGCGTTCTACTATTACTACTTGGAGCAATTGCAGGCGGTCCGCTCGGGCAAGTGGAAGCTGTACCTGCCGCTTGAGAACAAATGGCGCAGCTTCCGCGGCGACACCGAGCCGTGCCCGGCCGAGCTCTACGACCTGGTGGCCGACCTGGGCGAAACGACCAACCTCGTGGACAAGCACCCGGACGTCGTCCAACGGCTCCTCGGCCTGGCCGAAAAGGCCCGCCAGGACCTCGGCGACTTGGGCCGCCCGGGCAAGAACCAGCGTCCGGCCGCCTTGGTCGAGAATCCGACGCCACGGGTGATGGACCGCTGAGAACAGAACTCCGGGACTTCTTCTGCGCCCTTCCGTTGCCGATCACCCCGACACCCTAGAAACGCGTTTCCGGCGGCTCTCCCCGTTTCTCGTCCGCCAGCTTGCGAATGGAGTGGCCCTCGACGCGAAGGACGCAGAAGCTGTGGTCGTTTTGCCCCGTTACGTAGAGATGACCGTCTCGATACACCAAATCGTGGGCGCTGTCGCGGCCTGCGCCGAACGCCTCCGGGCACTGGTACGAGGCGAGCTTGGCCGGCTTGGTCGGGTGGGATATATCGACGGCCTCCACGGTTTGACCCCCGGCAAGAAACAGGACGTCTCCCGCGATCACCAGCCCGTTGGGACCCCGGCCGTCTGAGAAAGGGAGCGAGGCTACCTGGACCGGCCGGGCGGGATCGGCGAGGGCGACGACCACGGCGTGCCCCGGCGCGTCCGATCGGCTTGCGCCCACGAAGGCATAGGCCCCGCGCACTTGGACGCGGTTCGCACCAACCAGCTCCTCGCTCTCTACCAGGCCGACCAGTTCCCACGCGTCCGCGGGGATCGGCTCGTGCGTGTTCGGGTCGGCGACGCGATACAAGCCCACCTGACCGGGCAACTCGCGCCGGCCGAATCCGGCCGGATCGACCACGACGAGGCAGTCGCCGAATCGATCGAGGTCGTGCGGCGAGTCGAGGCCGCCGTGCTCGCGCGTGTTGAGCGCACCGACCAGGCTCGGCGACTCGGGCTGGCTCACGTCGAACGCTCCCACCCAGCCGTGCTTGCAGGCCGCGAAGACGTGATCACCCCACTTGACCATCCCGTTGATCCGGCGGATGCGGGGCGGGTCGGAGGCCCTGCCGACGAACCGGGGCGCACGCAGATCGCGGACGTCGAGGGAAGCCAGATCATCGGTGCCCAACAGCAGGTAGTCGTCAAGCGGGAGCACGGTCTCCGCCTCGAACAGCGCCCGGGGGTCGCGCCGGTACCACACGATTTTTGGATTGTCGGGGCGGGAAACGTCGATCACGGCGATCGAGCCCCCCTTGCCCGGCACGAAGGCGAGCTCGCCCTGAAGCTCGACATCGTGCGGTCGATTCAGGGCGTTCTCATCTGTCAAGACGGCCGCCACCGAGAACGCGGGCCCGTCGCCACGGGTCACCTCGCCCGGGGTGATTGTTATCAGAAGAAGCGTTGCCAAGCGGAGCGTACGACGCATGCGACAGGATCCTCCGTGAGAAGGGCGCAATCGAACGCGCGCGGCCATGCGTCATTTGCCCCTACCGAGTTCGTCCATGGCCGCCCGGAGCTCCCGCCGTGCCGCGGCGGCCTCGGCGGACTGGGCATCCTCGGCAACTGGTTTCTTCTCACGGGGGTCGTTCTCCACGTCGACCAGCCGCCCGTCGCCGTAGAGCTTCCAACGTTGCGTCCGCACCCAGTATTTTCCCCGGAGACCGGAATAGGCCCACCGGCGCCCTTCGGCCGCCTCGCCGCGGAGCCGGGGGGCGAAACTCCGCCCGTCGAGCGTCACGCCCTCGGGGAGCGGCGCCCCGCCCAACTCGGCAAACGTGGGCAGGAAGTCGCTGAAGTCGACCAGGTCGTCGACGACCTGGCCCGCGGGCGTGGTGCCGGGCCAGTTGGCCACCAGCGGCACGCGCGTGCCGGCGTCGGTCAGCTCGCCCTTGCCGCCGCGGACCTCCACGTCGCCCAGCATCGAGACGATGGCCCCGCGCACGAGCTTCCCGTCCACGGCGGTGGCGATGTAGCTCTTGGGCGTGCCGTTGTCGCCGGTGAACAGGATCAGCGTCTTCTCGCGGAGCCCCAGCCGGTCCAACGCGTCGACGAGCCGCCCCACGCGCGCGTCCATCGCCTCGACCATCTCCGTGTACGAGTCGTAGCGGCCGTGCGGCCCAAAGGGCACGGGCGCGTCGAGGTCGTCGGTCACGTCGTGGCAGAGGGCCATCGAGTAGTAGGCCACGAAGGGCTTGTCGCGGTTTCGCGTCATGAAGTCGATGAGGAACTCGCAGTAGACGTCCGGCCCGTAGCGGTCCTCCAGGCCCTCCCGGAGCTTGCCGTTCTGCCAGACGTAGGGGGCGTAGTAGCGCGGGCCTTCGTGCCAGCCGAAGAGGCTCGACTCGTCGAAGCCGAGCTGTTGTGGATGCCGGGGATTGCGCCCCAGCAGGATCAACTGCCACTTGCCGGCGACCGCCGTGGCGTAGCCGGCTCGCTTCATCACGTGGGCGAAGGTCCGCTTTTCCTCCGACTTGGGAAACGTGCCCCAGCCGGGCGTGCCCATGCGGAAGGGGTAGCGCCCGGTGAGGATCGCGACCCGCGTCGGATGGCAGACGGGCATGCTGTAGCAGTGGCGGAAGCGCATGCCGGTGGCGGCCAGCCGGTCGACGTGGGGCGTGTTGTACGACGTGCCCCCGTAGC
>CAZDHR010000143.1:8713-15201 GCA_964505295.1 uncultured Planctomycetaceae bacterium
CAGCCGAGGTCGTCGGCCAGGATGAAGACGACGTTCGGCCTGACTTCTGCCGCACCGGCCCAACCGGCGCAGATGCCCGATAACACGATGGCGGCGAGGGCCAGGGCCGTCCCGCCGATGAGCCCGAATCGATTGGCCTGCATCATGGTCGCTCCTCCCCCGCTTGCATACGCGTCTTCTCCGCGGACTGACCGCCGCCTCGCTCGAAGCGGCTCACCTTCCCACCAATAACCTCGGGGGACGTGGAAGTCAACAAGCCGGGCCGCACGGCCAGTTGATCGTCACTCGGGTCTTCACCAAACGAACCGGCCAACCAACGAACCAGCCAAGTGAGCCGTCAACGATCCATACAGTAAACCACCCCATCGTCACCCATCACGATGATTTCGGCCAAACCGTCCCCGTCGGTATCCGCAATCGCGGGTGTCGTCGGCACGGCAGGCAACTCGCACTCCCACTGGATGGCTCCATCGCCTTCAGCCGTCTCGCCCACGGCCACGACGCGGCGGTCGACGCCCACCAGGAACTCATCGCGCCCGTCGCCGTCGACGTCCGCCGTCACGGTGGAGGTGAACTTCCCGGCCAATGGGACTTCCCAGCGAATCTCGCCGGTAGCCCCCTCGAAGCAGCGAAAGCGGCCGCCGTAGCCTGCCCCGCCGACTGCCAGTCGGCCATCGCCGCTGGAGTCTCCGATCCCATCGCGCTGGTAGGTGCTGGTCGGATGGCTCCAAACGGCCGTTGGCTCCGGCGTCATCACGCCCAAGACGTAGCTGCTGTCGAACAGCAGTTCCGGCTCCCCGCCCGGCACGAGATCGGCGACGGCGGGCCGGCCGTAGTAGGCCACGACGCCGGGGAAGAACCTGCTCATGGAACGGCTGCGAAGCAGGTCGCCCGTGGCGCCGTCGGCCATCCAGTAGTTGATGGGGTACTCGAAGAACATTTCCTCGCGGCCATCGCCGACGAGATCGAAAAAGGCCATCTCGAATCCGCCGTAGCCCCAGGCCTCGCGAGTCGGTTTCCCCTGCTCGTTCCACACGGCCGCCGAGTCGTGATGCCACAGAACGTCCCCGGTCGGACCGGACAAGGCATAGCTCTCATCGCTGTGCATGCTCGTGCGCATGAAGTTGACCACGACGTCGTATCGTTCGGGATCGGTCAGCCGGGCCACGAACAGATGACGCAGCCCCCCGAGGCGATACACCTCGCGCCGCCCGTGGAACTGTGGGAAGGACCGGCTCCACAGCACCGAGCCGTCATGGCGCAGAGCCACCACGCCGGCCCGGCCCTCCTCATCGGGTCGGGCCAAGATCACTTCTTTCGCCCCATCGCCGTCCAGATCGGCGGCCAACACGCCATCCTCCGGCCCTTCTCCCCGCCCGGCCACGCGCCAGAGCAGGCGGGGCTCCTCGTTCTTGTCCCGGGGGGGGCTCCACGGCAACGACGAAGTCGCCGGGCGCGGTAGCAACGATGAGCGGCCGGCCGTCGCCGCGCAAGTCCGCGGCAATGACGGGCCATTTCCCGGTGACGTTTCGGGCGAACGACTGCACTTGCACGTCCGCGCCGTGCCCCTGGAACTCGGCCGAGGCAACGCCCGGACTGACCCAAGACAACAAGGCTTCGTCCTTCCCATCCTGGTCGACATCGGAGACCGTTTCCACGGTCAGGCGAATTCCCGGCGAGGCTTCCACCGTCCACAGGTCCTGCCAGCCCTCGCCGTGGGCATCCAGGCCGTGCCACGTTTCCACGAACTCAAACGGCCGTCCCGCCGGTTCACGGGTGGCGTAGACGAACCCTTGCCGATCGTCGCCATCGAAGTCGCCCCACGCGAGCCGCCGGGCTCTGCCGCCCGTCTTGAATGTCGCGAGCTGCGGGGGCTGGCGATGGAGGGGAATCCTGGGGATGAAGCCTCGCTCCGTCGACCAACGCGAGACCACCCGACCTTCGCGGAGGTTGTAGATGCCGAGCGGCATGTGTCCGAACATGCACAGGCCGGACGTCCCTTGGCAGATGATTTCGACCAAGCCATCGCCGTCCAGGTCCATCGTTTCCAGCACGTAAGTCGCCGGCAGGTCCAGTTCCGGTTCGCCGGTCAGGGCATCGTAGGCCACCGTGTGCCACTCGCGATCGCCCGTGTCGTTGTAGAGGTTGAAGAGGATTTCGACCCGACCGTCCCGGTCGACGTCGGTGAGCGTGGTAAGCGGACACTGCACCGCGCGGCGGTGACGGGAGATGTCCAGCTCGATGTCGCGACGCCAGTTCGTCTTGATTTCACCCTCCACGACGTCGAGCGATTCGATGGCCAATTGGAAGTTGCCGATGTTCACGATTTCCAGCCCCGGCTCGTCGTCCATGTTGACCGCGCCGAGAAAGCCCCGGCTGCGGTGGGGGTAGTGAATATCGGCCAGCAGCTCGCCCGTCTGCCCGCTGTGGACTACGAAGTAATAATAGCTGCCGGTGACGACTTCCAATCGGCCATCGCCGGTGACGTCGGCCGCGAGCACCTGCGGACGGTGGAAGTTCTTGTAGGTCACGGCCGTTTCCCACACCACTTCGGGGTGCTCGGGGCTGTCGCGAAAAGCCTCCAACCGCACGCGTCCGTTGAGGCCCTGGCCGTGCCAGCTCACGCGCTGCGGGAACTTCTCGTCGGGGAGCCACGGGGCCCAGCGCACCGCGTCGCTATCGGGCATCTCCAGAACGGATCCGTCGTCATACACGAACTTCCGCGGCCGGATGCCCCAGGCCTCGGCCGTCCGGGCGAGGTAGTCGGGATTCGTCTCCGCCGAGGCCCTGGTCGTACTCTCCCCGCCGGGCGTGACTTGGAGAAGCCCGCGATAGGCGGCCAACGGAAAGGACCAGGCGACCTCGGGGGCCGTGGTCATCGCTCCCTTCAAGGCCGATCGCCCCGTCAGGGCCGGATCGTGCAGCGGCATCGGCCAGTCATCCGTGGCGGCCAGAGCGGTAGGAATGGCTAGAGCCAGGAGCAGGAAAAGGGATAGGGAGGAACGGAGGAGAAGTCGGATCATTGCGGTTCTTGAAGCCTCCCATGCGAATGGACCTCTTGCCGGTGGTTTGCCGGAGCGAATCGGTGACCATTCGGACTGACCGGTTGGTTTCACGACGTCCCCCTCTCGAACAACGCTGGAAGGGCTCGGTTTTCGGCGGCGTAGAATCGTTGATGGTCGTCCGGTCAAGACGTAGAAAGCAATACCCCGCTGAGTATAACAAAGCCTGGATGGCAAGCGAGCAAGCTGCCCCCCGAGTAGGCAAACGCGTGGGTCCCATACGTCGAGCCACCCTACACGTGATTCGGGAGAAACGGTACCATGAGGGATGGCCTGAGCTGGCGATCCGTCTGCTCGTTGACTGACTGCGGTCTCCGACCGTCCACGATCCCCGAACGACCGACGCATGCACACCCGCGCCCCGGATTCCGCCCGGCCGTCTGCTGCCCGGACCAGGTTCCTCCTGTTCGACGTCGACGGCACGCTGTTGAAGAGCCACGGCGCGTCGCTGCGCGCGATGACCGCGGCGGCGCGTCGCTGGTTCGGGCCGACCTTCCGCCTGGACGAGGTGGATCGCAACGGGCGGCTCGACCCGCACATCATCGGTGCGGCGCTGGAGCTCAACGGCGTTCGGGCGACCGACGACCAGCTCGACGCCTTCCGCGAGTCCTATCTCGACGAGCTGCGGACCGAAGTCGCGTCGTCGCGGATTCTGCCGGGCGTGGGCGAGCTGCTGGCGGAACTCCGGGCGGCCGAGGGTGTTCTGCTCGGATTGGTCTCCGGCAACTACGCCGAGGCCGCGCGAATCAAGCTCGAAGAGGTGCGAATCGATCCGGGCTGGTTCGTGGTGGGCGGCTTCGGCGAGCAGGCCGCGACCCGAAGCCGGCTGGTCGGCCTGGCCATAGAGACCGCAGCCTCGTTGGTGGGGCGACCGATTCCGGGCCGCGATGTGATCGTGATCGGCGATACGCCCCGCGACGTCGAGTCGGCCCACGACGCCGGCTGCCGGTCTCTGGCCGTGGCCACCGGCAACTACCCGCGCGACGTGCTCGAAGCGGCCGGGGCCGACGTCGTCCTGCCCGACCTGACCGACCCGGCCCCGCTTTGGGCGATGCTCGAAGATCGGGACATCGGCTGAGGCACGTCGGGAAGAGCTGGGCTCGTCAGGCTTCTTCCGCGCGTTGTGCTGCCATCGACGCAAGCAGAATCGCGGCGGTCTCCGTCCGAAGGGTGCGAGGTCCCAGGTCGACGAGCTGCCAGCCGGCGGACGTGGCCTGAGTGATTTCGTTGCCCGTGAAACCGCCTTCAGGACCCACGGCCAACACCACACCATGGGACGAACCGAGGGACGCCAGCGACTTCTGCCCGGGCAGCGGTTCCGTTTCAGCGGCCCGGCTTCGCGGATGGGCCAATAGGCGAAGATGGGCCCTTTGCGTGCGGTCCACGAAGTCGGGCCACGGCTGGGGCTGGGCGATCTCCATCAGCCGGTTCCGGCCGCACTGCTTGGAGGCCTCGATCACGGTTCGGCGGAGCCGCGTCAACGTCCGCTCGCCGGGCCGGGCGACCGACCGCTCGGTCTCCAACGGGACGAGCCGTTTGACGCCCAGCTCGACCGCTTTCTCGACGAGCCACCGCTGCCTCTCCCCCTTTGGAAGGGCGACGCCCAGCGTCAGGTCCACCGGCAGCTCGCGGTCGACCTCGTGCCGCGCGAGGATCGTCAGCTCGGCCTCCGCTCGGCGGAGCCGCTCGACCTGGGCGGTGAACTCGGCCCCGCTCCCGTCGAACAACACCACGCGATCCCCCGGCTTGGCCCGCATGACGTGGATCAGGTGATGCGCTTCCGGCCCAACGAGCGTAGCTTTCCCGCCCGAGATGGGGGTATCGGCGAAGTAACGGTCGGTCATCGAGTTTACCGGTTAGATCGACTATTCAGGGTCAAGTTTCCTCCTCGGCCCTACCGAAGAGAGAACCGCACCGGCATCGGCCGGTCGAGGGCTCCGTGGTTCGTGCGGAAGCCCGTTCGTCGCACGCAAGCTGTGGGGACGCCGTTCAATGTACCACTCGCACTGGGGTCTCGACGAGCCTCCCTTCCGGACCCGACTCGACCCGCGGTTCTTCCACGAGAGCCCTACGCACGAAGAGGCCCTGGCCCGACTCCACTTCCTCGTCGACTATCGGCGTCGCCTGGGCCTGCTCATCGGCCCGCAGGGAAGCGGCAAGTCGCTGCTTTTCGAGGTGTTCGCCGGGGATCTCCGCGAGCGCGGCCTGCCGGTGGCGAGGGTCAATTTGATGGGGGCCGACCGATTGGAGATGATGTGGCTTCTGGCCTGCGAGCTGAAGCTCAACCCATGCGGGGAGATGACGTTCCCCTTGATGTGGCGGTCCGTGACCGACCGAATTACCGAGTATCGCTACCAGCAACTCGATACGGTCCTGCTTTTTGACGACGCGGATCGGGCAAGCGAAGAGACGCTGACCCAAGTTGCGAGGCTTGCGCAGTTTGACCGTTCCCCCGACGCCCGGCTGACCATCGTGATGGCCAGCTCCCCCGACCGGATCCGCCGGCTTGGCGATCTCCTGTTGGAACGGGCCGAGTTGCGGATCGACATCGAGCCCTGGAGCCCCTCCGACACGGAGGACTACGTCAAGGCATCGCTCGCCCGGGCCGGCCGGGAAAGCCCGCTGTTCGACACGTCGGCCATCCAACGCCTCCACCAGCTCGGCGAGGGCATCCCCCGTCGCATCAACCAACTGGCCGACCTGGCCCTCTTGGCCGGCGCGGGGCAGCAACTTGATGAGATCGACGAGGCCACCGTCGAATCCGTCTACCACGAGCTGGGAGTGATCGAGGTGTAGGTCTAAGGATGAATGCGGAATGCGGAATGCGGAATGATGAATGAGGTGCCCCACTCCACCGCTGGACCCACCTCATTCATCATTCCGCATTCATCCTTCCTCATTTCCCACCCTTGAAGCCGCCCTGTCGAGGCGATACCCTACGCCGTATGAATACGCCTCGACGAATGATCATTCTCACCGACGGGTACAACGACTGGCACACGGCCAAAACGGCGGTCTGCGTCCTCCGCTACCGACCGGAACAGGTGGTCGCCGTGTTGGACCGCGGAGGCGCGGGCAAGACGTGCCAGGAGGTCTTGGGCATCGGCGGCGATAAGCCCGTCGTCGCCGCCGTGGCCGACGCCCCCGAGGCCAACGCGCTACTCATCGGCATCGCTCCGCCGGGCGGCAAGATTCCCAAGCCCTGGCGGCCGATCGTGCTGGAGGCCATTCGGCGTAAGCTGAACGTGATTTCCGGGCTCCACGACTTCCTGAACGACGATCCCGAGTTCGCCCAGGCCGCCCGGGAGCACGGCGTCGAGCTGGTCGACGTGCGCCGGACCGACGAGCACGACGTGGCCGGCCGCGAGGGAATCCGCGAAGGGTGCCTCCGGATCCAGACGATCGCCAACGATTGCAGTTGCGGCA
>CAZDHR010000144.1:0-15174 GCA_964505295.1 uncultured Planctomycetaceae bacterium
TGGATCAGGTGCCGGCAGACGTTGATGTCGTAGTCCTCCACGAAAGCCACCCGCCCGGCGAACCGCGAATCGTGCCGGAGGTTGGAAATTCTCTGGATCAGCTCCTTGCCGGGCTGGTCGGCCGGGTGGGCCTTGCCGGCAAAGATGAGCTGCAGGGGACGCTCCGGATCGTTCACCATCGCCAAGACCCGGTCCAGGTCGGTCAGGATCAGCGTCGCCCGCTTGTACGTGGCGAACCGCCGGGCGAATCCGATGGTCAGCACGTTCGGATCGAGCATGTTTCGGGCGGCCTCGACCGCCTCGTCGCTCTCACCGCGCCGCCGGCACTGGCGGCTGACGCGCCGACGCACAAACGCCAACAGCAGGTTCTTCAGCGCGTAGTGCGTCTCCCAGAGCTCGCCCGGATCGACGTGGTGGATGCCCTGCCATACCTCGGGCTCGCCCATGCGATGGTACCAGTCGGGCGGGAAGTGGCGGTCGTAGAGCACTTGCATCTGCCAGGCGAGCCAACTGGGGATGTGGACGCCGTTGGTGATGTGGCCGATGGGAATCTCCTCCTCGACGCGCCACGGCCACAAGTGGGCCCACATCCGCCGGGTGACGTGGCCGTGCAGGGCGCTGACGGCGTTGGCCCGCCGCGACAGCTTCAGCCCGAGCACGGTCATGCAAAACGGCTCCTGCTCGTTTTTCGGCTCGACTCGCCCCAAGCCCATCAGTTGCTCGGAGGAGATCCCCAACTCGTCACGGAGGGGGCCCAGGTGCTCCTCGATCAGGCCGCCGTCGAAGCGGTCGTGTCCGGCGGGGACGGGCGTGTGGGTAGTGAAGGCGGTGTGCTGGGCGACGTCGCGCAGGGCGTCGTCGAAGCTCATGCCGTCGTCCTTCATCCGCTCGCGGATCGACTCCAACGTGGCGAACGCGCTGTGGCCTTCGTTCAAATGGCAGACACCCGGCGTGATCCCCAAGGCCCTCAAAGTGCGGACGCCCCCCACGCCGGCGACCAGCTCCTGGCGGATGCGTGTGCGGTTGTCGCCGCCGTAGAGCCGGCTGGTCAGCTCCCGGTCCTCGGGGCTGTTGCCCTCCACGTCGCAGTCGAGCAGGTAGAGGTTCACGCGCCCCACGCGCATCAGCCAGACCTTAGCCAGAAGCCGACCGGGTCGGGTCTGGATTTCTACGGTGATCGGCTGACCGTTGGGCCCGAGCGCCGGCTCCATGGGGAGGTTCTCGACCTTCGTGTCCATGTACTCTTCGTGCTGCCAGCCGTTCTCGTCCAACTGTTGTTTGAAATAGCCTTGGTCGTAGAACAGCCCGATGGCCACCAGCGGGACGCCCAATCCGCTGGCGCTCTTGATGTGATCGCCGGAGAGCACCCCCAAACCACCTGAATAGACGGGAATCGACTCGTGGACTCCAAACTCCAGGGAGAAGTACGCCACCGGCTTGGAGCCCAACACCCCCGCGTGGGTATAGCCCCACAGCGGGGTTTCGCTCAGATACTCCTTGAGCCGCCGGAAAGCATGATTGATCCGGCTGTAGAGAACCAGCTCGCCTGCCCGAGTCTCCAATCGATCGGGAGTGAACTCCCGCAAAAGCGCGATCGGATTGTGGTCCAACTGACGCCAACGGATGGGGTCCAGATCGCGGAAGAGGTTGATCACCTCCGGGTGCCAACTCCACCACACGTTTTTGGCCAGGGCCATGCACTTGTCGTACATGGTTTCCGCAGTGAACCCTGCGACCGGCGAAGATCGTGTCGAACCCGTCGGTACCGTGTCTATCTGACTCATGCGACGACCTTGCTTTCAGATGCCACTAGATTGCCTAGAGCGCCGAATTATATCGGTCCGCCGGAGACATGGCGACCCCAGTCTGTGGCAGGGTAGTCTGTTCCCGACCCCGCACCACCCAAAGCGCAGTCTGCCACGGCGCGCGATCGCGGAGGCTGCGAGACGCCGAACATCGGCGGCACGGGCGAGAAGCCTTCTACGGCCCCGGCAGGATCGCCGTCTACGCGGACGAGTCCCACGCCATCTGCCGGCACAATCTGAGGCTTCCTCGAGGGCGGGAAGTCATGCCCCGCGACCGCCCGCGTGCGCTTGCCGGCAGGTTGGATTCTACCGCGCCTTCTCGATCCCTCAGTTGTGAAACGAGATTCCCCACCCCACCTGGGGCGCGGGATAACGGTAGCGGTAATGTCGATAGGGTGGGCGGTGGTAGACGGGCGGGCCGTAGTGGTATTCTTCCACGATGACGGGTGCGGGGGTGGGCCTCTCGATCACGACTGTCTCGGTCCGCGGCTGTGGCGGGGGCTCCTGCATGACCCGGATCACCGCCGTGCTGACCCCGCTGTTCTTCAAATTGACCAGCTCGTGTGGCCCAGGCACACGGGTCATCCCGTTGGCGCGGATGTGGTTGATGATCAGCTCGTCGTCCACGCCCGCTCCGCTCATCATCACCACGTCGTCGATCGTCACGGCCCCGGCGCGGACCTCGTGACCGAGCTGAGCGGCGATCATTGCCCGGTTCTTGGCCTCGATCTCGTCGAGGCTTTCGCCGATGGCAGCCCCACTCAAGGCCCCCACGCCTGCCCCGATGGCCGCGCCCGCGCCCGTGTTCCCCAACGCGTCGCCGATGATCGCCCCGGTCCCGGCCCCGAGCAGGCCGCCGAACAACGCCCCCCGATCGGCGTGGTAAGGTGAGTTGCAGCCAGTGGCAAGCAAAGTGATCGACAGACCGAAAATCGTCAAAAAGCGCGCTATCGAAGCCATCGGAAAGCTCCTTGGGGAGGATGTCTCTGCCACGTATATCGGCGCAAAGGAAGGCCGGGATAAGCGGGACGGGATTATCGGGTCGCCTGTCCGCTCGGTCAAGAGGATATGGGTAAGCTACGTAGCATCGGGAACCCCGGTCCAAGGGCCTCGCCCAGGTCCGCGAGGCCCGCAATCGCGGAGGATCGGCGCCCGCCCAATAGTCGGCTTCTTGCCGGCGATCCCTGGAGCGACTTGCCTACCCACCGAAACTTGACTAGAATCAAAGCGCAAATGGGATTTGCGGCCGCTTGCAGCCAGAATCTGCTAAAGTGCCATCGTCGACTTCGAGCGTACGCCCAAGCCGACGATCGAACTCGAACGAAGCATGCCGCGACCGTTGGATTGTCGCGGTTTTTTTCGCTCGCACCTTAGGGGCAGAAGGCCGCCTGGCGGTCGAACGGTGATCCCTGGGCCCCTTCGTTGCATCGTTCTTCTGCCGGGACACGACCATGACGAGCGAATCCGCTTCCCCCCGCCCGGACCGTCCGGGCCTCCGACCCTCGACCCTCGCGGTCCATGCCGGCGAAGACCGCATCAAGCCGGGCTTCGCCATCACCGACCCGATCTTCTGTGCGGCCACGTACACGTTCGCCAACACCCGGGCGGTCATCGACTTCGTCGGCCAGAAGCAGCCTCGCGAGGAATACGGCCGTTACGGGAATCCGAGCGAGAAGGTGGTCCAGCGAAAGTTGGCCGCGTTGGAAGGGGGCCAGACGGCCGTCACCTTCTCGACGGGCATGGCCGCGGTCGCTGCGTTCCTGCTCGCCAAGCTGAAGGCCGGCGACGAGATCGTGCTGGTCGACGAGTGCTACCATCGCACGCGTCAGATGTGTCGGGAAATGCTCGGCAAGTTCGGCGTGGTGACGCGCACGGTCCCGGCCTGCGACTACGACCAAATGGAAGCCGCCATCAACGCGAACACCAAGGTGCTCGTCAGCGAATCGCCCACCAATCCGCACCTCAGCGTGGTGGACCTGGAACGGTTCGCGTCGCTGGGGAAGAAGCACGGCGCGGAGACGCTCATCGACGCCACGCTCGCGACGCCCTACAACGTCCGGCCGCTCGAATACGGCGTCGACTGCGTGCTCCATTCCTGCACCAAGTATCTGGGCGGCCACAACGACCTCTTGGCCGGCGTGCTCGTCGGGTCGCACGACGTGATCGAGCCGATTCGAAAGCTCCGCGGCGTGATCGGCACCGGCAACTCGCCGCATGCCCTCTACCTCCTCCAACGGGGGCTGAAGACGCTCGAGCTCCGCATGCAGCGGCACAATGAGAACGGCTTGGCGCTGGCCGAATTCCTGGCGGGCCACCCCCGGGTGGAAAAGGTCTACTACCCCGGCCTGGCCGGTCACCGCGATCACGAGGTCGCCCGGCGGACCATGCGGGGGTTCGGGGGCCTGGTCACCTTCCTGGTCAAGGACGCCGACGCGGCCCAGACGGCGGCCGTGGTCGACGCCGTCCGGCTGCCGCGGATCGGGCCGAGTCTGGGCGGCGTCGAGTCGCTCATCGAGCAGCCCATGCACATGAGCTACCATGATTTCACCCGCCAGCAGCGACTCGCCGTCGGGATCCCCGACAACATGATCCGCGTCTCTTGCGGCATCGAGAACCCCGAGGATCTGATCGAGGATTTCAGGCAAGCCTTGGAGCAGTAAGGATCGGCCGAAGAATAACTCCGCATTTGCGGAGTAGCAGCCCCACGCCGTGTGCCTGGCACCTTGATCGAACGCCGCGAACGGTTGCTCAGATTTCAACAGGCGCGTTTCATGGTTCGTGGTGACCCAGTTCATCGGGTCCGTCCGCAGTCTGGACCGCATGCAGGCGGTCACCACCAACCGGTCAAACGAAAGTCGACAGGGCACTGGGCGACCGTCGGATCGACGCGCTGCCACGGGAGGCTTGCGACCCCGTGAGATCCGGCGTACCCTGTCGGTCGGATGGGGCCCGGGTTCGGGCTCGCGGGGAGGTGGTTCACGTGGCGATGGCGGACTTTTGCCAAAGGGAGATCGACATGAGGTCACCAACGGGTTGGCTGGTGCTGGTTGCCGCTTGCTTGGCGAGGTCAGGCTTGGCGGGAGCCGCGGATCGGATGACCGTTTGGCTTACGCTCGACGCGGCCGAGATCGGACCCGTCGTGGCGTGCGACGGCGAGTTTCGCGTCGACGGCGGCACGGTCGCGTTGCGCGAGTGGATGGGCGAAGGGAAAGATGGCGTCGAGGGGGCCACGTGTCGTCTCACCACGGGCCACGACCCCAAGACGGCCGCCGCGGCAAAGGTCCAGAGGATCCGCCGCACCACGCTCCCCAAGGGCCTGCTGTTGGAGATCGAAGCGCCCGGCCAGGCGACGCTTGGGGCGACCACCAAGCTCGGCGACTTCGAGGTGCCGCTTGCGCGTCTGCGCCGCGAGCGAAGCGTGCCGGTGCTCGACGGGAAGGCCCGCCTGCGATGGATCCCGAACGTTGCTTCGCTCACCGGCGATCAGGCGGAGGAGGAGTTTCCTTCCGTGGCGGTGCTGCCCGACGGGCGCATCGCCGTCGCCTACGTGGCCTGGGACGGCGAGGCGGATCGTGTCTTCCTCCGTGTGGGCGACGAGACCCGGCTCGTGACGGAGACCCCCGGCGACTACCTGGACCCGCGGTGTGCGGTCGACGGGGAGGGGAAGCTTCGGGTCGTCTGGGCGGCCAACGACGGCCGGCAGTGGGACCTCTGGGCCTCGAGCGACGGCACGCCGGACACACCGGTGAAGCTCACCACGAACCCTCAGAACGACTTCTGGCCGCGGCTTGCCCGCGATAAGAGCGGCCGTCTCTGGCTCGCCTGGCAGACGGTCGGCGACGACCTGCACTACGAGGTGATGCTCTCGGAGTTCGGGCCGGATGGTCTGTCCAGGCCGGTGAACGTCAGCGAACACGCGGGGGACGATTGGGAGCCGGCCCTCTGCGCCGCCCCGGACGGCCGGATTGTGGTCGCCTGGGACACGTATCGCAACGGGAGCTACGACGTCTACTTGCGCGAGCTTTCGGCGCCGGCCGGGGGCGACCTCGAGCCGCTCGGCCCGGCGAAGCCCGTCGCCGCCACCGCCGATCGCGAGGCACACGCTACGGTGGCCGCCGATGCGGCAGGCCGCGTCTGGCTCGCCTGGGACGTAAGCATGGAGGACTGGGGCAAGCACCCGAAAGTCGGCGGCACGCTGCACGCCAATCGCGATACGAGGGTCGCCTGCTACGAAGGCGGCAAGCTGAAGCGCCCGGCGGCCGACTTCATGGAGTCGCTTCCCAAGCCGTTCGGCAAGTTCGCCGAGTACCCCCAGGTCGCCGTCGACGGCCAAGACCGCCTCTGGCTCGTCTGGCGGATGATGAACGAGGTCCGTGTCTTCTGGCACAGTCCGAAGCTCTCTCGCGGCGGCCAGAACTACGCCATCTGGCACGTGTTCGCCAGCCAGTACGACGGCAAGGCGTGGTCCGAGCCGATCCTTCTGGCCCAAAGCGCCGGCCGGCAGGACATGCGCGTCGACGTGGCCCGCGACCCGGCCGGCGAGCTGCTCGTGGTCTTCGGGGCCGACGCGCGCACGCGACGCATCCCCTACATGCCGGTCGACTACGACGTGCGCCTGGCGTCGCTGGCCGGTTTCGGCACTGCGATGCAGGACGTCGAGCTTGCCGGCGCCGGCCATCTGGGCCGCGTCGCCCCGGTCAACCCGGACCCCGAGCTTCTCCGCCTGCCGCGGAACTGGACCATTGGCGGGAAAACCTACTGCCTGGCGATCGGCGACACGCACCGCCACACCGACATCAGCCGCTGCATGAACGGCTACGACGGCTCGCTTCAGGACGCCTACCGCTACGCCCTGAACGCCAGCGGGCTCGACTGGCTGGCCATCAGCGACCACGACCAGGACATCCTCAAGCACCGCAACGACCGCAACGAGCGTCCCCGGCAGGACTACGACTGGTGGCGGTCGCAGAAATACTGCGATCTGTACACCATCCCGGGCCGCTTCCTGGCCATGTACGGCTACGAGCACGGCGGCAGCTACAAGGCCCGGGGCGGGCACAAGAACGTCATCTACGCCGAGCGAGGTCATCCAGTGTACGAGGTCGATGCGCCCGAGGAGCTTTTTGCGGCCCTGGCCGACTCCGGCGCGGTGGCCATCCCGCACCAGCTCGCCGACGGCGGCTCGCGCACCGACTGGGAAAAATGGAACCGCAAGTACGAGGCGGTCGCCGAGATCTTCCAGACCCGCGGCAGCTACGAGTACGAGGACTGCCCCCGCATCGCCCGAATCTTCACGCCCGGCCATTCGATCTGGGACGCGTTGGCCGCCGACGTGCGCGTCGGGATCATCGCCTCGAGCGACCACGGGCAGACGCACCAAGCCCGGGCGGGCGCGTACGTGGAGGACGCTTCCGGCGCCGGGGGCGACCTGTCGACGGCGACGGGCTTCACGCGCCGGGGGCTTCTGGAGGCGCTGCACGCCCGGCGCACGTTCGGCGCCACCACGGCCGTGGCGGTTCAGACGAGCATCGCGGACCATCCGCTGGGCCGGGAGATCACGGTCCAAGACGCGCCGACGATCGAAGCCAGAATCGTCGCCCCGGCCGCCGTCAGGGCCTTGGCCGTCGTCCGCGACAGCAAGTTTATCTACACCACTGAGCCGAAGACCCCACAAGCCGAGTTCCAGTTCACCGACCTCGACCTGAAGCCCGGCCAATCGGCCTACTACTACGTCCGGGCCTTGATCGGGGAAAACGACGTGGCATGGTCGTCGCCGATCTGGGTGGCCAGGGAATGAGAGAATGGGTCGGGCCCAAGCCCCGATGATCCACAAGGCGACCTCGTGGCCCAGGCATCTTGCCTCGCTCCCCGCCCATTTGCGAGCCCGCGTTCCGAATCAGAAGACCCCCGCACCGCGGGGTCCAAGATCGCGGCCGCGCGCCCGAATAGCCCCCCGCCGGGCGGTTTGCCGGCCGTGTGATTGAACCGAAGTCGAGATTCCGTCGACTGTTAGTCGAAACGCGGAGTGCCCGGCCTTTGCGGCCGGTGCCGGCGTCCCTATATTCAACCCAGCGGCTGACACCGCTCCCCTATTCCCCAATTGTGGAGGTGCCCAAGTCATGACACGACGACGCCTGTTCCCCATCGTGCTGCTCGTCGGCCTAGCGATGGCCGTGCAGACGGTCGCCCGAGCCGACGACGTGCTGGACGTCATCCCCGGCGACGCCCTCGGCTTCGTGGCCGTCAACCGCCTGGCGGAAACCGACGCCAAGGTGCAAAAGACCCTCGAGGAGTTTCAGCTTCCGGCGTTCGGCTTTCTGACCATGTTCAAGGCGAGAACCCGGATCGAGAGCGGCCTCGACGAGCGCGGCACCGCCGCCGTCGTGGCCATGCCCGGGCCGGAGGCCGATTCCAAGCCGGCCGTCCTCGTGTTCCTGCCCGTGACGGATTTCGGCAAGCTGATCGAGCCGTTTGAGCCCGACGACCCGGCGGCGCCGATCGTCCAGATCAAGGGTTCCTGGGGCAAGGCCGTGGTGGCCAAGCTGGGCGCGTACGCCGTCGCCACGGAGCCCAAGCACCGGGAGTCGCTCCAGAGAGCGCTGGACGCCAAGAAGCACGTCGCCAACGACCTGGCTGGCTTGCGACCGTGGATCGCCGAGCACCACGTCGTCGGCGTGCTGACGAAGCCCGGCGTGCGGTTCGCCTGCGCGAGGGCCCAACAGGGGCTCGAAGCGGCCCGGGCGGGCATGGAGGCGGCCGCCGGCGAGGGCAACCCGGCCGTCGAAGGGCTCAAGGTCTACGAGATGTTGTTCGACCTGGCCGATGAGCAGGTCACGGCCGCGGCCCTGGGCGTGCAGATCGGCGAGGGCGGGCTGGTGCGGATTACCGAACGCGTGCGATTTCGTCCGGGCAGCGGCTTGACCGGGAGCGGCCGGTTTGAGTCGGCCCCACAGGGCTTGCTGGCGGGCCTTCCGGCGGGACCGTTTGTGGTTGCCTTCGGCGGCGTCGTGCCCGAGGGCGCATCGGAGGCCCTGATGGAGTTCTCGGTCAACATGATGAAGTCGATGCCCAATCTGTACGGCGTGACCGACGAGCAGGCCGACCAGATCATGGATATCTCGCGGGGGAGCTTGAAGGGGATGCGCGGGATGTCGTTCATGATGGGGGTAAGCAAGCCCGGTGCCCCGATGTATAGCAACATGGTGTTCAGCATGCAGATGGACGACGCCCACGCGTACCTCGAGACCTACCGGAAGCAGATCGAGGCGATGAACGAAATCGTCAAGGACGCGGAAAGCTCGATCTTATCCGAGATGAAGGTCACCAAGATCGACCTGGAGGGCACGCCCGGCTTGAAGGTCGAGATGAACTTCCCCAGCCTGCCCGGGATGGAGGCCGATCCGAACTTCCCGAACCTTCTGGAAGCGCTTTTCGGTCCGGGCGGGAAGATCCGGATCTTCATGGCGGCCGCGGACGAGCACACGGTGGTGGCCGCCTATACGAGGCGAGCGGCGTTGCGGCGCTGCCTGAGAGCGACGAAACGGCCCCGGGCCGCGCTGGTGGCCGACGAAGGCGTCGCCGCCACGGCCGCCCTGCTCCCGTCCGGCGCCCCGGTCGTCGGCTACTGGAGCCCGAAGGGCACGATCGACTTCGTCAACCAGGCGATCTCCCTGTTCGCGCCCGACGAGCAAAGCAAGTTCGCCTTGCCCGATTTCCCCGAAACCCCCCCGGTCGGCCTGGCCGCCACCATCTCGGCCGACGAGGTGCAAACCGACGTCGTCATCCCCGGCGAGGTGCTCAAGGCCATCGGGGCGTACGTGGGCGAAGTCCAAACGATGATCGCCGAGAAGAACGCGCTGTAGGGATCCGCGTGGCTCCAAGACGGCACGAGCCACCAGTGTCACCTGGCGCCCCCGTCGCAGCCGCTTGCGGCTCCGCCCGCGCAGCACCCTTGTCCCGACCCCCACACAGAGGGGCGGTTCGCCCGCTTTTCGGCGCCCCCGGTCTCTCCCGTGATAATGACTGGCCTTTTTGGAAGCTTTTTGCGAGAATAGGGATGAGGGCATGGGCCGGGGGGGCCGGAACTCCTTTTCCTTTTCGCAGGTCTTTCTCCCGGGCAACCCGGTCCGTCCGGATCGGGGCGAGGGGGTGGTTGCCCGCAGCGGCTTGGCCGTGGTGACGGGGGGGAGTTCTGCGAGAGCCGGCCGAAATCGAGAGGGATGCGTCAACAGAAAGGGTCGAGAAAATGGCCGATCGACATCGCGTCGGATTCACGTTGGTGGAGCTATTGGTGGTCGTGGTGATCATCGCCATGCTGGTCGGCATGCTCTTGCCGGCCGTGCAGGGAGCCCGCAACAAAGCCCGGACAACCCAGTGCACGAACAACCAGCGCCAGCTCGGCACAGCCTTCGCCAATTTCGAGAACTCCAAGGACCGCCTGCCCGGCTACATCAACGGTTTCCCCACGGTTGCCGGCGCGTCGACGATCCCCAGCGCGAGAAACCTGAGTTGGGCGGTGATGATCTTGGACTACCTCGAGCAGGGAGAAACGTGGAAGGAATGGCGAAGGCCGGAGACTCCGACGCGCACGTACGACCAGAAGCGGGCGGCAAACATGCCCGACGTTCCCCAGTTCCAATGCCCCTCCGTCGACCCGAGCCACGACGGCGCCTTGAACTACGTGGTCAACTGCGGAATCCAGGACGGGACGCAGACGGTGGTTGGCGGAACCCCGCGGAACGAAGGGCCCGCGCACGGCGTGTTCTTCGATCGAAGCGGGCGCGATGCGA
This sequence comes from uncultured Planctomycetaceae bacterium, assembly GCA_964505295.1. Taxonomy (GTDB): domain Bacteria; phylum Planctomycetota; class Planctomycetia; order Pirellulales; family Thermoguttaceae; genus DATKZH01. The sequence continues at coordinate 10,595 of CAZDHR010000144.1, forward strand.
CGATCCCCATGATCACGGTCACCACCGACAGGATCCCCGACGGCTCGTCGCAAACGCTCATGTTGTCCGAAAACATCCAGGCGACGCAGTGGGCGCCGCAGCTCGACCCGGCGGCTGTTCCGCCCACCTGGCCGGTGCCTACCTGGGCAGGATGGGCGGGGGAAGCAGCCCCGGACAACTCGGCAGCCAACGTGGGGTTCGTCTGGATTCAGCAAGCGCCCGTCTCACCGTGGGAGTGCATGCCGATCAACAAGTGCAAGAATGCCGAAGTGGACTTTGCGAACCCGGACATCCAGTACGCCCGGCCCTCCAGCTTCCACCCCGACGGCGTCGTCGTCACCTACTGTGACGGCCATCAGGACATGCTCTTCGACGACACCGAGTACAACGTGTACCGGGAACTGATGGCCCCCGACGACGACCGAGCGGGCGTGCCATAACCGAGGCTCCCGAGCGAGAGCCCCGCGGCGTCGCTTCCACCACGGACGTGTGTGAGGTACGCCCTTTGAGCAGACTGCGTCCCCTCGTGATCTTCGGCACGCGGCCCGAGGCGATCAAGATGGCCCCGGTCGTCGCGGCGTGCCGGCGTCACAGCGGCGTGGAGCCGATCGTCTGTCTGACCGGCCAGCACCGCGAGCTATTGGCCCAGGTGATCGAGTACTTCGGCATCGAGGCCGACGTCCGGCTCGACCTGATGACGGCCGATCAATCGCTCGCCCGGCTCACCGCCCGATGCGTCGAGGGGATCGACGAGACGATCGTCGGCCATCGGCCCGACTGCGTGGTGGCGCAGGGCGACACGACCACGGTGATGGCCGCCGCGCTGGCCGCCTTCTATCGCCGCACGCCCTTCGTTCACGTGGAAGCCGGCCTCAGGACGGGCGATCTATCGGCCCCCTGGCCCGAGGAGCTGAACCGGCGAATCGCCGACCTGGGGGCCGCGCTTTGTTGTGCGCCCACGCGGCGAGCGGCGGAGACCCTGGCGGCCGAGGGCGTGGCGCCGGAGCGGATTCACGTGACCGGCAACACGGTGATCGACGCGCTGTTGGAGACAGTCCGCCGCGAGCGGGCCGACCCCGGGCGCTGGCAGCGAAAGCACGCCGGGCTGGGCAACGTGCCGCTGGTGCTCGTCACCGCCCATCGCCGCGAGAGCTTCGGCTCCGGCCTGGAGCGAATATGCCGCGCTGTTCGCACGCTGGCCCAGCGCTTCCCCGACCACCGGCTCGTCTACCCGGTTCACCTCAACCCGAACGTCCGGGAGCCGGTCCACCGCGCGCTGGCCGGCGCGGAGAACGTCCACCTGATCGATCCGCCGGCGTATCCCGAGTTCGTCTGGCTGATGGACCGGTCGGTGCTGATTCTGACCGACTCGGGCGGCGTGCAGGAAGAAGCGCCGTCGCTGGGGAAACCGGTCCTGGTGATGCGGCCCCAGACCGACCGACCGGAGCTGGTCGACGCCGGCGCGGCCCTGCTGGTGGGTACGTCGGTGGAGACGATCGTCGAGACGGCCACCGCCCTGCTCACCGACCCGGCCCGGTACGCCGCCTGCCGAATCGACCGAAGCCCCTACGGCGACGGCCATGCGTCCGAGCGGATCGTGGAATTGATGCTCGAGCGGAGGTGGTAGGCGGGGGCTTGCGAAGCCGCGAGCGGCTTGGGAGTTGTGCAAGCAGACTCGGATCCGTCGGCGCGGCGCGACTTCTGAGCGACAGGCTACTGGCCGACTGACTCCGTCGAGCCGATGCAGTAGAGGTTGCGCTCGCCGCGGAGGAAGAGCCGGCCGCCGGAGATGGCCGGCGACGCACGGCACTCCTCGCCCAGCTCGTTCTCCGCCACCACGTCGAGCGTTGGGCCCGGCCGGACGAGCTTCATCATTCCGTCATCCGCCAGAAAGAAGGCCAACCCCTTGGCCGTCACCAGCGACGTGCTGTAGTGCTTCCCCAGGCGCTCCTGCCACAGTCGCTCGCCGGTGGCCGCTTCGAAGCAGTTGGCCGTGCCGCGGTCGTCGGCCACGAGCAAGTACCCGTCGAGCACGACGGGCGACGGCACGTAGCACCGGACGTTTGTCACGTGCCAGTCGACGTGCGTCTCCGTGACGTTCCCTTTCCCGTCCGGTCGAATCCCCATCACGTGATACGTGGGAAAGCCGGCGACCATGTAGAACCGCTCGCCGTCGTAGACCATCGAGGCGACAAACTGCTCGGTCGGGCCGTCGATCTTCCAGTAGCGCGAGCCGTCGCTCGGATCGAGGCTGACGACACACCGGCTCCCGGAGAAGACCATCTGCGTGCGCCCGTCGATCTCGCGGATAATCGGGGGCACGTAGCTACGGGTCTTGTGTTCCCGGGGCCTCTTCCAGACCGTCTCGCCCGTCGCCTTTTCCAGCGCGACGACGTACGAGTCGCCGTCGTGATCGCCGTTGATGATCACCAGGTCGTCGTAGAGCACGGGGCTGCTACAGTAGCCGTGCACGCTGGCGAACTCGCCCGGCCTGACGATCCACCGCCGATTGCCCTGGAAATCGTACGCCGCCACGACCATTCGGCCGAGGGTCACCGGCCGGGGCCTGGAGACGTTGCGCGCTTCGACCGTGCTCCCGTCTATTTCGAGGAACGTGACGTAGACCAACTCCCCGTCGGTGACGGGCGTGCTCGACGCGAAGCTGTTCAGTCGGTTTCTCGTCTCCAGGGGAGACCGGAGCACGGTCCGCTGCCATTGCCTCGCGCCCGAGCGGCCGTCGAACGAGACCAGGATCCGCTCCTCGCGCTCTTCGAGGCAGGAGACCAGGAAGATGCGGTCGCCCCAGACGATCGGCGACGCATGGCCCACGCCCGGCACCTCCGACTTCCAGAGGAGGTTCTTCCCCGTCGGGCCGTCCCAGGCGAGCGGCACGTCCGTCTCCAGGCTGGTCCCATCACCCCGCGGCCCGCGCCATCCCGGCCAGTTCTCGCCATGAACTGAGTTAGAGGGCGCAAAGCAGCACGTCAAGGCCAAGCCAAAGACCAGCACGAGCCTCAGCATGTCAACTCCCGTCGTGATCGCATCCGCGAGTTATGTCCGGCGATCGCAGCGTCGGCAACCGCACTAGGCTGCCATTATAGGTGCCCCGCCCCGACCTGCAACAAAGCTCCCATAGTCGTTGTTCGCTCCGCGAACAAACGCCTTCCGGCCAGCCGAACAGGCGTTCCTTCCCGAACCGAGCAAGCGTCCCTTCGCTCCTTGAGTAACGGAGTCCTCGCTGGTTGAACAAACGCCTTTTCGCGGAGCGAAAAGCGACTATGGGGCCGGAGTTGATACGTCGAGCCCCCACCGGCAGGTGCCCCCCTTTGCATGGCCGGGGCTCCGTCGAATAGCATGGCTTCCAGACCGTCGGGGCGGCGATCGCCCTGCGGCAACCGTTCACGGCGCAGAATGACGTAGCTGGATGATCGACTTCGCGGAACTGGAATCCCGAATCTCCCTCGCCATGCTGGCCGATCGCTATCGTCTGCGCCGGCGACTCGGCACGATTCGCAAGCTCCACGAGGCCGGAAAGCCGATCGATCGGGAGCTGAAACTGGTGATCACGTCGGCCACGATCGACTCGGTCCGGTTCAGCCGGCACTTCCGCACGTCGCGGGGCCCGGCGCCGGTCGTCGAGGTGTCGGGCCGCAACTACCCGGTCGATGTCTGCTATCGCCCCTTCGAGCCGGACGAGGAGGATGACGGCGGCGAGCCCGACCTGGAACGCGCGGTGCTGGACGCCGTGGACGAGCTGACCTCGATCGACCCAACGGGCGACGTCCTCATCTTCATGCCCACCGAGCGACACATCCACGATACGGCCAAAGCGCTCCGCGGCCGGTTGCTCTCGGGCGCCCGGGCGGGCCGGCCCGTGGAGATCCTGCCGCTTTACGCCCGGCTCACGGCCAAGGAGCAGCAACGGGTGTTCGAGCCGCACCGGCGCCGGCGGATCGTGATCGCCACGAACGTCGCCGAGTCGTCGCTCACCGTGCCCGGCATCCGCTACGTCATCGATCCCGGCACCGCACCTCTGGCCCGGCTCGGCCCTGTTCGAGGCGCGGCCCGGCGACTCCCCGCGACCCGGAGCTGGTCCGATACCGCTGGATGCTCGAGGAGTACCGCGTCTCGCTCTTCGCCCAGGATCTGGGCACGTCGATCCTCGTCTCGGCCAAGTGGCTCGACCGGCAATGGGCGAAGATGGGGGGCTAGTAGGGTGCGTGAAACGCACCACTTCCCCATCATGCCATGAAATGGTGCGTTTCACGCACCCTACGATTACTTGGCACGTTCACCCCGCCGGGTCGAACTGCGGGACGGGCAGTTGCTCGCCGTCTTTGAGCGACGACTGCTGGGCCACGATGCCGGGGACCGTCATCGCCAGCGACGCGTAGATGTCGATCTCCGGCTCGCGGTCTTCGACCAAGGCATTGATGAATTCGGCCGAGATCAACACGTGCGAACCGCCGTGGCCCGACTCGTGGCGCATCGGCTCGGGCAGCATGTCCGACTTCCAGTAGGGGGTAGAAAAAGGGGACAGGTCCAATTTGTGCGAAGCACCCTTCGGGCCGTTCCGGCAA
>CAZDHR010000145.1:0-14989 GCA_964505295.1 uncultured Planctomycetaceae bacterium
CAACTTCGCCTCATTTCTAGTACTGAGCAAGCCTTTCTGCCGGAGTCGCCTCCGGCAATGGCCGGGCCCACACGACGACACGCCGCTGTCGGCCCCGCGCCGCCGGTTGGCCAACAGGCACCCGACACACGCCCACCGGCCGGTGGCCCGCGCCGTTTTTCCCCTCTTTTTTCAGTGTTTGAGGCGTTTTGAGGTTGAATTTCTCGGCAAACCGTCTCTAATCATCGCGTCCACTGATTGGGACGGACGAATTCTCACTTTCAGGAACCTCGCATGGAGGGTTACGGACGATGGCCAAAGCTGTAAAGAAACCCCCAACCAAGACGCAGATTCTCGCGAACATCGCCGACGCGACGGGCCTGACGAAGAAGGAAGTCGCCGGGGTGTTCGACGCGCTTCAGGCCGAGATCAAGAAGGCGCTCAAGGCCAAAGAGGGCGCATTCACCATTCCCGGTCTGGTGAAGATCGGGAAGAAGAAGGTGAAGGCCAAGCCGGCCGAAAAGAACGTGCGCAATCCTTTCACGGGCGAGTTGTACGACAGGCCCTTCAAGCCGGCCTACACCAAGGTCACGGTACGGGCCCTCAAGAACCTCAAGGATATGGTCTGAGCGAATCCCCAGACCGCTCCTGGTAATGCCACGCCCGTGGTGGAACGGTTTTCTCTTTCCCACGCGTGACTGACAGTACGCACGGATGGCTTCGGCGCCGTCGCCGAGGCCATCCGGCGCTCTATTTGTCCGCGCTACGTCGTCTCCTGTTGATCGCCGGCCGGCTTCAGGCCGCGTGCATCTCGCCGATCATCTCGGCGAGAAGCTCCAGCGGCAGGCCAACGACGTTCGACTCGCTCCCCTCCATCACGTGAACCCAGCCAAGCCGGTCCTGGTATCCGAACGCACCGGCCTTGCCTTTCCACGCCCCTGAGCGCAGGTACTCGCCAATCTCGGCGTCGCCGAGCGGGTCCATGCGCAGCCTGGTCACGTCGACGCGAACGTCGACCCGCCCGGCCGGCTGCTCCCACAAACACAGACCGCTCAGCACCCGATGCTCTCGGCCCCGCAAGGTTTCGAGCATCCGCCGCGCGTCCGGCAGGTTGACGGGTTTGCCCAGGATCTGCCCGTCGCACTCAGCCACCGTGTCGCAGCCGACGATCAGTCCGCACTCGATCCGACGGGCCACGTCGGCGGCCTTCTGACGAGCCAGCCGCGCAACAAGCTGGGCCGGGGTCTCGCCGCCCGACAGGCTATCCTCGGCCATCTCGCTCGGCGGATGGACCTCGAACTGGTAGCCGGCCCGCGCCAACAACTCTCGCCGGCGGGGCGAACGGCTTGCCAGCACCAGTTTCGGCCGCGCAACGGTTGCACCCATGTTTACCTTAGATGCCAGTTTCCCGGGAAGCGAGCCAAGTCGCCGAAGGTTGGGATTCCTGCTACGATACGGATAGTCCCCGGCAACAACGCCCCCGCGCCGCCGGGACGATGCTCGGCGTCATTCTAGGACGCAACACCCCGACCGCACTAGGCCAAGCTGCTGATGAATCCGCACTCGCTTGTCGTCGTGTACGAAGACAACCACCTCCTGGCCGTGCTGAAGCCGGCTGGCTTGGCCACGATGGGCCTGCCGAGCGACAAGCCGACGTTGCTCACCGTGGCGAAGCAGTACGTCAAGGATCGCTACGACAAGCCCGGCAGCGTATACCTGGGAGTGATGAGCCGGCTCGACACCCCCGTGACGGGCATCGTGCTGTTCGCACGCACGTCGAAAGCTGCCCGGCGCCTGACCGAGCAATTCCGCAACCGCACTGTGCAGAAGACGTATTGGGCGCTGGTCGAAGGGGTGGTCAAGCCGGTCGCAGACGAGTGCGCCGATTGGCTCTTCGCCGACGAGCGACACCGCAAAGTGCGTGTGGTCGACTCCACACGCCCCGGGGCCAAAGAGGCCCGGCTGGCCTACCGGCGCTTGGAGCTGCTCGATGGGAATTCCCTCCTGGAAGTGGAACTGCTGACCGGACGAAAGCATCAAATACGCGTGCAGTTGGCACGTCGCGGCCATCCGATCCTGGGAGACCGGAAGTACGGCGGCCGCCAGGCTTTTCCGGTGGGGATCGCCTTGCACGCACGACGGCTGGTGGTGAGCCATCCGGTAGGGGGTGAGCCCGTGGTGCTCAAGGGCCCCTTGCCGCCCGCATGGCACAGCGTTGGAGTGGTGGGGTAGTCACGACCACCGCCTTGGCGCATGGGGGGCCCGGCCGTTAACGTAATGATAGGGCCGTCAGCCCGTTCGCCCCGATTGCGTGGCGCCACAGCCCAGGCGTCTTGCCTCCGCCGCGAACGACACAGGTGGGAAACCGGTGCGACGGGCCTCTTGAATGATCCGAGTTGGGCGAGTCGGGCCGACGCAGTGGCCCGGCTCTCGTCCGGCAACCGAGGTTCCCGCGGCGTCATCCGGGGTGGTGCCAGACCGGTGAGCAAGCGGCGCAAAACAGCGCTGGAGCGGTGTGCTTTGGCCAGCGGGCTGTTGGACCAGGAACAGCTCGACAAGGCGTGTGCCGCACTCCGCGCCACCGAAGGCGACCCTTCCGATGCGGCGCCCCCCCCAACGGATGAGCAACTCGCCGAGAAGCTCGTCGATCTGGGGTGGCTGAACGTCTGGCAGTCGAAGCAGCTCCTCGAAGGACGCACCAAGTTCAATCTCGGCCCTTACTGGATGATCGACTCGATCGGCCGCGGCGGCATGGGCCAGGTCTTCAAGGCACGGCACGAAGTGCTCGACCGCGTCGTGGCCGTCAAGGTGCTCCCCCGCAGCAAGTCGACGCCGGAAGCGATCGCCAACTTCATGCGGGAAATCCAGCTCGTGGCCAAGCTCGACCACCCCAACCTGGTCCGCGCGTTCGACGCCGGCCAGGACGGCAACGTCTGCTACCTGGTGACCGAGTACGTGCCCGGCACCGATCTCCGCAAGCTGATTCGCCGCAGCGGCCCGATGACCATCGAGGCGGCCGCCGACGTGATCTCCCAGGTGGCCGCAGGGCTCCAGCACGCCCATGAGCAAGGCTTGGTCCATCGCGACGTGAAGCCGGGCAACGTGCTGGTCACCCCGGAGGGCCGTGCCAAGCTCTCCGACCTGGGGCTGGCCGGTCCGTTAGGGGACGACGCCGAAAGCGACCCCCGGTTCGGCAAGATCGTGGGCACCGCCGACTACCTCTCGCCCGACCACATCCAGGCCCCCTGGAGCCCCACGCCGGCCTGGGACGTTTACTCGCTAGGGTGTACACTGTATTATGCCGTCACCGGCAAGGTCCCCTTCCCCGGCGGCACGACCGCCGACAAGGTCCGGGCCCACCGGGAGCTCCGCCCGCTCGACCCGCGCCGACTGAACCCGGCGCTGACCGTCCCCTTCCTCGAGCTTTTGGCCGACATGATGGCCAAGGACCCGGCCGAGCGGATCCAGTCGGCCGAGGCGGTGATCGCCCGCCTGGCCCCATGGGTCGATACACCTAGTCCGATTGTGCAGGGCGATCCCCGGGGGCGACCGCAGTCATGGGCCGCCAGGCCTTCGGACGTGGCCGCCGCGATCCCCGCGACCGAAGCCGAGCCGGCCGATCCCGACGACGCAAGCCTGGGCGACACCCAGTCGAGCTTCCCCGAAATCCCCGAGCCCCCCGCCGACCAAACCGACCACTCCGGCTCCCAGACCACCCACGCCCTTGCCTCCGGCGGCCAAGACACCACCTCCGCCACCCACTTCCCCGACGCCCAACCACCCCGTCCCCTCCCCATTTTTCACCCCGCCGTCGTCCTGCTCCTCTTCCCCATCACGCTGGTCGGCCTGGTGATGCTGATCTGGTGGGTTCTGCAAACGCTGCAATAGTGCGATAGACGGATTCCGCTGCATGCGAGTAGAGCACTCGATTTCCACACGCCGGAAGATCCGTCCGCTCGTGTAGCCGAGGTGGCAAGGTGGCAAGGTGACGGGGTGACAAGGTGACGGGGTGGCAAGGTGACGGGGTGACAATCAGAGTTACGCCGTCACGGCCTCACCCGCACACCCGGTCACCCCCCTCACCCCGTCACCCTGTCACTTGTCGTGTTGCGGCGCTAGAGCCGGCCGCCGCGGGCTTCGCGGAGCTGGCGGTCGAGCTGGTCGATGATGGCCGGATCGAGGTAGGTGATGACGAGCTTGCGGGTCTTGGAGAACATCTGGTCGATCTTGGCCTGCGACAGCTTGTCGGCGGAGAAAACCTTCTTCTGCTCCTGGGCCAGGTGGAGGGCGAAATCGTCGCGGGTTTCCAACGCCCGCAACTGCCGGATCAGATTCTCGGCCTCGTCGTATTTTTTCTCCCCGAACCGCGCTTCGTACTGGGCCAGAAGCACCTCGCGCCGGATCACCAGGTCGATCAGCTCCTCCTGCAACCCGCGGATGAACCCCTCGGCCTCCAGACGCTGGTCGTCGTTGCGGATGTCGGCCACGACTTCGGCCTCCATGCCCGGAATCATGGGCAATCGGGCCAGAAACTCGCTGCCATTCTTGACCACCAGGACTCGAAGGGGATCGTCGGTCGGCGGGACGACCACGCTCCCCAGGCGGTCCGTACGGCCAACCAAGTCGGTCTTCTTGGAGCCGGGTGGGTGGGAGTAGACGTCGTAGCCGATCAGGGGATCGTGGGGCTTGGTTCGCGACTGGAGGGTGAGCCGGGTGGGCTTGCCGGGCGGGGCCACGGCCAGCGCCAATTGCTCGTACCGGCCTCGGCGGCGACCGCTCAACGGCGAGCGCAGCCCGGTGTACAGCTTGCACGCCAGCCCCGCCGGGGCCACCTCCTCCACGGTGAGGAACGTCCACTCGATCGCAAGCACGCCTTTCACCTTGCCGTAGCGATCGTTGTGCCGGATGACGGGGCGAAACAAGTCGCCGGGTCGGACCATCACGATCGTCTTGTCGCGCAAAGGAAAGCCGGCGGCGCGAAGCCGCAAGGTCACGTCGCTCTGCTCCACCGCAACCACCTGCGCCAGCGGAGCGAACGCCCTGCGCATCGCCGTGAACGCCGCGTCGCGGAGCTTGCCGTCGTGCCACACCGGCACGCTCGCCGGCGTGTTCCACTGTCGCGTCCGGACGTCCAGCTCCCGGGCGACGACTCGGTAGCCGGCCGGACCGGGCAACACCACCAGGAGGATCACTTTGTCGAGGTCGTCGAGATGGACCGCTGCGCCGGCGGGCGAGGTTGCCTCGGCCGGCGACGGCGATTCCGAGGAGGAAACCCCCCCGGCCGACGCGGTCGCCTCCTTGTTCGACCATTCCGCTTCGACCAGCTCGACCGTGACCGTTTCCACGTCGCGCAGCATCGCGTATCGCAAAGCCGCGCCCGGCTCGGTTACGCGGACGTCCCAAAAAGCCCCGACGAGCGCGTCCACCCGGCCGTGCAGCTCCCGCGTTAACTCGGATCGAAAACCGGGCGTAAGCTCGGGTGCGTGCCCAAGGGCTAATATCACCCGAACTTTATAGGGGGTAAGCTCCCAGACGGTCTGCGCGCCGGCGGGCGAGGCCAACGCGCAGACCATCAGCCCGGCCAGTGTCGCGCGGAAGAAGGCACCGGCCGCCCATTTCGCCTCTTGGCCCGCTGATACTCCGCGGCGGCGGGGCAAGAACGGTCCTCGACGCCCTTTTTCGGCCGGTGAGCTCATTTCTCCTCCGCGGCATATCGAGTTGCCGGTTCCCACCGTTCCACGTTCTGGTAGAGCGAGACCGGGCGGGACCCCGCTCCTTTCAGACTTCGCTGATAGGCGAAGTGGTCGATCAACTGCCACAAGGGCACGATGCAGACCTCCTTCTGGGTAAGCCAGTGGATGTAGCGGAGCCGGCTGGCCACCTGAGCCCAATCGGTGGCCTGGTCGAGCTGCCGGAGGGCCTGACTCATGAAGTTGCTCGGACTGCCCGATATGCCATCCTCCCCCAAAAGCCGACCCGCGTCCACCACCGGCTCGGCCATCGTCAGCTCGACGTAGAGCAGATCGACGTCGTCCGGGATTTGTGCCGGCATGCCCGCCGGCAATTCCCGCAGGACGACGGGAATCTCCACCAGCTTGAGCTGCCGCTGGATGGAGGTGCACGCCACGCGAGCCAACTCGTGCGCGGGGTGGGCGAGCACGAGCTCGGGGATGTCGGTGACCTCGATGCCCTTCTTCTTCATGGCCTCGGCGACTTCGGAGAGCGCGACCTGCGCCAACGCGATCGCCAGATACGGCTCGTAGCCACGCGGCTCGAGGGCGTGGTCGTAAGCGTAATCGAGCGGATCGTCAGGGGAGATGCCCGGCGAGAACGGACCGCTGACCACCTGGCAGCCCGACGTCGACCGGCCTCGCAGCAAGTAATTCAGAATCCCCTCGCGATGGATGCCGTAGACCAGCGCCCGGCGAAACGCGCGCCGGGCCGTGAACGGCCTCGTCGGGTTGGGGACCAGGCAGTGAACGACGGGCAAGGAATACGGCTCGACCTTCACGTCCTTGATTGCCTTGACCCTTTCCAGGTCCCACGGGTTGACGCGATCGAGGACGTCGATCTGGCGGCGCTGGAGCGCCTGGATGGCTCCGGTGCCCTTGGCGTAGTGCCGTTCGACGACCTCCTTGGGTTGCTTGGCGCCGAGAGAGTACCGCGGGTTGGCGAGGTAGACCACTTCGTCCTCGGATCGCGATTCCACCACGTACGGGCCGACCGACGCCGGGGGCCCGCTCGAATCGTTCGATCCACTCGAGTCGCTCGTTCCGCCGGACTCGGGCGACCGCGCTTTGCCGAGGACGACCGACCGCAACAGGGCTTCCGGCCGCACGTGGGGGCGACGCAGATCGGCGTCCACGCCGTAGACCTCGCGGGGCGAGACCCGATCGACCAGATCGGCCCAGTCGAGTCGGTAGGCCTCGTCCTTCGGATCGGCCATGCCCAGGAGCTGCCTGGCCAAATCGTACCCGGTCAACCCCCCCGCTCCGACCGAACGCCCGAGATCGGGGTCGATCCGGAACGCGAGCCGGAGCCCCAGCTCCTGGATCTCCATTTCGCCGAACGGGCAGTAGTACTCGCCCCCCTCGGTCCCCCGACCGACGAACTCCATCAGGGTCCGGCAGACGAGCCGGCTGCTGCGGCGCGATGCCCAATCGTGCAACCGACCGGGCTCGCGATCTGCGGCGGGCAACGTCACTCCCACGACGACGCGGGGATACTGCCGCTGGATGGAATCGATGAACTCCCTTCCGCCGGGAAGGTCCGGCCAGACGTGCATCAGGCGCCGGCCGGCAGCGTGGGCATCGCGAAGCTTGCCGGCCTCTTGCGCCTTGCGGCCTTCCTCCAATAACTTGCCGGCCTCGGCTTGGAACTGGCCTTCCCACTTGGCCACCACGGAATGATCGGGACACAAGTCGGCCAGGTTGCGGAGCATCTGCCGGGCGGTCCAATAGTCGTCGGCTTCGACGTAGCGCCCGACCAGTTCCTCGGTGACCACGCCCAACGCCTTATCCAAACCCGCCCATTTCGGATTGCGCTGGTGCAACTGGCGGAGCATGGCCAAGGCTTCCTCGGCTCGCCCTTCGCGCTGGGACGCCTTGGCCTCCTCATAGAGGTAGGTGTCGATCGAGTCCTTCAGGCCCGGCAGCTCCGGGTCCGCGTCGAGGAGGAACTGGAAATAGTCGTAGACCTTATCGAGCTCGCCCGCGCGGACGAGCTCGTCGGCCTCGTCGAGCACCAGGTCGTGGAACCGTTGGATGCGATCGATGGAAGTCCACAGGATCACGTACTTCGATTCAAGCTCGTCCAGCAGCCTCACTTCGATCTGGCCACTCCGGGGAAGCGGATCCGGCACTCGCCGGTTGGGAAGGTCCAACGGAAGGACCTTGAGCACGCGGTTCTCGTTGTGCTCGTCGAGGGTGACAAGGTCGTATGCCTCCTGCTGGTACAGGGGGACTTTGCTCTCCGGCTCGGCCTTATCGGCAGCCGGCGCTTCGACCTCGTCACCTTCCGGAGCGACCTTGTTGCCCTCCGGAGCAGCGTCCGCTGCCGGCACCTTACGGAGGGCAGGCGGCGGCTCCTGGGCCAGGGCGTACCGCACGACGAGCGCGACGCAAAGCGCCGCCGCGTAGACCGGGTACCGCCTGTGTGCTCGAATCGTCATGGATCGCGGAGGCTCGCTTAGGGCATTTGCACCTTATGAAGACACCCGTCGTGCCCCCCGACCAGAAGCCCGCCGCCCAACGGCACGGGACCGGTGCCCAAGGGGTTGCCGGCTTCGATCTTGGCAAGCTCCTTGCCGGTGGCCGGGTCCAGGCGCCAGATCACGCCGCTGGCGGCGGCCAGGACGTCGCCCGATTCGGTGCTCAGCGGCCGACCGGCCAGCGGACCGTACGACAGGGGAACCTGCCAGACGACCTTCCGGCCCGCATCGAGGCAGTACAACTGGTCGTCGTCGGTGGCCAACAGCACGTGATCGCCCACGCGTCCGGGCCCCCATGCGCTTCGGGCGCCCAACGGGCGAGGTTCGCCGGCCGTCAAATCGGGAAGTTCGAAGGCGACGAGCGATTCCGCCGCGTCGACGGCGTACGCCACGTTGCCCAACACGGCGATCGGCGAGACGAGCCGTTCGGGCAGATCGACCTCGGCGAGCATGGCGAGGTGCGGCTTCGGCTGGTCCTGAATCCCAACGCGGTACAGGGCTTGACCTTCGGAAATCAACATCTCGTTCTGGCCAACCAGGGCCGGTTGGGACCAGGCGACTCGGGCGCCGCTCTTCAACGCCGGCTGGAACGGCTCGACCCGCGGCTTGCCCGAACGGGCGTCCAAGAGGAACACCTGCCCGATTTCGCACGGGACGATCAAGCCGTCGGCAAAGGGGATGGGACGGCCGCCCAACGCCCCCGGCAGGAAGAGCCAGCGGAAACGGTTTCCTTCCTGGGGGTCATACACCGGGAGTTGCTTTGCGCCCGTGCCCGCCGCCATCACCAGCAGCCGGTCCTGCACCCGGAACACGTCGGTCACCGGCCCTTCGATCTCGGCCGGCTTGAGGGCGACGGTCGGCTGATCGTGGGCAACCGGCTTGTCCAGGCCGTCGCTCGGGAGTTGGAAGATGGCTCCGATCGAGGTGACGGCCGTGATTTGGCCGGCCTGGGCGTCGACTATCGGCTCCGCGGCCAGCGGCGCGGCCAAGTGGGTTTCCCAGTACGGCTGCTTCTCCTCCGCCCCGACGGCCGAGACCAGCACCCCCGGGAACCCCAGCTTGCGGCGGACGTGGAAGACCGTCTGGTCGATCGACACCAACGGCTGCAAGGTGGCGCTCCGCTCGTTCTTGACCCCGCGGGGCTGCAAGCGGCCTTGCGACGGTTGGAGGTCATAATGGGTCAACTGGTTATCGGCGATCCAGACCCGGCCACCCCGCAGCAACGGGAAGCGGATCAGCCCTTCCGGCATCTCGTCGCGGGTCAACTCCTCTTCGCTGGAGGTCTTGCCTTCGGCGACGCGGGCCAACGGGTTCTCCACGTCGGTCGCGCTAATCTCGAATACGGTAAGTTCCCCCTGGTCGGTGGCCACGAGCATGCGCACGCCGTAGACCTGCGGCGGCGAGTCGACGTGCCCCTTGAGCCGCACGCTCTGCACGATGCGGACCGGCGCCTGCCCCGCCTCTTCCGTCTCCAACGCCAGCACCCGCAGCGTGGAGTGCTTCACGCCGTCATTGTCGGCGACGACGAGATAGCGGTTGACCACGACCGGTGGGACGGTGACGCTCCCCGGCGCGTGACCCAGGTAGACCACCTGTTTCGGCTCGCCCTTGCCCAACGAGAGCACGAACAGGTTGGAATGCTCGGCGATTTGATAGATGGCGGATCGACGGGAATCGATGCTCGGCCCGACCCGCAACTCCTGGGGCAATTGGACGTAGCCGGGCGAGTCGCCGGTCTCCAGATCGACCCACACGAGCCGGCCCGGCCGGGTGGCGACCAGGAGGCGCTTGTCGGCCACGACCGGATGGGCGTCGAAAGGCTCGCCGAGGGCGTGCCGCCACCTCGGCCGGCCGGTGGCGGCTTCCGCCCGGAGCACCTCGTGACGCTCCGAGTCCACCATGATCGCGTCGCTACCCGGCCTCTCCGAGATGGCCGTTGGCGGGAACCCGGGACTCCGCCCATTGATCGCAAACCCCACCGGACGCCGCCACAAGATCTCGCCGGAGGTCGCGTCCAGACCGTAGGCAGCCCCTCGGGCCAACACGAAGATCACGTGTCCTTCGGCGCCGGGTGGGGCACTGGTGGTGACGCGGCGGGCCAAGGCGACGGCGGGCACCGCATCGGCCGCCGCCTCGCCGCCTTGCGCCGACTTCGGCTCCTCGACCACCTTCACCCCCGACAGCTCCGCCTGAGAAACCGCCCGCACCATCTCCAGCAGTCGCTCGTTGTCGACCAGGCTCGGATACTCCTTCAATAGCGTGGTGCGGATGCGGTAAGCCTCGGCCGTCTCGTTCCGCTCGACCGCCGCCTTCATCCCGGCAATCGCCTTCTCCAACTCCTTGCCCCGGGCGATCTCGCGGTTGGTCAGGGCCAACAGGGCTTGGATGTCGGCAAGCTTGGTCACCGGCCGGGACGAGGCGGGGATGTACTTGTTCACCAGGGCAAGGGCCTCCTCAGACTTGTTGACCAACGCGGAATCCAGGTCCGCCCGGGCCTTGTCGGCCAAGCCCTGCGCGATCTTGGGCAGCATGGCCACCAGCTCGGGTCGGGCCTCGGTGCTGAATTCCTCTTCCTGAGCGATCTCGCCCAGCACCTCGTTGGCCACGGTGAGCGCGTTGGGCCAGTCGCTGGCGTAGTCGGTCGCCTGACGCAACTGAGCCAGCCCGCGCCGGACCCGGGCCAGGCTCACGCCCTCATGCTTGGGGAACTTCTCCAAATACTCGTTGTACTGGTCGATGGCCTTGGTGTACGAGCCGCCGCGATAGAACTCTTCGGCCACGGCCAACGTCTCGTCGCCGGTCTGCCGGTTTAGGGCCCAATACAAGATGGCCCCCACGATCAACAGCAACAACAGCCCTCCGCCCCCGATCAACAGCAGGGGAGAGTCCCACACGTTGTCCCGTCGGCGACGCCGTCTTCGGCCTCCGAACAGCCCCTTCTTCGCCCCGACCGGGGCGAGCGGGCCGCCCTCCGAGGCGGTCAGTGCCGATTCGTCCGTCACCCCTTCCAGCGATCCCAACCCGGTCGCCCCGCCTCCCAGCGGCGCGAACTCCTCGTCCAGAAGCGATCCGCCGGCGGCCCCGGGGGCTGGCTGACTGGGCTTCTGCGGGGGCCTGCCGGCGGGTGGAGTGGCGCCGGATGCGCGGGTCGGTTTCGGTTTGGGAGCAGGCGCCGGCCTCTTCGGCTCCGCCGCTCGCATGCCGGCGATTTCGTCGTCCAAAGGGGCCAAGCCCAGCTCGTCTCCCTCTGCCTGCTTCTCCCAGTCGAACTCCGCGTCGGGAGGTTCGGCCGGTTCCACCGACTCCTCCGCCCGGGTGAGCAGACGTTGGGCCAGCAGCCGCGACAGATGCCCGCGGTCCACCAGCCACTTGGCGAGCAAGGCGGCGGAGATGGGGTTATTGGGCCGGGCGATCTGCCGGCGCAAGTGCGCGACGACCTCCGGAGAAACCAGGTCCTTCTTTTCCAGCAGGTCGACGAATTCTTCCGCATCGATCATGGACGTCCTTCGCGTTAGTCGGTTCGCTGCGCCGGCAGAACCTTAGCAGCCCCTTGAAAAAGGGTGCCACTACTGGCTTGTCCAGCAGTGCGGTACAAATTCGCACGAAGATCACTGCTGGGCAAGCCAGCAGTGGCACCCAAGTCGCCGCGGGACTGTCTTTTCAACGGGCAGCTAGAGGTCCTCTTCATCCACGCATGACAGCCGCACGTTTTCCATGCCCACGGCGTTCCCCGCGTCCAAGCACATCACTACCGTTTCATGCCGGGCCTCCTCGTCGGCCAGCACCAAGAGGCTCGTGGGGCCTCCTCCGCTGGTCCCCGGTTGCCCCTCCCGGGCTTCGCGAAGCTTCACCAGCACCTCTTGCTCGCTCGGCGCCTCTTGCTCGTTGACCCAGACCGTATTGTCCCTCGCGATCCGGATGATCACGTAGTCGTCGTCTTTCTCGATTTCTTCCACCGTACGCGCTTGCGTGGAGCTTTCTTCCTGATCGGGCGCCGGGACCTCGATCGACTTCTGAAGGCTGTATGCCGCCGTGACCATGAAGAAGATCAACAGCAGGAACGTGACGTCGACCATCGGCGTCATGTCGATCCCCTCGTCCTCGGTCCGCTTCACGCCGAATTTGACCGGCTCCATCTCTTCGTCTTCAGGCGGCTTGACCGGCGGCTGAACGGGGCCGCGCTCGGCGGCCCGCCCGCCCGCGCCGGCGCCTTTTCCGCCCGGCCGCCCTGGAGCCGCTTCGGCAATCACCCCCTCCCGACCGCAACGCGGACACTGGAACTTCGCGCCCGCGCGATCGTCGTCAGCCGTCAACGCGAGGGAACAGTGGTTGCAGCGGAATCGGATCGTCACGGCAGGGACTCACATCTCCGGAAGAACGGCGTCACTCTACCTCGAGGACCGCCACGTACAGTTTCACGCCTTCCACGCGCCCCACGGCGGTCTCCACGCGCCACACGTCCCCGTGCTTGACGCTCTTCTCCGCCTTAACGAGCACGGTCGACTTCCCCGCCTGCACCCCCTGTTCCACGGCCTGCTCGATTTCGGCTGCCCGGAGGTCTTCGTCGTCGGGCAAGGCCTTGCCCTTCCTCCCGTCCGCCAGATAGACCAGCGCCGGGCCAGGACCGCCCCGTTCGGCGACCGTCAGGACCACCGACGTGCGGTCGCTCACGCCGGTCCCGTGCCGGGCGGGGGGCAGCTCGACGGCGCTCTGCACGCTGGCGGTCGAACAGACGAGAAAAAAGATCAACAACAGGAAGGTGATGTCGATCATCGGCGTGATGTCCATCTCCGCCGAGTCGCTCACGGGCCGACGCACGAGCACCGGACCTTCCTCTTCGTCATCGAGCAGTTCGTCCCACACCTGATCGTCGGCCATCTTCTACTTCCTCTCGGTGGCTCCCCGCTTCAGCACGGCCCGAAACGACTCGAGGAACCGAGTCAGGCCCGAGCCGACCAGATCCTCCATCTTGCGGATCCGCACATTGATGCTGGCCGTGGACAACACCAACGGAATGGCGATCGCCAACCCGCACGCCGTGGTGATCAAGGCCAGGCTGATGTTGTCGGCCAGCGACTTCGGGTCGACGTTTTCCGCGGCGGCCAGCTTGCTGAACGCCCCCATCATGCCCACCACGGTGCCGAGCAGACCCACCATGGGAGCACTCTTGATCACGGTGTACACCCAACTCAAACGATACTCCAGGTCGCTGAGCACGTCGCGCTGGAAGCGGTCGGAAAGTAAGGTGCGGACCTTGGCGTACCCGGCGTTCCGGTTGGCCAAGGCCAGCGTCACCAGTTGAGGCATCGCCCGGCTGTCGCCGTCGCAAAGCTCGATCGCCGCGTCGAAATCCCCCTCGTCCAGGCTCTGGTCCAGACTATCGAGGAATTCGGCCTGCTCCTGCTCGCTGCGAAACCGGGTCTGCGCCACGCGTCGCCACACGATAATGACACAGAATGTGCCCCAAAGGGCAATCAGGGCCAGGGCCCCGTAAATCACGTAGCCCGCAACCTGAGTTACTGCGGTAATGTCCATAGCTCGCTTCGAATCTGAGGGTTTCTAGGTCGTTCGTGCCGCGGGGCTTCGAGTGCCTTCCGAGTAAGTCGCGCTCGTACTATCCAATGCTGCGCGGCAAATGCCCCCACATTGCTCCCACGAAGCCCAGGGGTTGCAATCCCTGGGCTTGGAGGGCGTTCGTTTGCCGTGCAGCACTCAACAACTGCCGGTTGAACGTGCGCGCAGGTTCGGTTGGCGGCAGCGTACTCATCGGTAAGTCTGATCCATCACGTAAAACTCATACCCGCGTCCCTTCGGGCGGATTCCGAAGTAGGTAGTGCGGATCCTGCTGGCCCTGTCGCCCGCCCTGTTCTGCTCCAGTTGAATCAACTGTCTCTCGAGCTCGGGCGGTATGAACTTCAGAATCCACCTTCCCGGCTTGACTCCCGCTTTGTCGAGCAGCTCGCGGTCGGCCTGCTCCAGTCCACCCTTTTCCCACGTGAGGTAGTAGCGTTTCTCTTGGTCGGCCGGCCCCTCGCGTCGCGTGGGGCTGCGGCTGGAGAAACTGGACGCGTAGATGACCTTGTTGTCGGGCATCAGCACGCCCATCTCGATCTTGAAAAAGTCGAGCTGCCGGCCATACGTCTCGATCGTGTTGCCCGGCGGAAATCGGACTTCCCAGCGCCGGCGCTTCCCCGTCCCCCCCGGACCGGAGCCCCGGCCGAGCCCTCGCCCGTCGCCCGTCGACCCGCCCTTGCCCGAAATCGCCTCCTCGGTCAAAGCCGGATCGTCCAACAGGGCCGCCTGGGTGGCCACGGCGTCGGCGACCGCGGCGAGCGTCTGCTCCAGGTTCGGCGTTTCCAGGTCGGTCTCCACGCCGAGCTCGTCGGCCATGGGTGAGTCGAGATCCATGCCCCCGGTCAACCCGGTGTCTCCCGTGCCGATCTCCTCCAGTTGCACTGCCACGGGCTCCCGGCTGGCAAAAACCCGGCTGGTGAGCCAGAGGATGAACATGATCAGCACGCTCGCGCCGGTCAACACCAACAGCGAAATCAACATGCTGGCGACGCGCTCGTACGCCGAGACCCCCAACTCGCACTCGTGGGTGCTGGGCTGCGTCGTTGACATGTCGAAGGCCTCCTTGAGCGGCGCGGCGCCCGGCCGCGTCAATATTCCAGCTCCGCGTTCGGCCGGATGGCCAGGTACCACTCTTGCCACTTCCGGATCGCGGCGTGCCTTTCGAGCTCCCACTTCTCTTTCGCGGCGTCCGTTTCATCCGTGGGGCCGTCCGGCAGTCCGAACCCA
>CAZDHR010000146.1:0-14927 GCA_964505295.1 uncultured Planctomycetaceae bacterium
AGGGCCTTGCCCTTGACGTCCCAAAGGGCCTGATCGATGCCGCTCAACGCGCTGGTGAGGATCGGGCCGCCGCGATAGAACGCGTGGCGATAGATGGCCTGCCAATGGTGAACCACGTGCCGGGGATCCTTGCCGACGAGGTAGGGCGCGACTTCCTCGACGGCCGTCGCACAGGTTTTCGCCCTCCCTTCCAAAACCGGCTCGCCAAGCCCGACGATGCCCGCGTTGGTGTGCACTTTGAGGAACAGCCAGCGGGGCTTGACCAAAAACGTCTCCAGCCGGGTGATCCGCAGCCGGTCTCGGGGCGAGATCGGCGCGTCGGGCGCCGCTTGCGCCTCGGCCCCTCGCGTGACGGCGAAGAGCGACCCGAGGCCGGCGGTTCCCATCGCGCGCCGAATCATCCGGCGGCGAGAGACCGCCTCCGGCGGGTTGGCATTCGGCTTCATCGACTTGTCCCCTCCGATTGTCATGTCGTATCTTCTCGTTCCCAAGCTCCAGCTCACCAGCCTCGTTCCCAAGCTCCGGCTTGGGAACCAGGTTCAGGGAATCCCGCCCCAAGCCCAGGGGTTGCAACCCCTGGGCTTCGAGGGAGATGACGCTCAATCCAAGAACTCAACGAGTCCCCTACGGCGAGGACACCGTACCTGGCCGATACGCCCCGTACGGCTGAAGGGCGACCGACGCCTTGATCAGGTAGCTGCACGTGCAGCGGTCGGTGGCGTCGGGCATGAGCACCAGGCCGCCGACGGGCAACGTGTTGATCCAGCAGCCGGGCCGGATGCCTCCGTAGTTGTGCGTCTCGCGTCCCTCGAGCAAGTCGACGTAGCCCAGTGTGGCCGAGCGGAACACGAGCAGGTTCCTCGACCCGGCCACGATGCCGCAGCCGTAGGAGCGCTCGAACGTGAACTGCTTGGGCTCCCCGGTCAGCAGGTCCCACGTGCCCGGCTGGATGTACACGGTCCGCCCGTTGATCACGGGCCGGGTGGTGTAGTCGGCTTCGATGTCCCACCGGCGGTCGCCCGTCGCCGCGTCGAACGCCGCCATGCGCCCGCCCCGCTCCGAGGCCAGCTTGAACCGCCAGTCCTGATAACACATCAAGAGCGTCCCGTGCTCCTCGCTCAAGGCCAGCAGCGTGCCGTAGATGTCCTCGTCCGTCTTCCAGAGGACGTCGCCCGTCTGCGCGTCGAGCGTGACGAGCGTGCCGGGTGGGTGCACGTCGCCGGGGTCGGGCACGCCCCGCTTCTTCTCCCGGTGCCGGTCGCCCAGCGCCATCGGCCGGTCGATCAGGTGGACGCGGCCGCCGCCGATCGCGATGGTGTTGTGCCGGATCGAGTGCTCGGGCTCGTACTGCCACTTGACCCGTCCGGTGGCGGCGTCCATGGCGACGAAGAGCATCGACTCGGTGAACTGGGTCGACATGTCGTTGCCCCGGCCGAAGCGGTGCGTGACCACGTGCTCCGTGTTGGCCAGCGTGCCGAAGAGCGTATCGCCCACACAGGCGATCACTCCCCAGATGCCCGGCTTGCCGTCGGGCTGCTTGGGGGCCGGCAGCTCGGCCAGGAGCCGCCCGGTGGCCGGGTCGAGCTGCAGGCACGTCGGCCCGGTGTGGATGAACAGTCCATGCCGGCCGATGCAGAAATTGCTGCCCGTTCCGGACGTACCCATCAGGTGCTCGCCGTCGAAGAACTTCTGGATGCCCGGCAGCGTACGCTTCCAGAGCTTGTGCCCGTTGTAGGCGTCGACCGAGAGGACGCCGTCGAGCCCTTCGATGAACAACCGGCCGTCGAGGAACAGGGGGGCTCGGCCGCGCCCGTGGCGGCTGGGCATGGGGAAGTTCAGGTCGGTAAACCAGAGCATGCCCAGCGGGGCCTTGGCCAGCGTGTCGATCGAGCAGTTCGTGTTGGCCGGGTCGCAATACTGGTGGGTCCAGGAGCCGGCGCCTTCGAGGGGGCCGCGGACCGTCTTCTTCACAGCCCCCGGCTTGCCGAGGCAGGCCACGCCTCCGTAAGGACGCTGGATCCGGCTCGCTTCCTCATCGAGCCGGGCCGACGTGCCCTCGGTGACCGAGCGGCCCGAGACGACCAGGTTGGCCAAGTAGTCCGGATAGGGCGTCTTGGTCGGATCGCCCTGGTGCACGGTCACTCGCCCGCCGTAGAGGCCGGCGGCGTCGAGCTTTCGCCGGGCCGTGGCCACGTTCTCGGGATCGGGGTCGATCGCGACGACGTGGAGCTTGGTCCGCTTGGCCAGGGCATAGGCCAGGTCGCCCTCGCCGCAGCCCAGATCGACGCAGTAACCCTCGGTGACGCCGCCCTCGCGCACGATCTGCTCGGCCGCCTGCGTGAAGACGCTCCGGCTATCGTACCCGGCGAGTGCCGGCCCAGGCTCGACGGTCTTCGGCTCCCCGGTCGTGCCGTCGAAGCAGTAGATCATGCCCTGGTCGGTGCTGACGAAGAGCCGCCCGTCGGCCACGGCGAGCCCGAGCGGCACGCCCTCGACGCGATCCGACCAGATGGGCTGCTTGCTCGCGAGATCGACGACCGAGACGCCGTTTCCCTCCGGGCCCGGGCCGGCCGAGATGGCCGTCTTGCCGGCCACGACGAGCGACGCTCCCCCGTAGGGCGCCGGGGCGGCCCAGGCTTCCTCCAGGCCCTTAGTGCGAACCGGGTTCCCCTTCCGGTCTTTCATCTCCCGGTCGGTCCAGTGCGCCAGGCGCACGCTCCCTTTCTGCCAGTGAACTACGCCGTCGGGCGACAGCGCGACTAGATGGGGCGCCAAGGCCGGGACGGCCGGCCAACGCGCGCCGGTCGACACCTCGAAGGCCGCGCCGCGGTTAAAGAACACGTCGTCCCCCGCGACGATCTCCGACCCGCCGTAGCTGCGGTTTTCCTGGAGATGGAAATAGAGAAGCTTCCCGTCGGTCCGGCGGAAGCCGGCGGGGACCGCCCGGCCAGTGGGAACCAGCAACACATCGCCGGCGACCACGAAGTTGCCCTGGGCGGAAACGCCACTCTTGGCATTCGCGCCCGGGTGCGGCTGCGCCATGTAGATCGCGCCGGCCTGGTCGTTGCACCAGAGCACCTTGCCCGTCTCGGCGTCGACGGCGTGGAGGTAAATGCCCTCCGAAGGCCAGATGCCGGCGCCGAAGTAGACGACGCCGTCGGCCACGACGGGCCCGCCGCGTGCCGGCCATCGCGAGGTCATCCGATCGTTGCCCAGCACCATGCTGTCGTCCGGGCCGCCGCGAAGCTTCCACACGAGCCGTCCGTCCGCCGCGCTCAGGCAATAGAGGAAACCGTCGTCGCTCACGGCGAACAGGCGGTCTTTCCAGACCACCGGCGCAAAGCGGACCGGGGCGCCGGTGAAGAACGCCCACTGCTCGGCTCCCGAGGCGGCGCTGAGCGCGTAGACCTTGCCGTCGGCCGAGCTGCCGAAGAACACACGCCCATCGGCAATCACGGTGTGAAACGCGCGGTCGAAGGGCATCCGCGTATCGCGTCCCGACCACGCCGGGCGCGGGGCATGGCGAGGCCGGTGGACCCAGCGCGCCGACAGCTTCGCCGGAAGCGCCTCGGCCGTGTAGCCACTGCGCCGCCCGTCGGCCCGATACATGAGCCAATCCGCGGCGGCAACGTGAGCCACTGCCGTCCAGGTCAACGTGAACGCTGCAAGAAACAGACAGAATGATCGCTTCATGAACGTCCCTTTCGGTGGTCGGGTTCCCAACGCGGACCGGTCTCGGGCGGGTCCCGGACGCCCGGGGCACGGGCGTCTCGGCGTGTGAAGCCCCATTGTACAACAACCACGCCCTGCAGGGCCAACGTCAATCTCCTGCCACAATAGTCGCTTTTCGCTCCGCGAAAAGACGCTTGTTCGCGGAGCGAACAACGACATTCGGTCCAAAAGCGACCGATCCGGCGCCGATCGCTCCATCGTTGGCTTGCCGCGGCCGTGGGAGCGGAACGGGCAGATTGACAACCCGGCTGGTTTCCGGGTACGCTCGCAATCGGATCTCGCCGACGAACGGATCTCGCCGGAAAGCGGCTTCGGCGACAGTGCCGACCATCCCAATCCCCGGCCTGCGACAAAGGACCAGCATGAGCGGCATCATCGGACACACCACGTACGCCATCCTCGCGGCGAAGGCGGCCGCCCACCACCGCCTCCCCATCGCGCCGATCCTCCACAGGCACTTCGCCAGCTACCTGGCCGGCTCCTACCTCGGCTCCGACGTGCAGACCCTCCCGGCCGCCGTCTGCCGGGACACGGGCCAGGAGGTGGGCTACTGCGCGGCCCGCATCACCGAGAGCCCGATCACCGGCGGGCCGGTCACGCCGTGGAAGCTGTCGCTGGACGGCACCCAGTACACGCCCCTGGAGATTCACAACAGGTTCTACGGCCGGGCCCATCTCGTGTTCGGATGGGACGACGCCGACCGCGAGCTGGCCGTGGCATGGGACGAGTTGCCCAACTACCTGGCGGCCGTGGTGGGCGATGCGCTTGCGCTGTTCGGCCCCGGGGAGCGGAAGCTCGCCTACGTGTTCGGCTGGATGACGCACGTCGCGGGCGACAGCCTGATCAAGTCGGTCCAGCCGGGGATCACGCTCCACTTGCTCGACGGGAAGTACACGCCCCGCAACCGGCCCGTGCAAGACCTGGTCACTTTCCACGAAATCGGCCGCAAGGAACTCCGGATCGACTGGCCGAGCCTGCTCGCCGACCTGGTCGACACGCCCGTCGAGCCGGTCCAGCTCCATTTCATGCGCGTGGCGAAACCGCGAGGCCGGCTGGCCGCCCTCTTCCCCGAGGGGTGGAAGCCCGAGGACGAGCCGCTTCTGGCCCGAGTGCTCGCCGAGAACCGCCGCTACCAGCGGATTCGCAATGCCCGAATCCTCGAAGAGCTCGAATTGAAGCGGACGGCCGGCGGCTGGCAGTGCGACGAGTCGCTGAGTCGCCGGACCGGCGGGCTGACCTATGCGGAGATGGTCGAAGCGGCCGAGACGGCCGACTTCCGCCACGCGCTCTGGCAGATGGGCGAGGCGATCGTCGACCTGTTCGTCCGCGTGATCCAAGAAGAGCCGGCCCTGGCCAACCTTCCCGCCGACTCGGGCCCCGCGTGGCAGGAGCTTTCCGCGAGATGGAGAAAGCAGCGGCAGCGGTAGGGTGCGTGAAACGCACCATTCTCGTTCGATGACTAGATGTGGTGCGTTTCACGCACCCTTCCTTTCGGCCAGATGGAGGAAGCCGTAGTGTGATGCTCGGGCCGCGCCGGTTTGGGCTTCCATCAGTACCACAGCGCTAACCGGGTCTGTTACTTCAAACCTGCAACGGCTGAGTCTGTCCCCGCCACGTTGCCGCGCCAAGGAACCGCTTCCCCGACGCGACGGGGCATCCGGCTGCGGGGCGACGCGGACGCGCCGATCGCCAAAACGATCGCGGGGACTTGCGTGGCCCCCGGCGGCCGCATAGACTCGCGGTTGATCGAACGGGGGTCACGACGTCCGAACCCCGCTCGCGAAGCATCGCCCGGGGCGTTCGTGGTCGGCCTTTCGTTGGCGGCACGTGCATCCAGCATTGAGAAGGAGAAAGAGAATGAGGAATCTCGCGTCGGCACTGGTGATCGCGATCGCCCTAATCGCCCTGAGCTGGTCCGCCCAGACGGCGGGGGGCCAAGAGACGCTTTCCTACCCCGACCTGGTCGCCCGCCTGCTCGACCTGGAGCGGCTGGCCGTGCTGCCGCCGGACGGCGAGACGTGCCGGCAGTGGTCGAGTTGGGACCGGGGGAGCCAGTACGACGAAGCATCGGGCAAGTACGTCAACTGGGGAGCCAACGGCGACGGCAGTCACTTCATCCGCACCGAAGGCGACCAGGAAGTGATGGCTGAGATGGAAGGGCCGGGCTGCATCTGGCGAATCTGGTCGGCTTTGGCGGAGAAAGGACACGTGAAGATCTATCTCGACGGCGCCGAACAGCCCGCCGTCGACTTGCCCTTTGTGAATTACTTCGACGGCAAGACGCCGCCGTTCAACTATCCCCAGCTCTCCTACAACCTGGCCGACCTCGGCTGCCGCGGCCAGAACCTCTACGTCCCGATCCCATACCAGAAGTCGTGCAAGATCGTGGCCGACAAGGGCTGGGGCCGCTACTATCAGTTCGTTTACACGACCTACCCCCAGGGCACGAAGCTACCCACGTTCGGCAAGGCCCTGGCCGCCGAGCACGCCGGCGGTCTCCGGAAGGTCAACGACTTCTTCGCCCACTCGCTGGGGGCCGATCCGGCCGGCGCTCGGGAAGGCCGGGAGGTCGAGCACGGCACGGTCGACCTCCCCGCCGGCCAGTCGATCAGCTTCGAGCTGAAAGGCCCCCGGGCGATCACCGCGATACGGGCCACCATGAACCTCGCCGACCGCGAGGACGAGATGGTCGCCGCGCGCAAGGTTGTGCTCAGGATCACCTGGGACGGGCAGGAGAAGCCGGCCGTCTGGTGCCCGGTGGGCGACTTCTGCGGCACGGCGCCCGGGGTGAACCTCTACAAGTCGCTTCCGACCGGGATGACGGACGAGGGCGCGTATGCCCTCTGGTACATGCCGTTCGCCCAAAGCGCGCTGGTCGAGCTGGTCAACGAGGACGACGTCGGCCGCCAGATCAAGTACGAGTTGGTCCACGCCCCGCTCGGCCGCCCGTTTGAGGGCCTGGGGCACTTCCACTGCAAGTGGCACCGCGACGTCGACCCGTTGCCCGAGGACCGCTGGCCCGACTGGACGATGCTCAAGACCGCGGGCCGGGGCCGCTTCTGCGGTGTGATGCTGCACGTGTGGGACCCGCGGCCCGGCTGGTGGGGCGAGGGCGACGAGAAGTTCTTCGTCGACGGGGAAAAGTATCCGTCCACTTTCGGAACCGGCTCGGAGGACTATTTCGGATACGCCTGGTGCCACCCGGGCCTGTTCCAGCGGGCCTACCACTGCCAGACGATGACCGAGCAGAACCAGGGCCACCAGTCGGTCCTCCGCTGGCAGATCGCCGACCACGTGCCGTTCCACACGTCGTTCGAGGGCTGCATCGAGAAGTACCACCGCACCGAGGAATGGGGCACCGAGTACGCCTGCACGGCCTGCTGGTACCTGGCGCCCGACGGCGTCGACCCCTACGGGCCCACGCCCGTCGACCAGCGGCACGACTACTACGTCAAGCTCCCGCTCTCCGCCGGTGGCTTCAAGGTCCTCGGCGATCCGAAGGGCCATGTGCGAACGCAAAAGTTGGACCACTATCCGGGGGGTACGTGGAAGAACGCCGATCATCTCTGGTGGACGGGCGCCAAGCCGGGCGACAAGCTCGAGGTGGTCGTGCCGCTGAAGAAGGCCGGCACGTTCGACGTGAGCGTCGTGCTCACCAAGGCCCGCGACTACGGCATCGTGCAACTCTCCCTCGACGGCAAGAAGGCCGGCGACCCAATCGACCTCTACAACCCGGCCGTCGTCCCCACCGACCCGATCCCCATCGGCACCCACCAGCTCGCCGAGGGCGACCACACGCTCGGCGTCGAGATCGTCGGGGCCAACGAGAAGGCGATCAAGAGCTACATGTTCGGGCTGGATTACGTCATTTTCGACGCGAAGTAGACCCCACGGGCCGCGCCCCGTGGGATCCGGCAAAGAGTGTCGTTGTTCGCTCCGCGAACAAGCGTCTTTTCGCGGAGCGAAAAGCGACTGTGTTGTCCCGCCAAGGCAAACCGAGGAGTCGTCATGATGTCGCACGCACGTCTTACCATGCTTTCGGCCCTCCTGCTGACCGTCGCGTCCATGCTCTCCCAGCCCGCCCTCCAGGCCGCCCCCCCGCGGGAATGGGCCGAGCACGGCACCAGCCGGGGCGACCGGATGATCTCCGCGTACTTCGCCGACGAAACGGCCAAGCTCCGCGACGCCTGTATGGCCGATATCCAGTCGCTCGAAGACTGGAACGCCAAGCGCCCCGTGTACCGGCAGCAGCTCCTGGAGATGCTCGGCCTCGACCCGCTGCCCGAGCGGACCGACTTGAAGGCGACCATCACGGGCACGACCGAGCACGACGAGTTCGTCGTCGAGAAGCTCCACTTCCAGTCCCGCCCGCGGCTCTACGTGACCGCGAACCTCTACCGGCCGAAGGACGTGAAGGAGCCGCTCCCCGCGATCCTCTACGTCTGCGGGCACGGGGGCGTGAAGAAGGACGGCGTCAGCTACGGCAACAAGGTGCACTACCAGCACCACGGCGCGTGGTTCGCCCGGCATGGGTACGTCTGCCTCATCATCGACAGCCTCCAACTCGGCGAGATCGAGGGCATCCACCACGGCACCTACCGCTACAAGATGTGGTGGTGGAACAACCGCGGCTACACGCCCGCCGGCGTCGAAGCCTGGAACTGCATCCGGGCGCTCGACTACCTCCAGGGCCGCAAGGACGTCGACCCGGAGCGGATCGGCGTGACCGGGCGCAGCGGGGGCGGCGTGTACAGTTGGTGGATTTCGTCCATCGACGAGCGGATCAAGGCCGCCGTGCCCGTGGCCGGCATCACCGACCTCGAAAACCACGTGGTCGTCGGCTGCGTGGAAGGGCATTGCGACTGCATGTTCATGGTGAACACGTACCGCTGGGACTACCCGCTGGTGGCGGCCCTGGTCGCCCCGCGACCCCTGATGATTGCCAACACCGATCAGGACCGCATCTTCCCGCTCGACGGGGTCGTGCGCACGAACGACAAGGTCCGCAAGATCTACGAGCTATGCGGCGCCGGCGACAAGCTCGGCCTGACGATCACGCCCGGCCCGCACAAAGACACCCAGGAGCTGCGCGTGCCGGCGCTTCACTGGTTCAATCGACAGCTCAAGGGAGAAGACCCGCCGATCACCGTGGCGGCCGACAAGTTCTTCGAGCCGGAAGACCTCAAGGTGTTCCAGGAGCTACCCGACGACTCGCTCAACGCAGAGATTCACGAGACGTTCGTGCCGCTGGCGCCCGCGCCGCCGGTGCCCGCATCCAACGATGCGTGGCAGAAGCTCCGCGACGGGTGGCTGGGAGCGCTTCGGGAAAAGTCGTTCCGCGGCTGGCCCGACGATCCGGGGCCGCTTGACGTGGAGGAGGCGTTTTCGGTCGAGAAGGATGGCCTCCGGTTTTCGGCCCACGACTTCACGAGCCAGGGGCCCGTGCGCTTGCGGCTTTACGTGACGCGGCCGGTCGACCTGAGCGAGCCCAAGCTCCTCGTGCTCGGCGTGCTCGACGAGCAGGACTGGACGTCGCTGGTGGCGATGATGCGGTGCGGGTTTGACGACCGGATCAAGGGCGAGCCTTCCGAGGTGTTGGGCGAGTTGCCCGAGCCCGATGAGGGGTTGTTCCAGGAGCTTCGCCGGATGCAGCAGGAGGGCGCCTGCGTGATGGCGTTCGTCGCCCCGCGGGGCATCGGCCCGACCGCGTGGAACCCCGGCGAGAAGAAGCAGACGCAGATCCGCCGCCGGTTCATGCTCCTAGGGCAAACGCTCGATGGGATGCGCGTCTGGGACGTGCGCCGGGCGATCCAAGCCCTCCGCTCGCTCGACGCGTTCGAGCCCGTCCCGCTCGTCCTCCAGGGCGAGCGCCAGGCCGCGGGCATCGCCCTATACGCCTCGCTCTTCGAGCCCGGCCTAAAGCGCCTGGACCTCCAAGACCTCCCCCGCACCCACCGCGACGGCCCGATCCTCCTCAACGTCCGCCGCTACCTCGACGTGCCCCAGGCGGTCGCCATGGCCCTGGAGCGATCGAAGGTCGTGCTCTACCAGGCCGACGAAAAGGGCTGGGAGTATCCGAAGGAAGTCGCCCACGTGCTCGACCTGGGCGAAGGGCGCCTGTCGATTCTGAAGCCGCCGGAGAAGCCGTAGGAACAGCCGAAGAATAACGTGCGCGGATCTGCGGAGTAGTAGGCACGGGCCGTGTGCCGTAACCGGCGGACGGCGCACGGCGTGTGCCTGCCGCGGAAGTGGGGGAGTTGTTTCTCGGCCGATCCTTCCCGTCGCGGGCGAACGGGCCACGCCGGGATTCCGCGCATCGCTATTCGCAAGCTAGCCTGGCCGGGTATAGGGCGGAAGACACTACTGCCGGAAAAACCAATGAAAGGCAAGCTTATGCGCGGTTCGCTCATCGGCCTCGTCTTGGTTGGCGCCGTCCTGCTTGCCGGTGCCGAGTCGTCGGCGGGCGACGGGGCAATCCGCCTCCTTTCCCGAAAGCCCGATCCTTACGGCTCGCCCCGACCGGGGAAAGGGCAGAAGCACGTCCCCCTGCGGACCAGCATCTACCTCCAGTTGGCGGTCGACGGCGGGGAGGCTTCGGATCGGGTGCTGCCGGAGTCGGTGTCGATTCGCTTGGAGCCGGAGCGCGGCCGGGCCGTCGACGTTCTCCAACCGGGGACGCAGTTCGCCGACGGATACTCCGGCCGGCTTTTTTCGGGAAAGGACCGGCGGGCCGGTCGCACCCTGGTGGTGTACGTCGACTCGCAAACTAAGCTGGACCCGGCCACCAAGTACACGATTCGAGTCGGGGCGCGGTCTTCCGGCGGCGCGAAGCTGCCCGGCGAGGCCGGTACGTGGCAATTCACCACCGAATCGCCGCCGGCGACGCACCGGATCGAGTTCGAGCTGCGCCTCGACTCGGCTCCCGTCACGTGGACCGGGGCCTTCTTCTCCGGATTCTGCAAGCCGAGCTTTTGCACCAGCCACTCCAACCGCATTCCCAGCTACGAGCTGATGGACCGGGTCCGCCAGACGGCGCCCCGGGCGTGGAGCCTCCAGCGTGACTTCTGGATGACGGGGATGGACGCCGAGCCGACGCTTCTGGCGCCCCATCTGCCCAACCTCGTGCGCGAGCGCCAGACGCGGAGGATCGTCGCCATCGAGCCCCGCGAAAACGGCACGGCCCTCCGCGTGGAAGACTTCTTCGGCCACGAGCAGTACGGAATCGCCTCGGGCCGTGCGCCGAGCGGCGACTACCAACCGGGCGACGAGGTGCTCGTGGCCGACGGCAAGCACGACGCCCGGGCGAAAGTGATCGGCGTCGACGACGCGGCGGCCACGGTGCTGGTCTCCGCTCTCGAAACGCCGGAGGACGGCTGGAAGCTCGATTATTCCACCCCGCTGCCGAAGCAGGAGGACCCCAACGCCCCGGGGCTTTTCCCGCCCGGCGGGTGCTTCCTTCGCAAGTTCGACCCGCCCGGCACCCCGGTCTACTACTGGGGCCGGCTCGATCGCGAGTGGGACCTCACCCACCGACGTTTCCGGCGAAGGCTGATGCCGAATTTTGCCGACGCCCCGGGCGACCTTGCCGTCGACGGGCGCAACTGGACGACCGCCAAGGACTACGCCGAGCTGCACGCCGTGGTCCGCGAGATCGCCGGGCACGTTGTCGACCGCTACGGCGACGCCGCGCTCGACTTCCCCTGGAGCGTGTTCAACGAGCCCGACCTGGGCGTCCTTTTTTGGCGATCCGACTGGAACGAGCTCCAGAAGTTCTACGACTACACGGTGGACGGGGTTCTTCGGGCGTTCGAAGATCGGGGGTACGACTCCGAGCGGGTGTTCGTCGGAGGGCTCGAGCTGGGCGGCATCTTCGGCGTGCATCTGCGGCTCCGCGAGTTTCTGGCCCACTGCTCGCCACGCGCCGAGGCCAAAGGGGCCCTGCCGCGGAACGCCGCCTTTGCCGACGCGAGACTGGACGGGAAACGGTCGCACCGGGTAGAGACCCTATGCCACGCCAACCAAGGCCGCGGCGCCCCCTGCGACTTCGTCTCCATCCATGCCTACAACACGTCGAGCCTGATGGCCGCTAAGCTGGGCCGGGCCAAGGAAATGGCCCTCGAAATCGACCCGGAGTATTACGCCGATCTGTGGGTCTCGTCGCACGAATCGTGTCCGGGCTGGGACATGCCGCCCGACCCGGCCTTCGGCGACAGCTACCTCGGCAACGGCTACTTCCCCACCTGGTGCGCCGACGTCGCCCGGCGCCTGCTCGCTCGGGCCGACGACGACCCCCGCTTCGCCTACGGCGAATCGATCCTCACCTTCTGGCCCGGGCCCAACACCAACTTCGGCGGCGGGAATGGGTGTACTCGCACTATATATGTGGACGACGACGGCGACGGCCGAACCGATCGAACCGCCCCGGTCGTCATGCCGATCCTCCATTTCCTGGGGTTGACGGCCACGATGGGCAGCGACTACTGGGTCCTCCCCGAGCGGCGAATCGGCGGCCACGTGGTGAGCGGATACGCCGGGCGAACCGGCGAAGAGGTCCGCCTGCTGCTCTACTCCCACCACGAGCTCGACACGGAATCCCGCTCCGAGAACCGGTTCGAGGTCGCACTGACCCTTGCGGGGCTTTCGGGGCGATCACGTCGCGTCGAGCAGTACGGGTTCGACAAGGACCACAATTCCTACTACCGCCTGGGCAGGTCACTGCGCGAGAAACGGATCGCCGAGTCGACGCCCGCGGGCGAAACGCGGCAGACATTCGACGCGGCGGTTGGGCTGCTCGAATCCGACGATCCCGAATCCCGACGGCGGGGACTACGCCTACTGAGGGACTTGGGGCCGGCGGCGAAATCGGCCACCCCGTTCCTCGTGGCCGTCATCCAAGGCACGGAGGACGACGCGCTACAGGCGGAAGCCACGACCGTCCTCATCCAGGTCCATGCCCCGCGCCCTTACCCTGCCGAGATCGTTCGGGAAGTCGAGCGCTTGGCCAAGCTGCGGTGCACCGGCTCGTCCGTGCACGCCGTCGACGCCCGGGGAACGCTGCGCCTGGAGGTCCCGCTCGCCGCCAATGGCGCGAACTTCCTCGTGATCCGCGACGTGCAGCCGTGAGAAGCGGGTGAGGGAGGTGACGGGTCGCCGATCACGCACGAATCAGGGGCCAAATCGAGGGGCCTCCTGGCGTGGTTGTTCCGTGTCAGCTCCGACGGAGCTGAACACGGCCTTTCCTATCGCGCCGAGCACCCTGCCCTCGCTCGTCTTGGGAGTGTAGCTCCACGCTCTGCCCGCGCCAGCGCCATCCTCGGCTGGCGGGCCGGCTTGCTCGGCCTGATCCGCTGCGGTTCCGGACGGCCCTGCCGGTCCCGGTTCGACGCCGGACTGGGAGGCCGGGGCGTCGACCGCCGGTTGGGTCGGGGGAATGCTCCGCGATGGCTCCGGTCCCGTCGGGCGGCAGCCTGCAAGCACGAGCACAAAGGTGGTCAAGGTCGCCGTCCAGCCGATTCTCTTCATTGGAGTTCTCCGTCGGTTGCAGAACGTCAGCGGCGAAAGCCCGAGTCTCGGTCCCCGACGCCGGGGTTCAAAAGGGCGCTCAGCGGGCGATCTGCGGGCGCCTCATCAGGCACGACCACCCCAGGTAGCCTTCGTCGCGATGGGGGCTTGCGAATCGGAAGTGCCGCATGTGGACGAACTCGAACAGCCGCCCCAGCTCCAAGCGAATCTCTTCTTCGGAGACCTGAGGCGGCCCTCCTTCGGCCTCCTCGCCGACGCTGCCCACCAACGCGAGGTAGTAGGAACCGGGTCGGGTCGTCCGCCACAGGAGGTCGACGTACCGAGTGAGGTCGTACCGGCGAATGAAGTGATAGAAGCCCGCGTCGTAGACGAAATCGTACCGCTCGCCCGTCCGGACGAACTCGAACACGTCACCCAACACGAAACAGACCGGAACCCCGGCCAGCTCGGCCCGCGAATGGGCACGTTCCACCGCCAGCGGCGACGAATCGACCGCCGTCACCTCGAACCCGCGTCGGGCGAGGTAGACGGCATCGGCGCCGGTGCCGCAGCCGACTTCGAGCGTCGTGCCGGGCGGGATTGTCCCCTCATCGACGATGCTGACTAACTCGCCAGAGGGGTTGCCAGTCTCCCAGGAGGGGGTCCCGTCGCGGTACATCGACTCCCAGTCGGGGGGTGAGTATGGTCGGGCCGAGGATGATTTGCTCATGTTATCTCCGGGGGGGCATGGTTTGCCCCGAAAAGGCGGTGCGAAGGCGCAATCGGCCGCTCACCTCCACGAACTGCCCAACTTATAGTGTCAGCTTCCGAGGGGATCTTTGCAAGCCGCCGCACGCCGCGTATGGTAACGAGCCGCCGGGCCAACGCATATCGAGCGACGAGGTTGACGGATGAGACTGTTGGGCATCACCGACCTGCATGGTAGCCGGGAGGCGCTCGCGCGGATTCTTGCCCACGCCGGGCCGGTCGACGTGATCCTGCTCGGGGGGGACGTTACCCACTTCGGCTCGCCCGCCGATGCCGAGCAACTGGTCGAACTGGCCAAGCAGTCGGGAGCCACCGTGCTGGCCGTGGCCGGCAACTGCGACTCGGCCGAGATCGACGAGCGACTGGTCCGGTTGGGCGTGTCGCTCGCCGGGCGAGGCGTGGTGCTCGACGCGCTCTCGCTGCAAGGCCTCTCGGCCATCCCTCCCTGGATAAGCAGGATGTATCAGATAACCGAGGAGGAGTTGGCCGCGGCCCTGGAGGCCGGATACGCCCAACTGCCCGACGTCCGGCATCACGCCGTCCTGGCCCACGTCCCGCCGCACGGGCTGTCGGTGGATCGGGTCTTTTTCGGCCGGCACGTGGGGAGCAGGGCGTTGCGGACGTTCGTCGAGGAGAAGGCGCCCTCGCTGGTCGTCTGCGGTCATATCCACGAGGCCCGGGGCGTCGTGCGGGTCGGGCCGACGACCGTCGTCAACTGCGGCCACGCGCTTCGGGGCCAATACGCGCTGGTCGACGTGCACCACGAGATCACGGTCGAGCTGCGCGGCGCATGACAACTTGAGCGAGAGCGGGCCGTGGCGGTATGATGACGACGATGCGATCGGGGCGACCGGAGCCGGACGGGTGGATCTAAGGGGCGGCCGAAGAATAACTTTCCGGTTTCACTCTCTGGTTCGGGCGGGTTG
>CAZDHR010000147.1:0-14906 GCA_964505295.1 uncultured Planctomycetaceae bacterium
TCTTGTATTGCTAGCGGTGCTGTCAGCACAACATGTTGTATGATTTTCGCTAAATAGCGCTGTCAGATTAGTGACACTGTGCCTTCCTTGTTGAACGGAGAGATGCTCCCATGAATGCTCCACGAATCAACTTCACCGCCCGGGCAAGCGGCCGTCTCGCGCTGGTGGCTTGTCTGGTGCTTGCGATGGCGGGGGTCGACGCGGCTCGTGCCCTCGCCGACGAGCTTCCGAAGGTCAAGGTCGTCTCCCTGCGGCGGGTCTTTCACAACGGCGAGCACAACGCGTTCACCGACCTGTGCCGCTTCCAGGGGCGGTTCTACCTGACGTTCCGTAGCTGCCCGGACGGACATCCCGTGCACCCGACCGCCTCGATCATCGTGCTTTCCAGCGACGACGCCCAGACCTGGGAGCCGGTGCACCGGTTCGACGTGGCGAAGCGCGACACGCGCGATCCGCACTTCCTGGTCTTCTGCGACAAGCTGTTCGTCTACACGGGCACGTGGTACTGCGGCGACGAGTCGCCCTCGCGCGACGACTACGAGTTGAACCGGCACCTGGGCTACGCCGCGTGGTCGCCCGACGGACGACAGTGGAACGGCCCGGTAATGCTCGAAGGCACCTACGGTCATTACATCTGGCGGGCGGCGGTGCACGGCGGCAAGGCGTACCTCTGCGGCCGGCGCAAGCATGAGTTTGCCGAGACGGAGGGCTTCCGCAACTTCTCGCGCCAGATCGTCGAGTCGGCGATGCTCGAAAGCGACGACGGGCTGGTCTGGAAGAAGGCCGCCTTGTTCCAGGAGGAGAACGGCGACGAGACGGCGTTCCTGTTCGACAGCGACGGGAGCGTGCTGGCCGTGGGGCGCCGGGGATCGATGCCCGCCCAGCTCTGCCGGTCGCGGCCCCCGTATGCCGAGTGGGAGCGCAAGGAGCTCGACCGCTACATCGGCGGGCCGCTGGTGACGAAGTGGGGATCGCGGTACGTCGTGGGCGGGCGCAAGACGCTCACCGGCTCGGCGAAGACGTCGCTCTGCTGGCTGGTCGGCGACGAGCTCGACGAGTTCGTCGAGCTGCCCAGTGGGGGTGATAACTCGTACCCAGGGCTCGTCGAGCTCAGCCCCACCCGGGCCCTGGTTTCGTACTACTCGTCACACGAGAAGGACGAAGACGGCAAGACGATCACCGCGATCTACCTGGCGGAGCTGGAGATCGACGAGTAGAACCTCGCGAGACGCTACCGGTCCTCGGCGACGACCGGGTTGCGGAGGACGCCGACGCGGTCGATCTCGACTTCGACCGTGTCGCCCGGCTTGAGCAGCACGGGGGGTTTCCGGGCCATGCCGACGCCGGGCGGCGTGCCGGTGAAAATCAGGTCGCCGGGCGCGAGCGTCGAGACGCCGGAGACGTACGCGATCAGCTCCTCGACCGAGAAGATGAGCTGATCGGTGCTCGAGTCCTGCATGGTTTGGCCGTTCAGGCGCAGCCGGATCCCGAGGTTGCCGGGGTCGTCGATCTCGTCGGCCGTCACCAGGGCGGGGCCGAAGGGGGCGAAGGTGTCGAACGTCTTGCCCAACAGCCACTGACCGGCCGGTTTATGGAGTTGCCAGTCGCGCGCGGAGACGTCGTTGCCGCAGCAGTAGCCGGCAATGTGATCCCGCGCTTTGTCTTTCGGAATGTGCCGGCCGCCGACGCCGATCACCACGACCAGCTCCGCCTCGTAGTCGACCGTTTCGCTCAAACGCGGCAGCACGATCGGGTGGCCATCGGCGATGACCGCCGACGGGAACTTCGAGAAAATGACGGGCTCGGCCGGCGGCTTCATGCCGCTTTCGCGGGCGTGATCGGCGTAGTTGACGCCGACGCAGATCACCTTCTCCGGGCTGGGGATGGGGGGTAAAAGGTTCATGGCGTCGGCCGCCATCACCTCGCCGGCCTCGAGCGCCGCTTGCGCGCTGATCAAGCCCTGTGGCCCCTGGGCCAATAGCTCCTTGATGCAGCTCGGCACGTCGGGGCTTGCGCGGTTCAGATCGACGTATCCTCCGTCCCGGACCCCCGCCACGCGCGGGCCGCGGTTGCTCTCGTAGGCTACCAGTCTCATCGACGACTCCTATCGTTGGGTGGTCAATCGCGGCTTGGATGGCCGGGTGGCGTGAATAGACCCCACAAGCGAGAAGCGGGTCCTCGCCGCGCTTCGGGGCACGGGGTTCCCGGTGCGTGCCGAAGCGGCACTGCCCTGGGCTGCCCGGCCGCGAGACGAAATGGTCACTTTAGCCGATCGGCGGTCGGCCGGCAAGAACCGCGCGTGGGGTCCGCTTCTGCGCTTCCTGCGGGAGGTAGCGGCCCGACGCGATGCCGAATGTCGACGAGGTTTCCCGGCGTCATCATCGTTTGAGGGCCGGGTGCCTCGACCGAGCCGGCGAGTGCCCGCGGCGGGGCTGTCGGTTTGACCCAAGTCCTGACGTGACCTAGGGTTTCAATGACGGGCCGCCCAGCCGGAAGCCGTGAGGGAAGAGGGCAAGAAGCCCGCGCGCGATGGACACCAACGCGAGCTGCCGGTCACATCTTGAGGTACGCCCTAGGGCGAGCAGGCATCCCATGGCTGACAGCATGAGCGCATCGACTCGGCCCGAAGACGCCGTCACGGCCGCCGACCCCGACGCGCAGCCCTTGGTGTTGATGTCGCAGCTCGGCACGCTTCTCGATGAGCTGGAGCAGGTCTCGGGGTCCGAGAGCACCGTGGCGCCGGTGATCGGGCCTGAGACCGATAACCAACTGGTCCAGGTCCGGCTGGGAATCGCCAACAGCCTCTACGCGGCTTTGCGCTTGAAGCACGCGGCCACGGCCGGGCACGGGCTTCGGGTCGCGCTGAGCTGTTCGGCGTGGGCCCTGCAAAAGGGCCTGCCCGACCACGAGCGCGACGTGATCGAGGTGGCCGCGCTGTTGCACGACGTGGGCATGATCGGCGTCCCCGATCGAGTCCTGCTCAAGCCCGGCCCCTTGGACGCCCAGGAGGTCCGGCTCATCGAGCAGTCGCGGGCGATGAGTCTCGACGTGCTTCGTTGCGCCTGCGCGGAGCCTGCCATCCTCCAAATCGTGGAGCACGTGGGGGCATGGTACGACGGGTCCAAGGGGGGCTATCGCCTCAGCGGCGAACAAATCCCGTCGGGGTCCCGGCTGATCACCATCGTCGAGGCGTTCGACGCGATGACCACCGATCACGTCTACCGGTCGGCGATGAGCCTGGAACGGGCGACCAGCGAGCTGTTCCGGTTCGCCGGCACCCAGTTCGACGACAGGCTGGTCAAGCAGTTCGTCGAGTTGCACGCCGGCAACCAGTCGCACTTCCGCCGCGAGGTGGCTACCCGGTGGCTCCAATCGCTCGACCCGGAGACGGTCAACTCCTACTGGAAGCTGAGCGTGCCCTTGCCGGCCGAACACCTCGGCAACGCGGAGGGCGCCTTCTCGGCCAAGCTCCTGGATAACATGCACGACGCGGTCGTGTTCATCGACTCCGAGCTCCGCGTGACGCAATGGAACCACGGGGCCGAACGCCTCACCGGAATCGCCGGCAACAGCGTCTTTCAGCGCCAGTGGCTGCCCAGCCTGTTGAACATGCAGAACGAGAAGGGCGACCCGCTCGGCGAAGACGACTGTCCGGCGATTTGCGCGATCCGCTCGGGCGTCCAATCGCTCCGCCGGCTGACGATCCTCGGGCGTACCGGGCGGACGGTGTCGGTCGACGCCCATGCCTTTCCGGTGGCCGACGAGCGAGGCACGGTCGTCGGCGCCGTTCTGATCCTCCACGACGCCTCGCCCGAAGCCTCCCTCGAAGAGCGCTGCCAGAGTCTTCGCGAGAAGGCCGCCACGGACCCGCTCACCCAGGTGGCCAACCGCGCGGAGCTCGATCGGGTCCACGACGCATTCGTCAAGGCCCACAAGCAGCAGCAGGTCCCGTGCAGCATGATCGTCTGCGATCTGGACCACTTCAAGCAGGTCAACGACAAGTACGGGCATCAGGCGGGCGACGAGGCGATCAAGGCCCTGGCCGCGTTGCTCAAAAGCTGCTGCCGCTCCGGCGACCTGGTGGCGCGCTACGGGGGCGAGGAGTTCGTCGTCCTCTGTGCCGACTGCGACAACGCCTCGGCGGCTCGACGCGCCGAACAGATCCGAAAAGCCCTCAGTCAGACGCCCCTGCCGGGCCTGGACGGCCGCGCCGTGACCGCCAGCTTCGGAGTCACCGAAATCCAGCCCGGCGACAGCGCCGCCACCATGTTCCGCCGTGCCGACCGGGCCCTGCTGATGGCCAAGGGAGAAGGCCGCAACCGGGTGGTCCAGTTGGGGGTCGGATGCGGCGCCGCCCCGCCCGCCCCGCGGAAGGGGTTCTTCGCGTCGGCGCGATCCTCTCCGGAAGTCGTCCTGGAACAGGAGCTGGTGACCCCGGTCCCGATCGCCATGGCCGTCGAGAAGCTCCGTGGCTTCGTCGCCGACCACCGCGCCAAGATCGTCGCCCTCAACGGCAACCGCGTCCGGCTCCAAATCGACGACCGCGCCGGGCCGATGCGGCGGCGTGGCGATCGCTCGGTGAGCTTCTCCCTCGAGCTCGAGTTCCGCGAAGAAAAACTCGCAAGCCCGCAGTCCCCCGACTCCAACGCGATCGCCGGATCGCGGACCAGGATCCACGTCACCGCCAGCCCGCGCAAGAATCGCGACCGCCGCCGCGCCGACGTGGGCGACCGCGCGCGCGAGGTCCTCACCAGCCTACGCTCCTACCTGATGGCCACGCCCGCAGATGCTGCTCCGAGCAAAGGCGTTCTCTACAAGGCCGGCCGAATACTGGCTCCGTGGTTCACGAAACGCTAAACGGACCGAGTCCTTTGCTCGCCCTCCAAAAGGAGCTGAATCGCCATGGGTCGCATCGGAGCCCATCTGTCCGGAGTCGAGCGGACCCTGCTCAACCACCTGGCCGAGGCCAACGCCGCGGCCACCATCAACAGCCTGCGCATCGCCACCGGGCAGAAGGTCAACGCCCCGAGCGACGATCCCTCGACGTTCCTGGCACTGAGCCGGCTCCAGAGCCGCCTTGGCAGCGTGACCGCCACGATGTCCAACGTCACGGCCGCCAGCAGTATGATTACCCAGGCGCAAAATACCCTGGACCAGATCCGCACCCAGCTTGACACGATCCGCACCGAGCTCGTCCAAGACGTAGACCGCGAGCTGACCTCCGAAGAGCGCGCCGAAGCCCAGGCCAACATCGACGCGGCGATCAGCGAAATCAACGAGCTGGCCGGAACCGAGATCGAGGGGCGCCGCCTCCTGGACGGATCGGCCGACTTCATGGTCTCCGGCGTCAGTAGCACCCAAGTCGCCGACCTGAGGGTCCACCGTATCCCCTACGGCTCCTCCCCCACCATCTCCGGCACCGTGCACACCACCGGCACGCAGGCGGAGCTCGTCTACACCGGCAGTGGCGGGAACGTGACCGACGACGCCACCTTCACGCTCACCGGCGCGCGGGGAAGTGCAAGCATCACC
The DNA here is from genome assembly GCA_964505295.1 of uncultured Planctomycetaceae bacterium. Classification (GTDB taxonomy): domain Bacteria; phylum Planctomycetota; class Planctomycetia; order Pirellulales; family Thermoguttaceae; genus DATKZH01. Next base: position 5,533 of record CAZDHR010000147.1, read on the forward strand.
GTCACCAACGGCGAAGACCTGCAAAACGACGTGGCCGAGCGGATCAACGACCAAAGCCATCTGACCGGCGTCACGGCCTCCGCCTCCGGCAACGAGCTGACCCTGACGAGCATCGAGTACGGCTCCGACGTCGAAATCTCCGTCGTCGTCTCCTCGGGCACGTTCAGCGTCACCGGCGGAAACGGCGACGGAACCGCCAACGGCAGCGACGCGGTGGCCACGATCAACGGAACCCACACCGACTACGGCTCCGCCACCGTCGACGGCAACCGCGTCACGTTCAGCCAGAACGGTCTCCACTTCGAGATCGAGTTCGCCCCCGGCTTCACCGGCGACTTCAACACCATCACGGTCTCCGGCGACGCCTTGACCTTCGCCCTCTCCTCGAGTCTCGATCACCGTTCGACCCTGTCGATCCCCGGGCTCCACGCCGCCCGGCTCGGGGGGCACAGCGGCACGCTCGACCAGATCGCATCGGGCGGCGACGTGTCCGGGCTCGACGGCAACACGTCGCAGGCGATCCGGATCGTCGACGAGGCCCTGGCCGACCTCACCCGCGTCGAAGGCTCCGTCGACGGCTTCCAGACCGCCGCGGTCACCACCGCCTCCAATCTCCTGGCCGACCTCGAAGACGATCTGGAAGACGCGATCACCGAAACCGACGGATACGACGCGAACGAGGAAGCCCTCCTCCTGGCCAAGAACCAACAGTTGGCCGCCAACGCGCTCTCCGGCCTGTCCGTCCTCTCTCAGCAACGGGCCGAGATCGTCCTCTTGGTTCAGCAGATCGCCGGACTGACGTGACGCCGGGGGTCCTGCCCACACGGCCACATGACCCCGGGGCCTGCTCCGCGGCACGCGCAAACCGATCGTCTCGATACGGTTGACCGGGGACCGTGTGCTCGGGCTCGCTTTGCCGGGCGACGATAGCGAGAAATGGAGGAGAATGCAAAACTGGGCAGTCTGGGGCCACTGCGCAATCTGCCGGCCTGATCCTCAAGGACAATCCGGGTCAGTTCGTCACCCGGCTTCGGCACGGCCTCCCACGGATCCCTTCGCACGCCCCACGAGCTTCCCGTTCCTCCTGTCTGCCCCCTTTCCCCTTGGCCACACGGCAACTGACATTGACCCACTAGCCAGGGCGTCTATAATCCGCCCCCGTTGCGGTGGCCAGTAACTTTGGGAAGGGGATCTGTCTGGCCCTTTGGTGCGGGGTGGAACGATCTCCCCGACCGGGTGACCCGGCAAATTCGGAAAAACCGGTGCTTTCGCTTCGGTCCGGTCGCCGCAACATCCGACAAATCTTCCATGAAGCGCCTTCCTCAGGGAAGAGGAAGCCCGGACTCCAACGCGACACGGAGGTCGTTCGTCTCCCGCGCCCTGTCCCTTTCCAAAGGACACCGTAGCCATGCGTAGCTCTGTGACACGATGCGCGCTCGTCGTGCTGCCCTTCTTCCTCTTGGCCGGCTGTAGGACCACCGAGAGCGGTTGGCACGTCCCGACGTGGTCCCTCTCGAGCCTGAATCCGTTCTCCTCCTCGTCCGACGAAATACCGCAACCTCCGAGACCCTCGGAGCTTGCCGCGCCGGCCGACACGACCTCCCCCGGGGCTGGCTATGCCGCGGCCACCTCCAGCCCAACGGGAGCAGACGGATACGCCGGTGCCGCGTCCGGCTTCGGCACGTCGCCCGGCAGCTATCCCAGCACGCAGCAGTACCCGTACTCGTCCGCTTCCGCCGGTTCGCCCGGCGGCATGGGCTCCGCGGCCTCGGCCAGCCCGGCGATCACCCCACAGAACGGGCCCTATGCTCAGCCGGCCGGCTCCGGCTACTCGGCAAGCGCGGGCTCCAGTCTGTACGGGTCGTCGAGTGGTCCAGGCTCCGCGGTTGCCGACCGCGGCTATCAGGCGGGCGTGCCGAGCGCGGCCTACGGAAGCAACGCCGCGACCACTCCGCGTTACGATGCCGTCTCCGACCGATACAGCCTCGGTGCGTCCGGATCGTACCAGGCCAACGCTTCCGCCACGGCCCAAGGCACGGCCGAACCGTCCAACAGCGTTCCCAGCTACGCCACTTCGCAGAACACCAGTTCGCAGAGCCTCGATTCGCGATACCAGAGCGCCCCCAACTCGGCGAGCTATTCCGCTGCCGACTCTCGCTACTCGGCCACACGCGGCACAAGCAGCTACGCCTCCGGCGGATCCAGCTACCTCGACACGGGCAGCTCCGACTCGCGCTACGGCACCGGGTCGCAATACGGCGACAACGCGGGTGCTTCGGCGAGCGACCCTTACACCGCGGTGAGGTCCGAATCGACAAACGCCGCCGGCCCCGGCTACAACGGCTATCGCAACGGGGACTACCAGAGCACGTCGGGCGCCGCCGACTGGAATCCGGGCGACACGGGCTACCAACCCGGCCAGACCGGGTATGAGCCGGGCAACACCGGCTACACGCCGGCGGGGACCAGCCCTTACCGCTCGTCTGTAGGGTCCTCTTACCTTCCGGGGAGCACCAAGCCCTACTCGCCGTCGCAGGGGGGCGAGTCGACCCCGGAGCAGTCGGGTTCGAGCACTTCGCCCGCCGACTCTTACGTGATTCCCGCCTCGCACACGCGTCTGTAGCTCGACGCGGTAGAACAGCCTTTCCAGCGGCCGAACGCTTCGAGCGCGGCCTCAATTCAGCCCGAATCGGCGGCGGAATCGAGCGGCTCGATGCTCGGCGTACCAGCGGCGTTTGGCAAGCGGCCCGGTATGTCGGCGGCGGCGGGTTCCATCGGGCATCGGTCCATCCTCCCGGATTAAGGTCTCTCTACACCGGGGATGGCGTTCTCCCCGACAGGTCCGACACGGTTGGCCAAAAAAACCTTGCATTCGGGCCGTTCTTCTTCCCGTTCGATCGGAACGCACAAAGGCGGCCCATCACTTCCGTGGGGTGAGAGGGGCAATATTGCGATCGCCGGGAGGGTTCCTGGGCCCCCGTCGGGCTGCGGTGAGCACCTTCGGCGTCCCTCTCGTTTAGCCGCAAGCCGCCGGCGCGCGCGATCGGCAACCGGCTTTCCCCACTCGCGCACGCCTCCGGCTTGCGGTTAAACGACGATCCCCATCCTGACGGTTCCGCCGGCTGGCCCGCGCGCGGCAGACGACGATGTGGCCGCACGCCAGCAGGCAGAGGAGCGTGCAGAGGGTCAGCGAGCCGTAGGCGGCCAACTGCCGGTGGATCGCGGGGCCGACCACGTCCTTGCCGGCCAAGGCGCCCAACAGCAACATGGCCCCGAGCGTCACGCCCACGATCGGATCACGGCGTCGGTAGAGGAAGTCGACCACGCAGAAGCTCACGGGCGCGAAGAGCACGCAGAAGTGCTGCTTGCTGGTCATGGGCGAGAGCAGGAGCATCGCACAGAGGATTGCCCCGCCTTGGCCCAGCGTGCAGAAGGCCCGCTCGGAAGGATGCATGCGTGCCAGTCGGCCCGGCCAGGTGATCGCCAGCAACAGGCCCAGCACGGCCAGTTTCAGGCCGATCGCCAGAAGCTCGATCCGTCGGGCGTTAAGGGGACAGAGACAGACGTCCCACCGGACGCTCGTGGCTCGCTCGACCGGCGTGCAGAGTCGGTGCAGCGTGCCCGAGAGGCTCTGGTTCATCGCGTTCCAACTCGCCCAGGCCCCTTGCGCGTTGGGAGCCGAGCCGGCGTCGACGTGGGAGACGAACTTCGCGTGCCACGAGAGGACCCACAACGGCTCGTCGGGGTCGGGCGAGAGGAGATCGGGGACGAGCGTCGCCAGCACGAGAACCATCGTCAGCACGATCGCTGCGCGAAACCGGCCCTGCCACAAAAAGACCGGCAGGAACAACAGCGGCGTGGCCTTGCAGGCGGCGGCCATCCCCGCCCAACCGCCGGCCGCTCGGCCACCGCTCTCGGACCAGGCGCGGATCGCCAGCATGACGAAGAGATAGACGATCAGGTCGTGACTCTGATACTCGATCGGCGAGATCAGGAATCGGGCCGACAAGAGGCCGATCAGCCCGTACGCCACCAACGCACGCCTCCTGCCCCCCTGGCCGCTCCCGTGCATGACGGGGCTCGCCATGCGCAACGTGAGCCCCCCAATCACGCCCAGGAGGCAGAAGTTGGTGAAGTACCAGGTCAACCGGGCCAAGCCCTCCGGAAGGTAGGCAAGCGGCAGGTAGGCCAGCACGAAGAAGGGCGGATAAGTGAAGGCCATCTGCTCCTGGGGACGGTAGAACTGCTCGCCGCGCAGGAAGCGTTCGGCCGCCCTTCGATAGACCACCGTCATGCCCGGCTTGTCGCGAGCGCAGGTCATCACCACCGACAACCCCAGCGACACGAGCAGGTAGATGACCAAGAGGCGGCTTCCGCGCCGCGACTCGCCCGATTGCGACGGCATCGGTTGCTCCCGTGTGACTCGATGTCCGCCGGAGTGCTTACCAGACCATCGGCCAAGCGGCAATATCAGTTCGAGAAAAGGTGACAGCCACCAAATTTGGGTAATCCACGTATTCTGCTAGGCGCTATCTTCTCCATCTTCACCAAATTTGGTGGCTGTCACCTTTTCCTGCCGAAGGGGGCAGATCCGGACCGCGTCCTCTCTTCCCACGCGAGGGGTTGTGGTATGATAACGGAACAAGCTCGCCTATTTTGAAATCACCCCCCCGATGCGGGAGAAGGCAACTTGCTCATAGGACCGGTCTTCGCCCGAGAGGTGGCCCTTGCACCACGTCGCCCCCGGCTCTACATCACCCGTACGCTCTTCTGCCTGCTGCTCCTCTTTCTGATGAGCACGGCCTGGCTGGTTTTGACGGGCACGCAACTGGTCCGCGACCTGGGCGATCTGGCCCGATTCGGCAGCGCCCTGTTCCAGCTCCTTGCCTACCTGCAATTGGCGCTCTCGGTGTTCTTTTCGGCCCTGCTGGCGGCCAGCGCCGTGGCCCAGGAGAAGGACCGGCGCACGCTGGTGCTTCTCTTGCTGACCAACCTGACGAACAGCGAGCTGGTGCTGGGCAAGCTCCTGGCCAGCCTGCTCAACGTGCTGGTGGTGATCGTGGCCGCGGTCCCGCTTTTCATGCTCTGTGCGCTGTTCGGGGGCGTCTCGTTCGACCAGATCGCCCGCATGTTCGCCGTAACGCTCGCCAGCGTCCTAGCTTGCGGCAGCCTCGGCTCGACGCTCGCCCTGTGGCGTGAGAAGACCTTCCAGGCCGTGGCCATGACCGTGCTGGTCCTCGTCTTGTGGCTGGCCGTGTGGGGGATCGTGGCATCGGGCGTGGTGTTCGATAGCTGGCTCGGTCTTTCCTGCGAAGCGTGGGCGGCCAGCTTCAGCCCTTGGCACGCGATCGTCGAGGCCACCCGGCCCTATGTCGAGGCCGAGCCGGGGTTGGGTCCGCTGGGCACGCCCGTCCACCTGTTTCTGCTCGTGGCCGTCGCGATTTCCCTCGTCCTCAACGGCCTGGCCGTGGCCATGGTCCGGGTGTGGAACCCTTCGCGGGAATCCCAGCCGGTGAGCCGGGAGGAGGATACGTGGCGTCGAGAGAGCATTTGGGGCGCGGAGCACGATGCGACCCAGACCTCAGCCCAGGGGATGACCGACGCGGACCAGACGCACGCCGCCGACGCGCAGAGTCCCCCGGAGAGCGCCCCCGAACGCGCCCCGGCCGACTCGCACGCACCGCCTCGCGAGACCTCCGCCCGAAAGGATCCTCGGACCCGCCACGTCTGGGACAACCCGATCATCTGGCGGGAGATCCGGACCTGGGCGTACGGGCGGAAGATCCTCATCGTCCGGCTGGCCTACCTGGTGTTGTTCGCGCTCTCGGCGGTCAGCCTGCACTGGATGGCCGATGGCGGGACGTCCTTGGCCCAAGGGAGCGGGTCGATGGCGTTGGCGGCCCTCTTCCTGTTGAGCCTGGTGCTGGTCAACGCCCAGGCGGTCACCTCGCTGACCAGCGAGCGGGACGGTCGGGCGTTGGACCTGCTGTTGGTCAGCGACCTGACGCCCAAGGAGTTCGTCTACGGCAAGCTCGGCGGCGTCTTCTACAACACCAAGGAGATGGTCGTCCTGCCGATGCTCTTGTGCGTCTATCTGTGGCACGCCGGAGCCCTCAGCCTGGAAGCACTCGTCTACCTGCTCGTCGGCGTGGCCGTGCTGTACTGCTTCGCGGCCATGCTCGGGGTCCATGCCGGCATGGCCTACGAAAACTCGCGAAGCGCGATCGGCACGAGCCTGGGGACCGTCTTCTTCCTGTTCCTCGGCGTGGCCACCTGCATGCGGATTATGCTCGCCTTCAGCGGACAGTTCGAGGCCCAGTTGCCGTTCCTGGGGCTGATCGTCTTTGGCGGCGCCGGGTTGTATCTGGCGCTGGGGGTCCGCAATCCGTCGGCGGCCATCGGGCTGGCCTCCTTCGCGTGCCCTCTGGTCACGTTCTATGCGATCACCAGCTTCTTCATGAGCCAGAACCATCTAGCGTTTGTGGCGATCGTCGTGGCGTACGGGTTTACGACCATCGCCATGCTGATCCCGGCGCTCGACGAGTTCGACGTCGCCACCGGGAGGACGACCATCGGTGAGCAGTAGCGCCCGTCGCGTTGAAGGGGGTCGGTCGTGCAAGTGCTAGGCCCATACGTTGCCTGGCTCGTGGCCATGGGGGTTTTGATCCTCTGCTCGGCCTTCTTTTCGTCGAGCGAGGCGGCCCTGTTCTATCTCAACCGACACCAGCGCCGGCGCCTTGCCTCGGGGAACCGAGCCCAGCGGATCGCCGCCCGGCTGCTCGACGAGCCCGACCGGCTGCTCTCCGCCGTCCTCTTCTGGAACCTGGTGACCAACATCTCCTACTTCACCATCGCCTCGATCATCAGCATCGGGCTGAAGACCGTCGGCCACGCCACCGAGGCCGGGGCGTTCGCCGTCGGGTCGCTGATGGTGATCATCGTGTTCAGCGAGATGCTCCCCAAAAGCCTGGCCGTCTTGCGTCCCCGCGCGCTGGCCACGCTGGTCGCCGTGCCGCTTTCGGTTGCGGTCCGGGTGCTCGACCGGGTGATGCCCGTGTTGCGTTGGGTGAACCTCGTGTCGCGGCGGGTTCTCTGGCCGTCGTTCGAGCCGGAGCCGTACCTCCGCGTGGGCGATCTGGAACGGGCGGTGGAGCTGTCCACTTCCGACACGGCCCTGCTCGAGCAGGAGCAGACGGTGCTCCACCGGATCGTCTCGTTTTCGGAAATTCGGGCCGACGAGCTGATGCGCCCGCGGACCCAGTTCCTCGCGTTTCGTCCCCCCGTCACCCTCGCCGACCTCGGGGGCGAACTCCCGCCCAGCGGCTACCTCCTGGTGACCGAGCCGGAAAGCGACGAGGTGGCCGGAGCCATCGCCCTGCGGCAACTAACCCATATCCCCACCGAGCGGCTCGAAGAATACGCCGAGCCGGTGGCCTACGTGCCCTGGTCCACCACCGTGGCCGAAGTCCTGGAAACCATGCAGCGAGGCAACCGGCAGGTGGCCGCCGTGGTCAACGAGTTTGGCGAGACGATCGGCATCCTCACGTTCGACGACGTCCTGGACACGATCTTCAGCCCCACGGCCAGCCGCAGCCAGCGCTTGCTGCGCCGGGTGCCCATCCGCCAGGTCGCGCCCGGCGTCTGGCACGTGACCGGGATGACCAGCCTGTGGCGTCTGGTGCGGCACTTCCGCGTCGAGCGGCCCGAGAGCAAGAGCCTGACCGTGGCCGGCGTCGTCCAAGAGGCCCTGGAACGCCTGCCCACGCCCGGCGACGAGTGCCGCTGGGGCCCCTTCCATTTCAAGGTGATCGACGTCACGCAAGGCGGACAGCTCCTGGTCGAGCTCACGCGGCTCGACGCCGGGCGGGAGGACGCCCCATGATCTGGATCGCCCTGGCACTGGCCGCCGTCGGACTCTTCCTCAGCGCTTTCTTCAGCGGCTCCGAGACCGGGTTCTATCGGGCCACGCGCATGCGGCTGGTGATCGACGCCCTGGGCGGAGACCTCATCGCCCGGGGGTTCGTCTGGCTCTCCAACCACCCCTCGATCTTCGTCGCCACCACCCTGGTGGGCAACAACCTGGCCAACTACCTCGTCTCCCTGGCGATCGTGATGGCCGTCCAGGCCGTCGTGTACGGGGGCGGAAACGCTACGGATCAATTCCCCCTGGCCGAGCTGCTCGCCCCACTGCTGCTGGCGCCGCTGTTGTTCGTCTACGGGGAGCTGTTCCCCAAAAACCTCTTCCTCCACGCCCCCAACCGGCTGCTGCGCAAAGGCGGCCCGCTGTTCTTCCTGTTCGTGCTGCTCTTCTTCCCCATCAGCGCCATGCTCTGGGCACTGAACTGGATCCTGACCCGGCTCGTCGGCGAGCCCCCGGAAGAAACCCGGCTCGTGCTCGCCCGCCGCGAGCTGCGACGCGTCCTCGAAGAAGGGCACGAGGCGGGAATCCTCCACCCGTCGCAGTACGCGCTCGCCCGAGGGCTCTTCGCCGTGGCCAACCACCCGGTGACCCGCTACGCCACGCCCCTGGCCGAAGTGCCCCGGGCCCGCGCCGACATGAGCAAGCAGGAAGTCTGCCGGCTGGCCCGGCGCCTGCAACTCCCCGACGTCCCCGTCGAGCAAGCGGACGGCGATTCCGTGCTGATCGGCTACGTCCGGGTGATCGATCTGGAGCTTGACGCTTCCGACGAGCTCGGGCCGGTTCGCCCACTGTTCGAGGTCCCGCACACCGACACCCACATCGAGGCCCTGATGCGGATGCACAGTGCCCAGGAAAGCCTCGCCCTGGTCGTCGACCACGACCGAGAACCCCTCGCCATCCTCACCGCCGCCCGCCTCCGCGAGCCCCTCTTCCACGGCGGGCGATAGCGCACGCGTGCCCCCGTATTCGACCACCGCGCCATCCGCCGTGGCGCGGAACCGTCCCGTCCCACGGCCGTTCACGGCCGTTTCCCGCCGCAGGCGGTGATAGCCCCGGCGTTCACGCCGGGGTTGCCTCCCGAACACGCGCCACCCCACGAGGCCCGTTCACGGGCCTTCTCGCAGTCGACGGAGGGCGAGTGAAACGCACCACTTCCTGTGTCACGCGCAGATGGTGCGTTTCACGCACCCTACAGTCTATTAGTTTCACGGTCGCTTGCCTCGGATCCCGCGTCTGGGACAAGGCGGAGCCTTGTGTTAGTGCGTTCCCAGGCGGAGCCTGGGAACGAGCGTCGAAGGGCGTGCCCCTCGGCGGCCGGGGCGCGTGACGGGCTTTGTTGGACGCGGTCGTTTCCCGCGGCGGCTCGCTTCTACAACGGATGAGGGGTACTACCCCCTTCAGATACCGTGAGCGCACGTGCGCTGGGGCCCGAGGGTGAGTGCGCTGGGGCCCC